>NZ_JACJRF010000015.1 GCF_014697105.1 Anabaena subtropica FACHB-260 | reverse complement strand
GATATCGGGCATGGGCTGATTGTGGTTTTTGAGTTGTCGTTGTGAGAGACAATAACTCTACTACATCGGCCCTCTCTCTTCATCCTCTTATTTTGGCTAAGGTATTGTAACGAGGAATTGAGGGATGTCATCGCTAGTAGTACTATTTTTCTATAGGGTTAGCGATCGCCAATCATGAGGCTTTGAAAGCTAGATTTTATCTGAAAAATTAAAGATATTTAAGCCCCTTTTTGCTTTGGAAAGGGGCTTATTGAAGTAACGTGAATATTTACGCCAAGTTATTGACTACACCGTAACTCACTTTTGTTAAACCACACCGCAGTCTAGTCAATGCGGCGCAGATTAAATTGTTCGTTTCTCAAACACTCAAAATCATGAACCAAAATTACCTAATTTATCTAGGCGATCGCACCATTTTTTTATCTCAAAAAAAATAATTGTCTAAGCCTGATTTAGCAGGAGATGGGATACTTTACTTGACGATATTGGCAAACTTGGGTTGTTAAAATCAAAAATAAATACTGATATTGATCTAAAATATTAACTCTGTGAAAAATAAAGAAATTTTTATGAATAAAATATCGGTTCCAGCTTTCTTAAAAGCTTCTTGGGAAAATTCATTTCATCTAAAGCAGCATCTACAAGAATTTTTGCATATAGATGCAAGAACTCTAGAGATGAAATTAGATACTGGTCACGAGCAATTGACCGATTTAGGTAATAAAGATTTTGATTGGGACAAAGCTACGGCTTTTTATCGTGACAGAGTGGGGGAGCTTTACTTATTTGAGTTGGGAGCGTGGCATTTAGGAAGTAATGACTACATTGAAGATACACTGCGATTGATTGTAGATTATGCTCAAGGTCGGGTGTTAGATTTTGGTGGTGGAATTGGCACACATACTATTGCTGCTGCCCTTTGCCCTCAAGTTGAACAAGTTATATATTGCGATATTAATCCTATTAGTCGTGATTTTGTTCGTTACCGAGCCGAGCAACTAGGATTGAGTAACAAAATTATAATTGCTCAGGAAATACCAACCAATGAGAGTTTTAATACAATCGTTTCTTTTGACGTGTTAGAACATTTGTCTGATCCCAGTCAGCAAGTGCTACACTTCCATCAAATTCTACACCCAGAGGGTAAATTAATTCTCAACTGGTGTTTCTTTAAAGGTTTTAATCAAGAGCATCCATTTCATCTAGATGACCCTCAAATAGTAGATACTTTCTTCAAGACTATTCAGAGTAATTTCATAGAAGTTTTTCACCCTTACTTCATTACAGCTCGTTGTTATCGTAAATGGACTGGAAGATAGCGAGTATAGTGTGTTAGGCGCACATTCGGAGATAATTTTTCACTCCAAGAATAACTTAAGCACTTAACACACCGGTAAATAATACGGTACGTTACTCCTTACTCATTACTCATTACTCCTTACTCATTAGAGTTAATATTCCTTGGTCTGCATCTAAAGTTACCAATCCACCCACAGGTAAGGCTGCATTGGGACTGTCATGACCAAATGGTAAGTCCGAAACAATGGGAATACTCAAATCTGCCAAGCGATCGCGCAAAACTTCTTCTAAACTAAAACTAGGTATGTTTGCTGGTGGTTCACATCTGGTGAAGCTACCCAAAGCGATACCTTTGATTTTGGCTAAAGCACCACTTAAACGCCACTGGGTGAGCATCCGGTCAATGCGGTATGGTGCTTCGGTGACATCTTCTAAAGCTAGAATTACTCCATCTAAATTGGGTAACAAGGGTGTAGCTAACAGATGGGTTGCTACAGTCAGGTTTCCCGGTAACAAAAAACCCGTAACCACACCGCCACCCCAACCGCAACCTTTGAGGGGTGGGAGTGGTCGTCCTTCCACCCAATTGAACAAGCGCTCAACTGACCAATCTGGTTCATCAGCTAAAGTTGTCAATACAGGAGCATGAACACCAGAGATACCTGCGTTGTAAAGACTCCACAACAAAGCCGTAATATCAGAAAAGCCAATCAGCCATTTGGGAGTAGATGAGTTAGTTTCCCAAGTCCAATTTTCTAAGATGCGGGTGCTACCAAAACCACCTCTAGCACAGAGGATACCCCGACAATCTGGGTCTTCCCAAGCTTGAGCTAGTTGATGACGACGGTTTTCATCTTTGTCAGCCAGATATCCCCAATTATGTTGAATATCATTGGCTACTTCTACACGATAACCGCGCGATCGCCAAATTTCTACACTCTGCTTGAAAGCCTTAAATTCTCGCAAAGCACCACTGGGAGTAATAACTCGCAGTAAATCTCCGGGTTTGAGAGGTTCAGGTAAGATTGTCGATTTCATCAATGATTTTTGCAAAAGTCAAAATTTAGAATAGCCCATTGGAAGGGTTTATACCCATTCCTAATTGGTAATTGTCCTCATTGTGTAACATAGTATGATTTATTCTTGCCGACTTACTGAAGCTACATAAGTAAATTTTATTTGTCAAAACTATGACTACAGACCAAAGCAACTCACTGAAGTTGCTATTTTTATCTACTCCTGTGGGTGCAATTGGCTCTGGTGTTGGGGGTGGTGTGGAACTGACTCTCACTAATATTGCTCAGGAAATGCTCCGGCGTGGACATATTGTCACAATAGTTGCGCCTAGTGGCTCAGTAGTGAAGAATATATCAGTGATAGAAATTGCTGGTGAACTGCAAACACCAGCCCAAACCCAGACCCGCGATGAGCCGATTATTTTGCCGAAAAACTCTGTTTTAGCAAATATGTGGGATTATGCTCGGCAAGTTCAATCAGATTATGATTTAATTGTCAATTTTTCCTATGATTGGCTTCCTTTATACCTGACTCCATTTTTTAGCTGTCCTATCGCTCATTTGATTAGTATGGGTTCTTTAACTGATGCGATGGACTCCATCATTGAGCAAGTTGCAACTAATTTTTTGGGGACTGTAGGAGTGCATACACTCTCTCAAGCACAGACATTTACCTTTGCAGATAAATGTCGTTGTTTAGCTAATGGGATGGATTTATCCATTTATCAATTTTGCTCTCAACCGAGTGATTTTTTAGCCTGGGTAGGTAGAATAGCCCCAGAAAAAGCTTTAGAGGATGCAGTCGCCGCAGCGCAAATTACAGGTATTCCCCTGAAAATTTTCGGATTTAAGCAAAATGAGCAATACTGGCAAGAAATTTGTCAAAAATATGCCGATGCTCCCATAGAATATTTAGGATTTTTACCTACAGAGGAGCTGCAAAAAGAATTAGGTAAATGTCGGGCGCTATTGGTTACACCTCGTTGGGTAGAAGCCTTTGGTAATGTAGCGATTGAGGCGTTAGCCTGTGGTGTACCGGTGATAGCTTATCGTCGTGGTGGACTCACGGAAATTGTCAAAGATGGGGAAACGGGTTTTTTGGTAGAGCCGGATAGTGTTGACGGTTTAGTGAGTGCGATTAGACAATTAGATAACATCGATCGCCTTGCTTGTCGTCAACAAGCAGAGACAGAATATTCTCAACAAGCAATGGGCGATCGCACAGAGCAGTGGTTTCGAGATATTTTAAGGGGAATAAGGCAATACATTTGATATCAGCCCTATGTAATACTAAATGTTTCAAACTAGGGGGGGATGTAGATGATACACTTTTTTTATACTCTGTTAATAAATGTTGCGTAAATTAGGAAAATATACTTATGCGTATATTGATGCAGGCCGCAAATGCAGTGGCGACTGGTGGTAATCACTTTCCCACAGCCTTTACCGTGGTTTATATAGTCGGTTTTATTGCGGCTGTAACTATTGGTTCCATTGCTTGGTACAACTCTAAACGTCCTGTTGGTTGGGAAAGTAAAGATCGCCCTGATTTTGTACCTAAGGTAGAAAAAGAAGAAACTCCGGGTCTGGGTGAACCGAAGTCTTAATTAGTTACTAGTCAATAGTCGATAGTCAATAGTGAATCAAGCCTAGACTAGAGACTTTTGACTATATTTAATTTTGAACTTCTACCCAACGCCGATACAGTTGTTTAATTTGTTTCAACAGTACAGTATGGGCTGATTGGTTTGAGTCATTAGGTTTTGCTATGTCTTGTAGTTGTGTCAGAAGCTTTGCTTCTTCTACCGCCACTTCCCCATCACTATAGATTAAGCCACTGATGGCTTCGATGAGATTTTCGCAGTCTTCGAGACTGGGGCGATCGCCTAGATATTCTTTCACCCATGTGTAGCATTCATTGGGCTTGACAGCAACTAACTCATACAGCCAAGGCTTAATCTCCGGATCGCTAGCCAAACCTTTAGCTTGGGCTATCTCGCGCAGATATTGCCGTTCTTCTGGTTGAATTTTGCCATCAATCCAAGCAGCACCTATCAGGATTTTAATTAAATTTTTCACATTGGAATCTGTCACCATCGCTGCCTCCTCTGGGAGATTCAGGCTTCAATCAAATCGTACTATCCTTGTTAGTAATCATTCGGAAACGTTGGCTTTTCTTAAGCGCACCATGAAAAACCCGTCCATGTCTTGATTGTGGGGCCAAACTTTCAGCCAGCCTTGGTTTGTGGTGTAGCTAGAATAAGGCGAATCAGGGCTTGGTGGTTCAATTTGCCAATCAGAATTTTCAGCTAAAAATGCTGTAATTACACCTTCATTTTCTGCTGGATGCAACGTACAGGTAGCGTAAACCAGCACACCACCAGCTTTGACAAATTTGGATGTGTGTGCTAAGAGTTCCTGTTGTAGTATGGAAAGTTCTTGGACAGATTCTGGTGTCTGTCGCCAACGTGCATCTGCATGGCGGTGTAAAGTGCCTAACCCAGAACATGGGGCATCTAGTAACACGCGGTCAGCAGTATTGTAAAATTGTGGCAGATTGCGGCTATCGCCTGTAAAAGCTTCGATGGAGTGTAAATTCAGACGTTGGGCATTTTCTTTAAGTTTACGCAAACGAGAAGGAGTGCGATCGCCAGCCCAAACTTTTCCCTCATCTTTAATTAATTCAGCAATATGAGTCGTCTTTCCCCCTGGTGCTGCACAAGCATCAATAATGACTTCACCGGGTTGGGGGTCGAGTAAATGGCTAACTAACTGGGCGCTGGCATCTTGGACAGCCCACCAACCATCGTTAAACCCTGGAAGCTTTTGGATTGGCCCAGTATTCCCAATTAATCGTAAAGCTTGAGGCAAATTAGGAATATGCCTAGCTAAAATCCCCGCAGATTTTAGTGCTGTCTCCACTTCTGCGACGGAACTACGCAAGGGATTGACTCTTAAATCAATACTTGGCGTTTGGTTCATCCATTCACAGAGTTTTTCTGTCTCACTCAAACCCAATTGTTCTAACCATACTTGGACAATCCAGTCAGGAAAGCTGTATAAAATTCCCAATCTTTCCACCGGGTTTTCTGGCAATTCTGGAAAATCCGGTGATGTTTCCATCAAACGAATATACTGCCGTAATAAACCATTCACAAAACCCGTAAGCCCAGCAAAACCATTATCCTTGGCTAATTCCACAGTAGTATTCACAGCCGCAGAAGCAGGAATACGCTCTTGATAACGCAGTTGATATAAACCTAAATGTAGAATAGTGCGGAGTTCAGTCGGTTGTTGGTGAGATTTCTTTTTAGCAAGTTGATCAATCAGAAAATCCAGAGTACGTTGTCTGCGAACACTGCCATACAGTAATTCTGTCACCAAACGACGATCAATATCTGCTAGATTTGCTTTTTGCAAAACTCTATCTAAAGCAACATCCGTATAAGCCCCTTTATGAACATCTCGGAGGGCGATAAAAGCTATTTGACGGGAATTTGTCATAAAAAATACTATCTTATAGATTCAGATAACAAGCCTGATATATCTCAATACTTGCTCAGACCAAACACCAGCTTGTTCTGCAACTTCAGTACCTATACCAACTCTTGCTTCTGTACCTCTGTGGGAAAGACTACTATTGAAACACAAAAAACGGAGACAAAGCAAACACAAAACCCCTTACAGTTGCAAGGGGATGAAAATAAATCTTTATTTTTGACTCAATTGAAAAGATTAATCCGAGTATCTTGTTATTTACCCGTACCAATCAAACTGTTATCGAGGCATAGAAGCATCTACACTGCTAATTTCAAACTCACACGCCCTAGAAACTAATTCTGATGGCAATTTATCAAAGCTAACTAATGATAAATGTGAGGGATCTTTCATCAATTCCTGAGCTAATAAGAAGCCAGCTATTGTCCAGGTTTGATATTTTCTGGCTTGCTTGCCAATTAACCGCCCTTTCTTACCATCGTAATACTCTGGCCATTCATCTTCTAAAAGGCGTGCTTGAGCAATTTCTATAGCTTTACCTGCTAGATAAGGTTTACCCGCTTTTACAGATGCTGCTGCTAACATCCACATCAAGACTGGCCAACTCCCTGCATTATGATATGACCAAGGAATATTTTTAGGGTCACACCCTGTGACTATTCTATATTCTTCATGTTCCAACGCTGGGTAGCAGATTTTCATCGGCATATCTCCTACCAAGTCGTCCCATCTGTCTTCAATGAGAGTCATAATGGCTTGTGACTGTTCCTCTGTAGCCAAGTCGGAAACAATAGCCATCAAATTACCCAGCGCAAAGAAGCGAGTATCTAACTGCGAAGGGCCAACATTACCTGCTAAATAACCGCCTTTTTTAGGCAGCCATTTGTCTAATTCATAATAGGGAATCGAATCTACATATATGTTAAATAAATTGACTGCTGCTTTACCATATTCTTCACTCTTGAATCGATAAATGGCATTTAAGCGATTAATATCTATCCAATAATGTTGGCGAATATGGGCGCACAAAAGCGGTAGACGGTTATCAATTGCTTCTACAACATCTTGATTTCCTTGACAAATTAACATTTCGCGGGCAGCACGCAATGCCGTATAAAATAAAACTTGTAGCTCCAAAGGATGACCATAAATACCTAAACGGCGGTCAATCATACAAGCACCGTCTGGAACCAACAGGGTTGGATACATATCAAATCGATTTGCCAAACAGATTTCCATAATTAGCCGAATACCTGTTTGGAATTCAGGCTGATAGGCTAAAGAAAAATCTTTAGTTGCAACTCCATAAGCACGCAATAAAATAATCCACCATAGACAAGAATCTACTGGTGTAACTCGTGCGATCGCGTGTTCACCAAAATCCGCTTCTAAATATTCTTCACCATTATCTGATACTACTTTAAAACTAGCTGGAATTAATCCTCTTCCAGGTTTATAGGCATCTAGTTGTCTATCTTTAGGCTGTAATTTTAGTGTTTCTTCTAAAAAATTACGGACAATATCTGATCTACCTTTGATCAGAAAAATTAAAGCTGATGAGACAAAATCTCGAACAAAACACTGGTCATAGTTCAGTGCTTCCACAGAAGCATCAAAGGCTGCAACTGTCCCAACTGGAAGACCTTTATAATATAAGATTGATTTTTCTAATGCTTGCCATGCCGATTCTTCTATAGTGTCATTTGTGAGCAATTCGTTTAGCTTCTGCATCGCCAGATTAACTCCATTGGGGGTGTGAATTTTTGGTAGATGCGCTTTAGTTATATTATCTTTACAAACTAGCAAAGATAATGTTTTAAATAGCCTACATCAATTGAAATAACAGCTTATTATCAATTTTTTTCAGCTGTTGATTCTTATAACATTTAATGCACAATTAATTTCTTGGCAATCATTTATTATTGTGATAAGTTACAGCTATAACTGTAATTGATTACCTCAAGTTATCAAATGACTACTAAAAACATTACTGGTAAGATATATTTTTAGATTATCCGTTGTTCCGTTTTTATTTCCGGAACGCTGCTTTACCAAATAAAAATATATCCGTGTGGGTATTTAAGGTTTGCATGAAGCCTCAGTGACTCCTAACATCCTTAATTAATGAGGATTTAGGTTTAAAGACTAATTTTCCCCTACAAATTAATAATTTATAACTTTTTATGAAAATATGCAATATGAATAATTGCACTTCTCAAAAAGTCAATACTTCCGTAAGATATTATATTGTACACCACAGAAAGATTAAATGCTGTGATTTAAAAAACTAATCACCTATAAATTAAGCCTAGCAATACCTTGAACCGTACATAAATGCAGGAGAAAAGAGTACAAGCGGAGCCTATCAAATAATCTTTGAAATGCTAGCATAAACTCAAGAGATAAATTTAAATAAGGGTGATTATACTTAAAATATATTGAGCATTTTTGCTAAAATATAAAAAAAATGTTGATTAATAGCAGTTGATACAAATATTTGAGAATTAATCAGTTAATAAGGCATTTTTTGTGGGAATTTTAGTTGAATGTAGTCACTAGGAATGTAGGTCACATCGGCTGAGATCCCAATAATGAATATTTACGCCGAATTATTTATATGTCCTTGACCTTACTTCCTCCTCCCACACAACAAATCATTAGTGAGATTGCTAGTAGTGCTGGTGTAGAAATGTATGTGCTGCGCCTTGATTTGATGCACCCATTGGTAAACGGTAATAAGTGGTACAAGCTAAAATACAATCTCTTAGAAGCTAAGGACAAAGGCTACACAACGTTACTTACCTTTGGTGGTGCATATTCTAATCATATCTTTGCCACAGCTGCCGCAGGTAAACTTCTCGGATTCCATACTATTGGTGTGATTCGTGGAGAGGAGATACTACCTTTAAATTCGACGTTGAATTTTGCTGTAAAACAAGGTATGCAGCTTGTGTATGTTGACCGTGAAACTTACCGACAACGAAACAGCGCTGTGTTACAAGGAGATTTAAAGAAACGCTTTGGTGAAGTATTTATTATTCCTGAAGGTGGTAGCAACTTAAATGGTGTGCGCGGTTGTACTGAGATATTAAAGACAACGACACAAGTATTTGATACTGTTTGTCTAGCCTGCGGTACAGCTACCACCTTAGCAGGTATTACCCTGACACTAAGTTCTCATCAGCGTGTGCTTGGTTTTCCTGTATTAAAAAATGGGAGTTTTTTGGCGCAGGATATCAACAATTATGTCAAAAATTATCTCACAACTGGTTTGTCTGTAGTATACAGTCCTCCCACATCTTGGGAATTGCTTTGTGATTACCATTTTGGTGGTTATGCCAAAGTGAAAAATGAACTGCTCTTGTTCAGTCAAGAGTTTACTCAAACCCACAACATACCCCTTGATTACGTGTATACCGCAAAAATGTTTTATGGTGTGATGGATTTACTCAAGCAAAGATATTTTACCAAAGGCGATCGCATCTTACTCATCCACACTGGCGGTTTACAAGGTAATCTGGGTATGAATGAAAGATTGTAGAGTTTTTTTAAACTAAAATTTAACTTTGTAAATAATACGTTTCTGGAAAACTCCATCTTTTTTCTACCCCCTATTTCTCTGACAGAAATCGGTCGTCAATCCTGAACTATAGGATTTTACCTGCGGTGCTGCGGCCGTCAAAACTAACTTCCCTTGGGCATCAACAACCCAAGCGTTAGCCTCAATAATAGTATTTGCAGCAGTATTTTCTATCTTTGTGAGATTAGTTTCGTTTTGAGCAACACTGTTGACATTGTTAACTATCACCCAATCTGCAATGATTGCATCATTATCTAAAGTTTCATAGGGATTTGCCGGTATGCCGCCCCGTCCAGTGATAATAACTTGATTTTCTTTTTGTGCTGTCGCTTCACCACTATGACATTTTTGATAGATTTGATTTGATACATCAATCGCATCTGATGGGAGTTGGGTTAAATTTTGGCTGGGGTCTACCTCAGGAGTAGTAATTTCTACACTACCATTCAACTCTGGGCTGGAACCAGTGGCTGTAATGTCGCTGTTCGGGGTAAGTGCGTTACGAAACTTTGTGCCGAAAATAGTTTGAGCGTTGATTCTTATCCGACCACCACGAAAATCAGCAGAATTAGCACTAATATCACTATTTTGGATAGCGAATAAAGTGTTAGTATCAATATTAATATTGCCACCGATAACATTTTTGCCTGTGGCGTTAGTGGTAATATTGCTGCCACCAGATAGTATGAGATTGTGCGATCGCAAATTAATATTTGCTTGTGATTGTTGAGAATTAATACCGTTATCACGAGTATCAGCACTAATAAAAGCTTTATCATCCAACCGGATAGAATGAGCATGAATATTTAAGTTGCCTGCACTCCCCTTACCGCTACTCTGCACCGCTATTCCAGCCCTCTGCCGAATTTGTAATACATCCGTGTTCATCGTCAGGCTTCCAGCGTTACCCGTGGAGTTTGTCGTTGCTGTAGCAAACAAGCCACTTGTAAGCGCACCATTCAAAGCACTACCAATTAAATCCACCCTCTCAGTCGCCTTGACTGTTAGATTCCCTCCTTGACCATCACCACTGGTACTGGTAGAAACTTGCGCCCCGTCACTCACCCATAAAGTACGAGTATTAATTGATAGTTCTCCGGCGTTACCCGTTGAGCCAGCAGTCGCCACAGTAAACAAACCACTAGAGAACAAAGCATCAGGAGCCGTACCAATCAGCTTTATCTCAGAAGCCTGAACAGATAAATTCCCACCTTTACCTGCACCAAAGGTACTAGCACTAATTTGAGCGCCGTCGCGTACCAGTAAGGTAGAAGTATCAATCTTTAAACTGCCAGCATCTCCTGTAGCATGACGATTAGTTTGAGCAAACAACCCACTAGCAACATTATTCCTAGACACACCAATTAGTTTTATTCCTTCAGTCCCTTGGACAGACAAATTACCACCCTTTCCCCCACCAAACGTACTAGCACTGACCTGCGCCCCATCTTGCACTAATAAAGCACTAGTGAAAATTGCCAGAGAGCCTGCATTTCCAGTAGCCAGAGAACCAGCTCTAGTGAACAAACCACTAGAAACACCATTGATAGCAGTACCAAACAGTTGCACTTTATCAGTGGCATTGATAGTTAAATCTCCGCCTTGACCTTCTGCAAACGTGTCAGCACTGATGCGCCCTCCATTCTGCGCTATTAACTCACGAGTATTAATCGTGATACTGCCTGCATCTCCAGAAACAATGGCATTAGTAAATAAACCGCTAGGTAAACTATCTCTGCGCTTCACCCCTGTTATCACCAAATCTTGTAACGGGCCGATAGTTTGAGGCACTGGTTCATCTGCGTCTGAATCATTAGGCCAGTCCCCAGGAATTGCTCCACTGGGAGAAGTGCCAATTACTTGTACCTTATCAGTGGCATTCACGGTCAAGTTTCCGCTTTTGCCCTCACTCAAATTTCTGGCAATTATCTGCGCCCCATCTTCAATTCGCAAAACACGAGTATTAATCGTTAAGTTTCCAGACTCTTCATAGTCATTAGCTTGAGTAAACACACCACTAGGATATATTTCGTCTAACGAGCTACCTACCAAGCTCACCGACTCTGAGGCGTTGATAGTCAAACTAGCCTTTGTCTGCATAGTACGAGAAATAATGCCAGAAATGTTATCAGAAGAATTAGTGATAATTTGTGAGCCATTCTCAACTAATAAATTACGAGTATTAATCGTTAAATTTCCGTTGAATGTGGAGTTATCTGAAGCGGAAGCATAGATACGGCTAGGAATATCTTGAATATCACCTGTTAGTTTCACTTCATTTGAAGCATTCACTATCAAATTTCCACCATTCACACCAATGACAGACTGATCTTGAACTAATAAATTTTTAGTATTAATAGTATGATTTCCTGGAATATTAGATGGATTACTGGCAGAAATTGAACTTCTCTCCATCAATTGAATGCTTTCTTTTGCATTCATTGTCAAATTATTTAACAAATTTAAAGACGCATCTGTGACTACGATATTTTTACCTGTAATGTTGAGGTCGCCTAAGCTATTAATATTAGTTCCTGAAAATATTTGAATATCACCAAACTCAGGTACGGAATCAAAGTTAAATAAGAATCCTGAGCTTGTTGGGTTGATGCCTACTAAACCTGCCGATGCCACACTGCCTAATTCTATTCTGCCCTCAGCCTTTAAAGTATTAAGATTGGCATTTTCTAAAATAATATTGCCCCCAAGCAAAGCTAAAGTTTGATTGCCTTCAACTTGCAGCGTACTAGGCTGATATATTGATTCTCCTTGCACTTCGATACTGCCAGAATTAACACCATATTGCAAACCAATAGGAGTAGTGACATTAAGTAAAGGGGTAGCTTCTGTGGCTCTAGAGCTAAACTCTCCACCGTCAGCAAATTTGATATTATTAGCAGTACTGGCAACAAAAGAACCCTGAATATTTAAACGCGCATTAGGGCCAAAAATAATTCCGTTGGGATTGATGAGGAATAAGTTGAATCTGTTTCTGGATGTGATAGTACCATCAATATTTGATGCTTCTCTACCAGTAACCCGACCGAAAATATTTTGAATATTCTCAGTAGTGTTGAAGTAAGCTGTTTGACCTTTGAGTAAGGAAAATTTGGTAAAACTGTGAAATAGGTTGTTACCTATTGAGGTTCCATCATCAATGATGAAAGTACTTTCCTCCAGTCTATTAGTAGTGACAGTAACGTTAGTATTTCGAGGTAATGTAGTATCTTGAATAACTTCAGCATTACTGGAATTTTCAAGGCTAATTATTGCACCTATGCCCAAAATGATGGAGATACTTGCTGTGATGCAATGGCGGCTCATTTTTACTCGTGTTAGAAAATTGTGAATCAACACCTAGTTTACTCTTATATAGGATTCCTATTTGATTTTTTCAAAACTCAATGCCATTTAAAAAGTCTTATTTTTCCTAGTAAGAATGAGTATTAACTAATGCCTACTTAAGCAAGAAATTGGAAAAATTAAAGAGGGCTATCATAGCTCAATATATAATTAATTAATATCGTCATATAATTTTTACCCTCAAAGCAATAATAAAAATCCCCACCTACTGGCACAAAGTCTTGTAGGGAGGATTTTGTTAATTTAAAAACAACTGACTATTGACAACTCACACACAAAACGCAGTCAATATTTCTGCTAAAGCCTATCTCAGAAGCCCAATCAAAAATTCAACCCCGGCCAGTCCGGCTGACGATAATAATGTGTCATATCGTCAAACTTCCTCAGTTCCACTCGACGAATCAAGAACTCTGGCGCATTTAACAGCCATTTTTGATTCAATTCAGACAATGTATCACTGAGTTTTATCCGGTCTAAATCTGATGAGACCTCCCCAAAATAACCTAATGTTACATGAGCAGTCAGATGATAATGCTGTTCAATTCCTAAAGCTATTAGTTTAGGATTCTGATAAATTGTGCGGCGGAATTTAATGATTTGTTCGTAACAAAGTTCATCTTTGGGTACTAAACAAACACCGACAGCCCTTGGCATGATGATCAATCCCAACATTTGCCAGTAAATTGGATTACTTCCTAGTGTCAGAGATTCTTGATATTGCTGTAATATCTCAGCTATGCAAAAGCGTAACTGTTGTTCAAAATCAGGATTTTTTTCGCAAGCATCCCGATAAGCACTATCCCAAATCAAATCCGCCAAAGTCAAATGAAAGCTAGCAGAAGGTACAGGAACTAGCAAATCATGATTGATAGGTAACTGTAAAATTTCCTGCTGATAGGCTTGTAACTGGGAGTAAAAACCAGAATTATCGGAGTCTTCTGCCGCCAATGGAGTAATTAGCGTATACCCCGGAAAAGGTGCTGCTTGCCTAGACCCCGAAGATGGCTGGAATTTATATGATTCCTGAATATGCTGGACTTGGGATCTATGAGCCTCTGGTAGCGTCAATCTTGCCACCCGATTTAGGTAAATTTGATAGTTATCGTCCAATCTTTATTGCCTCGCGCTCTCACTTGATAGATTTTCAGAAAAATCACACAACTTAACAGAGTGATTTAAAAAGTATTTAGTTTTTTCTTCAAGTCATATTATCAGTAGAAGTCCTTCATTCCCTACTCCCCATCTTCTCATGATAATTGTGGCTTGTTCCACCAACAGAACCCTCTGCAATTTCTCCATCGAGTATAATTACAAACACGACTGTTAAACTCTGATAAAAAGTTGATAACAGTTTTCAATTATATGAGGTATACCTTAGCTTCTTAGTTCTAGCCTCTGACCTCAAAGAGATATACCTCACTTAAACGAGAAAAGCTACATAAGAGTCACTTAATCTGAATATTAGTTAAACACCAATATGTTTGCGAGAATCCAGCACTTTGTCAATCAATTTTTAAATAAATCAAGAAAAATCAATAACGAACCTCTAAATAGAGTAAGTTTGATTGTCCTTATTCTGATTGATATTTTTATTTTAATCAACGTTTTTACAGGGTTGGATGATATTAGTAGATGGCATATTAGCCCTTTACAAGCTTATCCATGTTATTCCCAATGGCAGAATTACCGCACAAAAAATAGCGGAAATCAAGATTACGAAATCATTAGGCAATCATTGCTTTATGAGAGTGGTAATCAACTTAGTCAAAAACAAATCTACCAACAATCTGAAGCAGAGCATCTAGGTAAAGTAGCTCCCACCTGTTTGCAGTATGCAGAATACATAGATAAGATTAATATTCCTCAAAATCAACAAGCAATAACAGCGATTGACCAGAGACAAGGGCAAATAGGTAATCTTAAACAAGCTAATAGTCGGATTCGTACTGAGTATGACTCTACACTCTTAGAAAAAATTGCTGGGCAATCTCGTGAGCAGTCGATTAATCAAGTCGGCGCAGAAAAGGCCAAACAAGAGTTAGAAAAAAATAATCTTAACATTTTTAAATTAGAAAAGGAAATATCTAATCTTAAAAATGAATTGCTGACGAAACAAGAAAGTAGAAATTTTATAGCTTTTCTTGAGAATAGTGAAGAATTTGGAACAGTTGAACAAGGCTATAAACAAGCATCCTTTTGGTATCCAAGTATCCAACTTGCCTTTCAGACTCTGTTTTTGTTACCACTGATATTTGCTACTTTGCTAGTTCACCAATTTTCTCAGCGCAGAGGATACGGACTCATCACTCTGATTAGCTGGCATTTATTGGTGATATTTTTTATCCCCTTAATCCTGAAAATATTTGAATTTCTGCAAGTTGGAGCAATTTTTCAGTTTGTCTTTGATGTTATTAGCGCCATTTTTGGTAGGTTGCTTTTTCTCGTCAGCTATATTTATATATTGCTGATTCCACTGATTGGTTTTAGCATTATTAAGTTTTTCCAGAAAATTATTCTTAACCCTAAACTTCAGGCGGTTAGCAGAATTCAAAAATCACGTTGTGTAAAGTGTGCGAAGAAACTCCGGCATAATGATGCCTATTGTCCGCACTGTGGTTATTATCAGTATATTGAATGTCGAAATTGTCACAATCTCACTTACAAGCATTTACCACATTGTAAACATTGCGGTAGTTTGCAAGCTTCTGATGATTTGTAATGAAAATGCTTTTTTCTGCACTACCCACTGACAACTCAGTGACATATTTATGAATTCGTCTAGTCTGAAAATACAGCTTAGGGGCTAGATATCTAGAGATGAGAAGAGATTTTCATATTTTTTTTGTGGTATTTTCCCGTGATTAGCTGTCTGGAAATTTCTTTCAGCTAAATACCTCCATGCTGAAATGGAGGTTGGGAGTATGGACGAGCATCGATAAACTGTAGAATTTTTCTGACTTCATTAATATTATGTCAAAAATTGGGAATTATATGGACAATTGCACTAGCAGCAGTTGAGGTAATTGTCATTCCTAAATTTTCTAAAACTTGCGTAGTAGTACTGAATAAACCAACAAAATTAAGCTAGATTGAATTAACTGAATTTCTTTTAAGTGAAAATACTGACAAAAATTAAGTTAAATTCTGTTAAATTAGCGGTGTTAATTTAGTCATTATGAATTAAAAGATACTCAAAGGTATATAAATTTATTTGGTCTTTACCTTGTGTTGACTAAAGCTTCTAGAAGCTATATTCCTTGCAGTAGAAAAGTTAAGAAATCAACAATAGTTTAAACTTTATTGAGGATTTAATCATCATAAAATCTTGCCAGTGTCTATGGTGTACTACATATACCATTTGATAATTGTTGTATTTTAAATCACGTACTTAGTTGACTAGTTCATGATAGGACTTGTGGCAAAGCTCTGCATAAACTTAGTTGAGACATCTGGAATTTATCTAAAGTAACAGCAAAATGAGTACAACTCCTATAAATAACTACAGGTTGAATCATAAACTACATCCCCTATCTCTGTTAGCTCAACTCACAAGTCGTCATGCTACAGGTTGTTTGCGTGTATTTACAGATACAACATCTTGGGCAATTAATCTAGAAGAAGGTAAACTTACTTATGCTTCCTACTCAGATAAATTATTTGAGCGTCTTGATAATCAACTGCGGCGCTTAAGCCAAAAAATTCCTACTCTGAATAGCGCCACTCGTGTACAAATGCGACTGATGTTTGAACCTAAAGGTGAAAGTCAGTCTATCTTATACGCAGATTATCAAGCAATTTGTTGGTTAGTAAATCAAAGCCATATTACGCCTAAACAAGCCACTATTCTGATAGAAGAATTAGCTAAAGAAGTCATAGAGACATTTTTAGTTATCAAAGAAGGAAGTTATGAATTCGTCCCTGACATTGCTTGGGAAGAATTACCAAAATTCTGTCATTTAGATTTGCGTTTATTAGTTGAATACTGCCAAAAACAACTACGAAATCGCCAACATACTCAATCATCAATAAATGCGGGTGGTGGGTCGCAACTTTTACCATCAAAAAGACCTGTATCATCACCATCCTCAAAACCAAATAGTCATGAAGTTAGTGAAAATTCACATCAAATTAATTCCCCATCTCTAGTCAGAAAAACTTTATATACTATTGCTTGTATTGATGATAGTCAAACAGTCTTAAATTCTATCAAAAGCTTTTTAGATGAGAATGTATTTACAGTAGTGACTATTAATGATCCAGTGAAAGCTTTAATGCAAATTCTGCGGAGTAAACCAGACTTAATTTTACTCGATGTAGAAATGCCAAATTTAGACGGCTATGAGTTATGTTCTCTATTGCGGAGACATTCAGCTTTTAAAAATACACCAATTATTATGGTGACTGGGAGAACAGGATTTATTGATAGAGCTAAAGCCAAAATGGTCAGGTCTTCAGGATATTTAACTAAACCTTTTGACCAATCAGAATTACTGAAAATGGTGTTTAAACATATTGGTTAATTATAAGGACATTGAATAATGAGTATTACCTTAGTCGGGAAAATTTTGATTGTGGAAGATTCACCCAGTGAATTAGAACTGATGAGCCATTATTTACAAGAGAGTGGTTATAGTGTCATTAAAGCTGCTGGAGCAAAAGAGGCAATAGAGAAAGCTTTATTGGAAAAACCTGATGCCATTGTCACTGATGTAGTTATGCCAGGAATGAGCGGATTTGAATTATGTCGTTCCTTAAAAAAACATCCCCTTACAGAAAAATTACCTATAGTAATTTGCAGTTCTAAAAATCAAGAAATTGACCGTTTATGGGCAATAAAACAAGGTGCTAATGCTTATCTTACAAAACCATATACCCGCGAAAATCTGCTACGTGCAATTAAATCAGTCGTAATTCTTAATTCGTAATAGCTACAGCTAATTTAATACCTTCATAAACAAGACTTGCACCTACTTAATTAATAAATTGTTGATTAATTTTAGAGAATTGGGATAAATCAATGAATGATTCTCACAATACACTGGCTACTCTGTCACCTCAAAATAAATTAGGAGATGGTTATCTTAAATTTCAACTCAATCAGCAAAGTGCTGCTATTTTAACAATGAATAATACCCAAGAAGCAGTTATTATACCTGTTGAATCTATAACATCAATGCCAAATATGCCTGACTGTGTCTTAGGTTTAATGAATTGGCGTAGTCGAATAATTTGGGCAATTGATTTACCTAAAATGCTCAACCTGGAATCTCTAGATAATAGATTGCATCAATATAATGTCATTGTGATAAAAGTAGAATCAATGCTCTTGGGTTTAGTAGTACAAGAGATTAAAGGAATAGCTAAATTCATGCCTGATGAAATTCGTTCACCTATTGGACAAGTGGCATCTAGTTTAGTTCCTTATCTACGTGGTTGTGTTGCCCAACAGGAAGAAATTTTTCTCGTATTAGATGCTCAAGCAATTGTAAATTCTTCTGTATTAGTTGGCAATTAAAAACATCACTAAACTATTTTAGTGTTCTCATTAACTCGTTCAAAAAAGTGCAATTATGATTAATAAAACTGACATGGCTAAGAGTGGTGATGCTCAAAATCAAGCATCATTGATTGCTCAGACAAAATCTAGTAATGGTGTAGGAAAAATTTCAAGTAAGCTGAATCTTCTGCTAAATCAAAAGAATTTAGCTTTTTATTACCAAAATTTAAGCTTAAAGACAAAAGCGGTAATTTTGGCGATCGCACTCGGTACACTCCCCATTTTAACCGTTGGTGCGATCGCCCACAACTTACTTAATAAATCAATTACCCAACAAGTTACTGAATCTCAACAAACAACAGCAACTAGATTAACAGATACAGTTAATCGCTTCATGTTGGGACGTTATACAGATATTCAACTTATCTCCCGTTTGCCATTTTTGGCAAATCCCCAAGTTAGCACTAAAACAACCAAAGAAGAAAAACAAGCAGTATTAGATAGCATTATCCAGATTTATCAAAATTATGACAGTATTGCTGTTTTCGATATCCAAGGTGAATTGATTGCCCAGTCTACAGGGGAGATTTTATATAATCAAAAAGGGCAAAGTTATTTTCAAGAAACCCTGCAAAAAGACTCCCCAATTATTCACAAATCAGACAGAGCAAACATTTATATAGCTGCGCCAGTTAAAGATACAACCACCGATCAAGTTATCGCTGTTGTCCGAGCTAAAATGCCGATACAATCCCTAGAAGCGGCTATACAAAACTACGCAGATAATGGACATATATATAATTTATTAGATACTTCAGGGATAATTTTTCTCAGCCCAGAAAAACAACTGTTAGGTAAAGAAGCCAAAGCAACTTATCCCGATTTAGAATCACGTCTAGAGGGAAAACAAGTCGATAGTTTCCTCACAGTTCCTAAAATTAATCGTCAGCCAGTATTACTGAGTTACGTACCATCACAAAATTTAACAGGACTACCAAACCTAGACTGGCAAATTCTTTTAACCACAGATGCAGATGTTATTAATAGACCACAAAAACAACTTCTGTGGACAATTATTCTGGGTACAGCATTATCAGCTTGTACAGTGGGAGCGATCGCAGCTTGGTTAGCCAAGCGTACCATTAAGCCTCTGTTGAATGCTAATGCCGCTTTAGAAAAACTCGGTCAAGGTGAATTTTCCACTCGTATAGAAGTAGATAGAAAAGACGAGTTAGGCGCATTGGTTGCCAATATTAATCAAGTCGCTGAACATTTACAAATTTTGGTCAAGCAAAGAACATTTGTCATGACCAACGTTGACCAAGAATGGCAACCACAAAATGCTCTACAATTACAACTTTTAGAACTACTCAGTAATGTCGAAGGTGTAGCCAAAGGAGACCTAACAGTACGTGCAGACGTGACGGCTGGTGAAATAGGTACAGTTGCAGACTTTTTCAACTCCATCGTCGAAAATCTCCGCGATATAGTCACCCAAGTCAAACAAGCAGCCGGACAATTAAATACTGCTATTGGTTCCAACGAAGGCGCAATTCGTCAACTAGCAGAAGAAGCCCTCACCCAAGCCGCCGAAATCAACCGCACCTTAGATGCAGTTGACCAAATGACCCATTCCATGCAGGCCGTAGCCGACAGCGCCCAACAAGCAGCCACAGTTGCTAATCATGCAGCCTTTACCGCTACCAAGAGTGGACAAGCAATGGACTTAACCGTCCAAAACATCTTGTCTTTGCGGGAAACGGTCGGTGAAACAGCCAAGAAAGTCAAACGCCTGGGAGAATCTTCGCAACAAATTTCCCGTGTAGTCTCCATCATTAATCAAATAGCCACCCAAACTAATCTCCTCGCCATCAACGCCGGTATTGAAGCCGCCCGCGCTGGGGAAGAAGGCGAAGGCTTTGGTGTAGTTGCAGAAGAAATCGGCGAACTAGCCGCCAGAAGTGCAGTAGCAACTCAAGAAATTGAGCAAATAGTCGAGAACATCCAACGGGAAACCAGCGAAGTAGTCAAAGCGATGGAAGTGGGAACAACTCAAGTAGTAGAAGGGACAAGAATTGTTGAAGAAGCTAAACAAAGTCTGAGTCAAATATTAGATGTATCCCGGCAAATTGACTATTTAATTCAATCAATTTCTACTGCAACTGTATCTCAAGTAGAAACATCACAAACTGTCAACAAATTAATGCAAGATATAGCATCTGTCTCACAACGCAGTAGCGATTCTTCCCGTTTAGTAGCCCAATCTCTCAAACAAACTGTCGAAATTTCTCACCATTTACAAAAAACCGTCGGTACTTTTAAAGTAAGTTGATAGTCAAGAGTTCAGAGTCCACATTCCTTAGTAAAGAAAGACCATTGACTGTTGACCATTGATTATTGACCATTGACTGTTGATTATTGACTATTGACTAATAACCATGTTTAAAGATAAAGAATTAGAAATCCAGATGCAATTTCTGGAAGAAGCTACAGATTATATTAATACCCTAGAAGGGGTATTATTGGAAATCAACAGAAGTCATCGTATTGACTTAGAAAAAATTAATGGTGCATTGCGTGCTGCTCATTCAATTAAGGGTGGGGCGGCGATGATGGGATTTCGCGCTTTGAGTGATTTATCCCATCGTTTAGAAGATGCTTTTAAGGTTTTAAAAACGCGCAAAAATTCCCTAGAAATTGATACGCAATTACAAAGTTTATTACTTTCTGCTGTTGATTGGTTGCGGCAAATTGTGCAGTTATTAGGAGAAGGTAATACTGTAGAGGAAGATTGGTTAGTAAGCTTCTGTCAGCCAGTCTTTGATGAATTGCGCGATCGCCTTGGTGATCCTAGCCCTGAAGATGCTGCTACAATGCTCTCACCAGAGGAAGGGCAAGACATCATCCCTTTGCTGTTTGAAACCGAAGTGGAAGGCTGTTTGCAGCGTCTAGAATCAGTTTTAGCAGATGAAGCACAGCCTTGTTTGCAAGAAGAAGTCGCCATCATGGCGGCTGAATTGGGCGGGTTGGGAGAAATGTTGCAGTTAACTGCATTTACCCAACTTTGTGAATCTATTAAATATCATATAGAAAATGCTAATGGTAACATCTCGGAAATTGCCCAGTTAGCCTTACAATCATGGCGGCGATCGCAAGCTCTAGTTTTAACAAATCAACGTGATAAACTACCTACAGAACTTCAGTTTGATGGTTTAGCTACTATCCCTATATACACTCCATCCCTACCACACCCTGATGTAGAAGAAACATCAGAAGTTTTTATAGAATCCGAATTTATTACTGAAAATTTAACAGCTACGGCTAAAGATATTAATAATGCCCTTGCTGTGATTGATTTTCCCGAAATAATTACAGAATTTGCTAAAGAAAATAACACAACAGATTATACATTCATTGCTAACAAAGACCGAGAACATCAGGAAAATACAGTCCGAGTTCCTAATAAGCAATTAGAGCAGATAAATGATTTATTTGGTGAGTTAATTGTGCAACGTAATGGACTCAACTCCCAACTCGAAAGATTACGCAAACTTGTGCGTAACTTAAACCAGCGAGTACAAACACTGGAGCGAGAAAATCAGGAATTACGCACAATTTATGAAAGAAAAAGTTCAAAAAACTTGCTAACTGCTCATCATGGAGAAAATACACTTGCAGAGTACCCACCAATACAAGATAGAGAAAGCGAGTTTGATGCCTTAGAGATGGATCGCTACAACGAATTAAACGTGCGATCGCAAACAGTAGTAGAAACTATTGTACAGGTACAAGAAGTCACCACAGATATTCAACTAGGTGTTGACGATACAGATCAAATTGCTCGCAAACTCAATAAAACATCGAAACAATTACAAACCAAACTCAATCATATCCGAATGCGTCCCGTGTCGGATTTAGTGGAGCGTTTCCCCAGAGCCATCCGCGACTTAAATGTAGAGTATGGCAAAAACGTCCAATTAAAAATTACAGGTGGTAACACTTTAATTGAACGCAGCATTTTAGAAGCCTTAAATGAGCCTTTAATGCACCTCTTAAGGAATGCCTTTGATCATGGTATCGAAGAACCCGCTACTCGTCAGGCTTTAGGAAAACCAGAGCAAGGCTTAATTGAAATTACCGCAACTCACCGTAGCAATCGTACTATCATTACCATGCGTGATGATGGTCGGGGAATTTCTTTAGAAAAAATTCGCACCCGCGCCCAAGGGATGGGGATAGATGCAGCTTTACTAGCTCATGCGACCGATGAGGAACTCCTCTCACTAATTTTTGAACCAGGCTTTACCACCTCCGAACAAGTAACCACCTTATCCGGTCGCGGTGTCGGTATGGATATAGTCCGCAATAACCTAAAATTAGTGCGCGGTGATATCACAGTCGATACTGAACCAGGGATGGGTACAACCTTCACCTTATCAGTACCATTTACCCTTTCCATCGCCAGAGTTCTATTAGTAGAAACCAACAAAATGCTTTTAGCATTTCCTACCGATGTGGTTTCAGAAATCTTCCTACTACAAAACGAGCAAGTATTCCCAATGGCGGGTAACGAAGTCCTCAATTGGCAAGGAACTATGTTACCTCTAATTCGCCTGAGCCGCCATTTAGAGTTTAATTGTCCCCGCTACGATAACCCAGAATTAGAAACGCCCCCAGCGATTAATGCTCTCAGCATCTTAATAGTGAAAGGTAATAATCAACCAGTCGCTATATTGGTAGACCGTTGCTGGGGTGAACAAGAAGTTGCTATCCGCCAAATTGAGGGAAATATACCCTTACCTCAAGGTTTTAGTAATTGCACAATTTTAGGTGATGGTCGAGTTGTGGCATTAGTAAATACCAACGAACTACTATATAAAATTGCCACAAATCAGCGACCTGCTAAAAATTATCAATCATCATCAGCCACACTAAAAACGCCATTTCTCTTCTTTGACAATGCCAAACTAGCAGAACCACCTATTCAACAGAAAGGCACTATTTTAATCATTGATGACTCAATTAATGTCCGCCGTTTCTTAGCATTGACTCTAGAAAAAGGAGGATATCAAGTAGAACAAGCAAAAGATGGTGAAGATGCTTGGGAAAAACTAGAAAGTGGTCTGAAAGTACAAGCTGTAATTTGTGATATTGAAATGCCACGCCTTGATGGTTATGGCTTCTTAGAAAGAATTAATTCCCACTTTGAAACTAAAAATATCCCAGTCGCCATGCTCACCTCTCGTAGCAGCAATAAACATCGGCAATTAGCCATGCAATTAGGCGCAAGAGCTTATTTTTCTAAACCTTACAACGAGCAAGAATTACTAAGTACATTGGCAGAAATAATCACTAATGTAGCAGTTACAGCAATAGCTAATTGAATTTAAAAAGTTATGGTTTGCTTAAAATACACCATTGCTAATTCATAACTCTAGATTTGGTAATTGAGTATTAATTTTCTGACTTATTACCTATTGCCAAAAAATGATCAATTAATCTGTTGTATGGGAAGCGCAAAACGTTTGTGTAGGAAAATCGCGCCTAAATTTATAAATAAACAGATGCTTCCTAGTACCAATAAAATGTATGTGGGAGCCATAACAACTCCAATCATAAACCAAGCAAACACGTGGAGTATCATTAATAAAGCAAAGATACTAGCAATTGCAGCACTTCGCCAAATTTCAATGACTGGACGAGACAATAATGTAAGACCTATTGTTAATAAAGTAGTGATGAGGTTAGCTGGAATGAGAAAGGCACAAATACTAATACAGTAAGTGCTTGAAAATATTATTAAGGTATTGAAGTCTAACATTATTTTTACTAGGTTATACTAATTCAAAATAGCTTTTTAGTTAAAAATCTGAACCCCCAAGATATTGGAGGCTCAAAGGAGATAGTTTTTTAACAGATATCAATCAAAAGGAATAATTGATATCTGTTTATTGCTTAGTGATTTAACTGCTACGCAATTAAGCAGCAAAGAAAGTTTGGCTAATAAATGTTCTGGCGAACCCTGAAATACCGAGTGCTACTAAAACACTTGTCAAGAACAGAGCTATTTGAGGGTTAGAATCTAATTGCTTGTCTTCTCTACCACCTGTAAAGAACAAAGACCAAGCTTGGGAAGCATTGATAGTCTTAAAGCTATTAAAGTCAGGTCTGAAGACAACAGAACCAAATAGCTCAGGAGTTTGGAAGTCTAAATCGTTTATCATGTAAATAAGTATAACAAAAATATTGCCAAAAAAACAAATTTCTGATAAGGGAGATAGAGATAAGGCTAAGAGAGATATATCAAGGATAGCGATCGCCCCGGATCAGTTGCACCTAATTTTCTGGTAACTTTTCATGGGAAACTAAGTTTCACGGAACCTTTAAGCAGTTTTGTGGCTTCTGCTAGTATTTGCTCTATCTTTGAAGGCTTTTGCAGATAAGCTTGAAACCCAGAAGCAAGAGCCTTATTATGCGCGTTAGCTTCCATATTGGCAGTAAAAGCGATCGCAGGAATTTCACTTTTTTTGGGAGACGTAAGTTTTCTAATTTTTTGGATTAACCAATAGCCATTTTCTCCCGGCATATTAATGTCACTAATTAAGAGATCCAGATGAAATTGTTCAATCAATTCAAATGCTTCTAAGGCATTAGTTGCTGCCATCACTTTAAATCCATAGATTTCAAAAACCTCGGTAATTAAAAACCGCATATTATCATCATCATCTACTACTAAGATTGTCAATTCTGGAAAAATATCTAAGTCTTCAGTATCATCTGCAAGATTTACATTCTCAGACTGATTCGACACATAGATGTTATTCATAATCTTTAGTCAGTCCTAAAAATTGTATTCCCATTAATAAGCTATTTGCTGCGTCCAAACTATCAACAAATAATTGTTTTAGTTTGTCAGCTAATAAATTTTTTCTATCAAGCGGTACTAGGCTCTCTATCATGACAAATAATTTATCCAGGTCAATTGGTTTAAGTAAATATCCTTCAAACTCTATCTCTGGAATTTGCTCAATAGTCCCTTTGGTACAGGTTGAAGTCACAATGATGGGAATATGTTTCTTACTAAACGCTTCCATTTCAGTCAATTTATTGAGTAGAGTATAGACATTTTCATCTAAAAACCTGATTTCACAGATGATGATGTGGGGAACAAAACCATTCAGGCTTTTTAAAGCTTTTTTGATGGAGTTAGTTGCGATCACATTTGCGCCGAAATTTTGCAGAAAGATGGTATATAACACTCCACTATCGACATCGTTGTCTACAACGAGTATTTGCACATCTTTGAGTATCCCAACCTTGAAAAGAGAGGCAATAGTTGGATTCATAATAAAACCTGTAATTAGGATTTTGGGTGCAAAGCGGGATTGAAAACCGTAACTACAAAGGAGGCTCAATAGGCGGGTAGTCAAATCAAAAGTAAGAGATAATTACTTGAATAATTAAGATAAAACATGACGCTTCTGTACTATGATTTAGTCTTGTTTGATTTGATGAATTAATTGATTGATTACGACATAAAGCTTATTCAAGATGATTTCTGTAATACAACTCTTTTCGAGGAATTTACCGCAACAACTATTGCCATTCCCTGTCCTCCAGCTCTTTCTGGGGTAATAATAAAGTAGCTTCAATTTCTTGCCTGATAGCAGCAGTCACCTCACAATTGCTATGTAGGCAATCGAGCAGTAGTTGATTTGCATCGTAATAGCGTTGTAGCACTTGCTCTTGCTCTTGGCTAAACTGCCACTGGTGATTAATATTGCGATAATTCATGACTGTCATTCTTAATTGTTCAGACCAAGCTGAATAGCTCGTCTGCAACCATAGTCGAAACCGTTCTTGATTTTGATGAGAATTTGGCAATTCATCAGAGAGTTTTTGCAAGGACTTAGAGAGTCCGACATCTAGAACAATACCTAGAATGTTTGAGAGAGCCTCGCCACAGGCGTGGAAGAGAGCAAAGTCCTGGCTTTCATCGATTGCACACTCCAGCAACAGATTATCCAATGCTGCATCCAGAAACATCCCTTGGTCAAGGCTACTGGCTAAAACAAAATGAGGAGCTACACGAGGAGTCCGACTCAATCCTAAGTAAAATGCCCGGACTGTCGCATCTTTTGATTGGGTGGGAATAGTGCGAGATTTTTGACTAGCCCAGGTCAAAAACTCTTGTATATAAGGATCTTGGGCAACTAGTGCATCAATTTGTTGCTTCATTAACTGTACCAAAGAATCTGCACTCCGCAGCATAGTCGCTGTCAACAGGAAGATTTCGCGCCAATGGGGGTCTGTAATGTGACTTACCAATCCTCCCATCGCTTGCTCTAATGCTTGTAGATTATGGCTGGCAACAATTTTCCGCGCCGTGAAGTATTCTTGAAACGCCAGATAAGAAAAGGAGAAAATTCCCCGCGCCCGTTCTGCTAATAGGCCATGTTGGGCTTCTATTGCTTTCAGTGCCGCTTCACTTTCTATTTGCAGTTCATCTGCATCCATCGGTACATTAGTGAGATTCTGAATATAGTCAGCAATATATTGTTCAACGACACGTTGCTCAAAAAAGTACTGACCTTGTTCAAATGTGGCAGCCGCAATTTGACTCAATAACTTAAACTTTTGTGGCAATAAAAATCCCCGGTAAACGTCGTCCCGTTCAACGCCTTTGGCTTCATCCCATTTACCCAACAAAAGGTCTAAGCCTTGCTTATAAAAATCAGTGCGCTTAGTCGGAAATTTTTCTTGGCCATGAAACACCCAGCAGGCAAGATGCAAAAATAGAGGTGTGACGACAAGTTGGCGGAATTGCCAGTTTTCATCTAAGTCTAACTTCTGAATAAATTCAACAGACTGGGCTTGACCATCTTGAGCATTAGTATTAGTAAAAGCCACAAACCATTTTTGCGCGAAGGCTTGAATTTGTTCTAAGGTAAATGGGGCAATCTCAACATCAGTAAAACCTCTGAGTCTGAGTCTTTGAGCTGCTGTTCGACAGGTAGCTACGAACTGATTTTTGTGATACTTGTCTGAAAATCTGCGAATTTCGCTTAAGACAGCATTGCTTTGTTGATGAAGAACTTCATCCATACCATCAAGCAATAGTAAAACTCTACCTGCATTGAGTAAAGTTTCTATGACTGAGGGATCGGAAATGCCAGAGGTGAGAAATTCCTGGCGGATGTAATTTAATAGATTGAACTCGTTAGTAATCTTAAATTCTTGGGCAAAATTTCTCAGTGTGATGAAGATTGGTACCCGATTTGCTGCAAATGCACCTTGGTTACACTGAATGGCTAGATGTTGCAAAAAAGTAGTCTTACCTACTCCTGGTTTACCAAGTACTCTCAGCTTAGAGTATGTTTCAACCGCCCGCATCCCAGGTATCTGTTTCTCTCCCACCTCACCTAAACCAAAACTGTCAAATTCTTGTGGATCAAGGTTTTGTAGTTCAGTAATTTCTAAGGACTGAAAACTAGCAATTTCCTCTAAAATATTTACATCTATATATATGTCATCGATCGCCACCGGATGGCTAATGTCCAATAACTGCAAAATACCACACTGGTCTTGAATTTTGTCGAAGCGTTGCGATCGCACTAGCTGCACTAATCTATCAATATCCAAATTATTAGCCTGGTCTAGTTCTCTTTCTTCAGAAAATTCTGCCGGGGGATTAGTCGCAATCTCTCGCCAATCTAGTTCTAATACCGAACAAATTTCAATAAATGTCAAACGCTCAATCGGACGACCACTAAAAAACCGCCAAATGGGTTGTCGAGTTTTTACGTTGACCTCAATAGCTAGATTTTCTTGAGTCCACCCTTTGCGAGCAAACGCTTTTTTAGCCTCTTGAACCCCGATTGATGATGCTTGGAGCGATCGCTTAACCATAAGGCAGAAACTATGCTCCTAATATCATGCTACTTAAATTTTTATTACTACTTAGAATTTTATAGATTTTTCTGTGATACCACCATTCTAATCGCTTAAACTTATACAAAAAACCAGAGTCCACTCTTAATTTTTTAAACTTTTGTATCTAAATCAATCGTTATACATTGATCTTATACATTTCAACCGTTGGCAAGACTTGAATTCAAACATCTATCTGTAATGCTATAGAAGTACAGATTGCAAAGTTACTTAGTCAAAAAATATAGTTGCATTACATATAGGATTCTGAATTTATTTTTGTGGGCGTAGCCTACACTTAAAAATTTAAGTACCTGTGAGGGTGAGCAATGCCCAACTTACTATATGTATTTCAAAAATCAAATATGAGTCCTATATGTACTCAGAAATTTTTTATATAACAACTGGCTAATTTTTATTTATTAGACTTATATTTCTTGATTCTAATTTGAAGGAAAATATGAAATTATTGCCAATTTACAAAATATATAAAATTATTGAAACTACCGAATTAATTTATAAAGAAAGGGGATCTGGAAGAACAAATCAATCAGAAACATTTATAGATAAATTGTCCAATTATTTAGAGGATTTTAATATCACAGGAAAATATTCAATAAACATACTACATCAATATATTAACGAATTCTCACAGGACGAAAAAATAGAGTTAATAGCCTTGATGTGGCTTGGTCGAAGTGCATTAGGTGAACCAACAGAAGACTTCTCAAATTTAGTTGAACAAGTAGTAGACTTTATACCTGAAAATTATGCAACAATTTATATTATCGAAAAACCCCTCTTAGCAAAATATCTGCGAAAGGGACTGCAAAAACTAAATATTTTGCCTTCTGTCTCATCCTGAAAAATCATCAGAACATCAGATTGACATCCTAGTAATACAAAGCCAACTACAAAATATTTTCAGCTTGCCTTGTCACCATAATTTTTCTTCACTAGCCAAAAAGTAACCAATAATTCAGATTTTCATTGACTACGAACACAAAATCATTAACAGGGGTTGCTACTGTATTCCCTGAGATTCCCGCTTTTTCTTACTTGAATGGGTGGTATCTCGTGTTGTGGCCTGTGTTTGGAGTTTGATTGTTGTAGATGAACATAGGAATAATCGAGCCTTACAGTAACGGATTTCTAGAAGTTTTACCAGAAGGCGAAAGCAGTGACTATTGGCAGATTGCTGCTATACACATCAATGGTCAAGCATTCTGCCCTACTCCGCAGCTTTATCGTTCAGAAAAAGTGGCACTAGCTAAAGCTGCACGAATTTATGATTGGATAGCTGAACACGAAGTAGAAATCAACGATGGTGCTTGTTACTGCTCTCAACTGAAACTCATCCTCTGGCAACAATCGAAAGTATCTTAAGTTGGGGCGTAGGCACTAATGAGTCAATACATAGTACATTTGTTTTAATAGCTGCTGAGAGTTTGTAATCCCTGCATCAAGTGCGGGGATTTTCTTTGTAGGTGGGATAGCGCGCTTACGGCAGGTGGAACACTATCGTCATCAGTAAGGATTTGAACAAGAGGTACAAAATCAGGGAGTAGAGGGAGTGATATAAGGGGGATGTAGCTTGAGCTTCTCACAGGGTAATTGGAATTGTTATGACTACAAAACACATTCTCATCATTGATGATGAATATGATATCCGCGCAGTGGCTGAACTTGCTCTAAAAGCAGTCGGTGGTTGGCAAGTCTCGACTGCTGTTTCCGGTAATGAAGGAGTAGCTAAAGCATCTGCTGAACAGCCAGACGTGATTCTCTTGGATGTCATGATGCCCGATATGGATGGAATCGCCACTTTTCAAGCCTTGCAAGCCAATCCAACTACTCAGTCAATTCCCGTGATTTTGCTAACAGCCAAGGCGCAAGCCGCCGAACAGAGGCGATTTGCTGAACTGGGAGTTCGAGCTATTATAACCAAGCCCTTCAAAGCGATGAAATTACCTGCTCAAGTTGCCGCAGCTTTAAACTGGTAGAGTTGAAAAAAAATATCTAACTTTAGAGGTATCTGCACAAGTTCTGCATTTTTCAGGTTTAAAGTTAGAAGCAATCAGGAAACTAACAGCTTTACAGTAATTTTACTTATAAGGTAATAAATAAATATTTATTACGCAAACCTGATTTTTAATATGAGATAAAATCAAATTTCTCCATAGAAAAATCAGATAATTAATTGCTTTTTATCAAAATTTGAATGAAGAAAATGAAAGATTTAGAACTATTTAATTTCCATCTCGAAAGGGCAATTTACATCTTAAAGTTTCAAGATAGAAAGCTTGTGGAAGCTTGGGTATATGAATTAAATCAAAATTTGGAACCTGAATATATAGAATCTTGTTTAACAGCAGCAATCTTAGAATTATCAAATACACATCCTGATACGTTTCATTGGATTTTAGATCATTTATCTGATTGGACACCTTATCAGCAATTACTAGAAGCAGTTACTAGATTTGCTTTGAAAAAACTAATTCAACAAGGTTTTATGCCTGGAGAAGAATTTAGTTTTACTGCTGATAGCAAAATATTACTGACTGAAAATGCCAAAGCAGTAATCATGAAAGATACTGCCAAAACTGACAGTCTTTTAATGGAAAAAATTCTCGTAACTCCCCAACAAATTTACTTACTCACAACATGATGTCTAGTATCACATTCAGCTTCATCTCTGTTGTAAATTTTCTGCTGCAACCAGTCCGTCAATGGCTGGAATCTCTAAAAATCAAGAACCACCGATTAGCGCGGTGGATCTGTACAATTATCCCTGCCAGTTGTCCATTTGAACGAGAAATTAAATGGGGCGATCGCACCCTAGTTTACATCCCACCTCTATGTAAACTCAATCCTTTTTACGAACAGTTAGTCGAAATTCGCTTTAAAGCATTAATGTACCTAGCAGACGAATGTGGTGAAGATGTCACCCAGTTTTGCTAAGAGGATATTTCCGAAGTTTTTCATTTTTCGCAGTCACAAACATAGCGCCGATGCCAGAAAGCTGGTACTGTGGATTCTCAAGCCTACTACCAAGCATAAAAAAAGTAGCTGATGAGTCCATGACAATCACCATCGCACTCAACACTGAAACTGTTAATACTCTCGATTTATCACCTGCATATACGGTGATTGACCAACTGCTGCAAGAGGGAACCATTGTTTCCCACGAACAGCAGTTAAATTTTGCTATCGAATATACCTTAGAACCTGGCGATCCTCGTGAATTGTCAGAAATTCCTGAATTAAGGCTTTGGTTTGTTCGTCTGGATGCTAAGTATCCTTGGTTGCCATTTTTACTTGATTGGAAAGCCGGCGAACTGGGACGTTACACCGCTATGCTTGTACCGCACCAATTCAGTGCCAAAGAAGGCATTCAGTACAATCCTGAAGCTTTAGAAATCTTTTTGATGCACAAAATCTTCGTTTTAAGCGATTGGTTAAAACAACAAAATATACCTTGGCAATCGCGCCTCAAGTCGATGGCGCAAATGCTAGGTTACGAATTAGAGGATGCGTTTTTTGAAATGTTTTGAATCGGGAGTGCTGAGTCCCTCTTCAATTTGGGATTTGTGATTTTAAATTTTAGATTGTTCAATCCAAAATCTAAAATTTCCCACTCCCTACTCCACACTCCCAAAAAATGGTTTACCCACCCCAGACTTTCTCCAATACAGCTTTGGGTAAAATATCTGTCACCCTACCTGTGGGAGATTTAATCCCCAGAAACTTATCACTTTTTGGTAACAACCTTGCGGGATCTGTGGGGCCAAATAGAGCAATAGTGTAAGTTTGTACTGCCACACTTAAGTGCAGTGGCGCACTATCAGTAGTTAGCATTAAATTGGCTCCAGCAATCATCGCCGTTAGCTTACCCACATTATCAGGGGAAGTCACCTGGATATCTAAAGCAGAATCTTGGAGCGATCGCACAAATTGCTCATCATCCGGGCCTTGAATCACCACTACAGGTAAATCTGGCTGTTTTTGTCGAAAATCGTGAATGATTTTTTGCCAGCTTTCCACGGGGTAGATTGTATCCAAAGCTTTAGGCTGAGATACCCAGCTAGAGCCGCCATAAATTAAAACGTAACCTGTATCATTGATCCCCAGGCGTTTTTGTTCATTATTTGCCCACTCAATATCTGGTTTCGGCACATTCACCGCTAACTCTGGGGTAGGGGTTGTAATGCCGAATGGTTGGAGCAAATCGTGGTAAACCGCCGCCGCGTACTGGGATGGTTTAAACGGTATGGTTTTAGTGAGCAATGATGCTCCTTTGCCTTGGTAGCCGATACGTGTGGGGATTCCTGTCAACCAGAGTAATAAACCCACTAACCAGCTTTGTCCAACAGCGATCGCCGCATCATATTCGCGATCGCGAATCGTGCCTACTAAATTTCCCCAATCGGCTAGGCTGTTACGGTCTTTGTAATCAAAGACCAGTATATCGTTGACTGACTTGCTGACCCGGTAGGCAGCCTTTGACCGGGGTTCTACAACAACATCTAACTGAGCGTTTGGGTAATAGCGCTTCAGATCGTCTAGAGTCGGAAAGAACAAAATTTGATCGCCAATTCCGCCAGGTACAAGGGCTACTACTCGCATAATATTTATTGACGCTTATCGCTCCTTATTTTAGGTGAATAAGGGGAATTCAAAATTCAAAATTCAAAATTTAAGTCACTTTGAATTCATAATTTTGAATTGGAGGGTAGCAAACCTTTCCTACATTGTCGCCTAATCTTGAGGAACCTGTGTATTTACTCATCCCCGCCGCCGGAGTTGGCAAAAGAATGGGAAGTGACCGCAATAAACTTCTGCTGGAAGTGCGATCGCAAACCATTATTGCTTGGACTCTCCTAGCTGCACAAGCAGCCCAAGAAATCACATGGATTGGGATTATTTCCCAGCCTACCGACTGGCCAGATTTTCAATCTATTCTCGCTAACTTGCAGCTTACTAAACCAGTGGAATTGATCATTGGCGGTGCCACTAGGCAAGAATCTGTTTACAACGGCTTACAGGCGCTACCAGAAGCAGCAGAGCAAGTTTTAATTCACGATGGCGCAAGATGTTTGGCAACACCAGATTTACTTAACTCCTGCGCTCAAGCCATTCGCCACTGTTCTGGTTTGATTGCGGCTGTCCCCGTGAAAGACACGATTAAAGTTGTGGATGAAGATGGCATAATTCAAAGTACACCAGACCGACGCAATCTATGGGCAGCACAAACCCCCCAAGGATTTAACGTTGAGTTGTTGAAAAAGTGCCACGCTGAAGGTGTTAGTCAAGGTTGGGAAGTGACTGACGATGCTGCTTTATTTGAAAAATGCGGCATCGAAGTGCAAATTGTGGAAGGAGAGGAAACAAATTTGAAAATAACCACTCCTCAAGATTTAGCGATCGCCGAATTTATTCTCAGCAGTCGATTTAATTCGTAATTCGTCATTAGGACGGGTAAAAAACTTCGATTTTATGGAAATAGGTCACTATGTTGACTAAAAAAATAAAATTATGTATAATCCCACACATTTATTGATAAAGCATGATTAACCGTTAGAGTACAACTAGGCAAAAGTCAACCGTCATACACTAAATGACCATTGACTCATGACCATTGACTAATGACTCTTGACTCTTGACCAAATGAATACAGCCACAACGACTAAGATAGAAGCGATTCTCTATTTGAAGGGTAAACCCTTGTCAGTCAGTGAAATTGCCGAATATGCGGCGTGTGATCGCGCCACAGTTGAAGAAGGCATCATTGAACTAATGGACAGCTACGCCCACCGAGATAGCGCCTTAGAAGTCGTAGAAACCACCGATGGTTACAGTTTACAACTGCGTCCAGACTTCCACGACTTAGTGCAGACGCTGATTCCCGTAGAATTGGGACTAGGCGCATTGCGGACATTAGCAGCGATCGCCCTGAATAGCCCCATTCTCCAAAGCGACTTGATTAACCTGCGCGGTTCCGGTGTATATCAACACGTTCCCGAACTAGTGGAACTCGGTTTCGTTCGCAAGCGCCGAGATAATGAATCTCGTTCCTATTCGCTGCAAGTAACACCAAAATTTCATCAATATTTCCAAATAGAGCAACTTCCCCAACCCTTTGACAGTGATCAGAAGGAACAGCAATTAGAATTAGACTTGGCAGTTAAGAGTGGGGAGTAGGGGAAAACTAATGAGTAATGAGTAAGGAGTAATGAGTAAGGAGTAATGAGTAAGGAGTAATGAGTAAGGAGTAATGAGTAAGGAGTAATGAGTAAGGAGTAATGAGTAAGGAGTAATGAGTAAGGAGTAATGAGTAAGGAGTAATGAGTAAGGAGTAATGAGTAAGGAGTAATGAGTAATGAGTAATGAGTAATGAGTAATGAGTAATGACAACTGACAACTGACAACTGACAACTGACCAACAACTACAGCACTACCCTTGTACTATGGTTTAGAGTAGAATTAGCAACTAAGCTAAAAAAAATTGCCAATGGTGTTTGATCCTGACTTCTTAAACAACAACCCCGAAGAACACACCAACCAGCTTCTTTCTGATCACTTTGGGGAACACCCAAACCAGTTACTCAAGTATCTACAACATCAGTCTCCAGAAGTTCTAGCCCGCGTCGCCCAGTCCGTCAGCCCGGAAATTAAACAAATTATTTCCCAAAACGTTCAAGGGTTGGTGGGAATGCTCCCCGCAGAAAATTTCAATGTCCAAATTACCACAGACAAAGAAAATCTAGCAGGACTCTTAGCGTCGGCAATGATGACGGGTTACTTCCTACGCCAGATGGAACAAAGAATGCAGTTAGACCATTTGTCGAATGGTTAATAGTTAACAGTTAACAGTCAACAGTCAACAGTCAACAGCTACAAGTTTTTTGACTATGGACTATAGACTATGAACTATCTTTTGGGATAAACCCCTGACTGCACTTTCAAGGTGAGAATTTCGCCACTACGGTTGACTTCGACAGCTAAAATATCTCCAACTGTGCTGGATTCCACCAATTTCTGGACTTGCGCTGATGTTTTCACGGTTTTACCATTAATTTTCTGAATTACATCTCCAGTGAGTAGCCCTGCTTTTTTGGCTGGGGAATCGTCCAAGACACTTTTAATAACAACGCCAGTGTCTTGTTGAATATTCAACTTGTTCTCAGTATTAATCTGCTGCTTTTTGCTGGGAGATAAATCTGTCATCTCAATCCCTAAAAAAGGATGTTCTACAGTTCCCTTAGTAAAAAGCTCATTAGCAACGCGGGCGGCGACTTCAATGGGAATGGCAAAACCAAGCCCTTGAGCATCTGCACGGATAGCAGTGTTAACCCCAATTACTTCCCCTTGAGCATTTAACAAAGGCCCGCCAGAATTACCGGGGTTAATTGCGGCATCGGTTTGAATAAAGCTGACTCGCTTATCGGGGACACCAACTTGGGCGCTAGTGCGGTCAGTAGCACTGATAATGCCGATAGTGACAGTATTATCTAAACCCAGAGGATTGCCAATAGCGATCGCCCACTGCCCCGGAATCAAATTTTGCGAATTACCCAAATTTACCGTCGGCAAATTATTTCCGGGGATTTTCACTACAGCTACATCTGTGACAGTATCAACTCCCAACACCTTCCCCTCAAAAGTCCGACCATCTTTAAGAGTCACTTGTACTGTATCTGTGTCAGCGACCACATGAGCATTAGTCAATAATTGCCCGTTTTCGCTCAAAATAAACCCTGAACCCGTACCACGCTCGATGCGCTCTCGCGGGATTGGCTGTTCATCTTCACCAAAGAACCGTCGTAAAAGAGGATTTTTTAATGCTTCAGAGATGGGATTGGCAACTTTACGAGTGGCATTAATTCTTACCACAGCCGGCCCAACTCTTTGCACCGCACTGGCAATAAAATTGAGATTATCCCCCCCATTATTTGCCGCAGAGCCATTTACAGGACTAGGCGCTACAGATTCTGAGGGCAAAGCCACTGTGACATTTTTGAGTTGTTGGAACGAGCGATTTTGTGGAAGGAGATAGCGACTACCTAATAAACCTGCACTACCGCCAACCACCAGTAGAGACAGATAAACGGCCAGTTGCTTTAGGGATAAATTCATAATGACTACGCTCAAGGAAAGCAATGCAGTTGCTAATTTCTAAGTGTAGTCAAGCAACTTGCAAGTGGACAGATAAATTTAACATACAGTTGCTTTTTTAGTTTGTCAGTCATTAGTCATTAGTTATTTTCCCCCACACCCCAATCTCTAGTTCCCAAACTAAAATCTAAAGTTAAGCCTTTCTTAACTGATATTCATGACTGTTTCCTACCGTCTGCTTTTACTCTGTAGTTTAGTCAGCACTATTGGGCTAACAAGCATACTCCCAAATGCGAGCAGTGCAAATGCTGCTGTAGAAAGTTGTCGAACTCCTGCTTTATCTCTCTTCCGTCGTCATAAAGTCGCTCGTGGTGACACCTTGGTGACAATAGCGCAGCGCTATAATCTCAGCCCGGAAACGCTGATTGGCATGAATCCATCTCTTCATGATGGTTCTTCCCCTGCTGTTGGTAGCGAACTACAAATTCCTCCCTACAATGGGGTTGTTGTGGAAGTACCTCAGGGTCAAACGTGGCGACAAGTGGCGACAAGATATAAAGTGCGTCCCGATACTCTATTTGAGGTCAATGGCTGTCAACAAAATCCCAGAATCGTGTTTGTTCCGGGGGTCAATTGGTCGCCCAATGGTTCTTTTACCCAGTCTCCTAGACCTTCCACTGTCACCAAGCCTGTTGAGTTAGCTGGCTATCCTTTTCCCCAGGTTGCGGAGGTGGCTTTACCTTATGGCTGGCAGATTAACCCCGATACAGGCAAAGTATTCTTCCACAGTGGCATAGATTTATTAGCACCACTGGGAACTCAAGTTTCGGCGATCGCACCAGGTACGGTAGTATTTGCTCAGGAACAGGGTACTTACGGTAATTTGGTCATCATCAACCACAGTGGCGGACTCCAAAGCCGCTACGCCCATCTTGACAGCATTAATGTGAAGGTAGGTCAACAAGTCAACACAAGCCAGTTAATCGGAACCGTCGGTACTACAGGACAACCTACTGCAAAACAACCCCATCTCCATTTTGAGGTGCGTGCTACTTCATCCCTGGGCTGGGTAGCGGAAAATCCCAATGATTATTTAAAAAAATGAGGAAAGTTCTGAGTTTGGTAGTGCGACACAAGTAAGGAATCTTTATTTCTTAATTTTGAATTTTGTAGCGCTTCGCTTCCCGTTCGCGTAGCGTCTCCGACAGGAGACGGGTATTTTGAATTTAGAATTGATTTCCCCATTCCCTACTTCCAACAACCTGCATTCCTGCTGCTGCAAACCTAGCAAAAGCCGCGTCTGCTTGTTCTGTATAGTCCACCACCCCCGGAACTACCACAGGAGAAGTGCAATCTTCTAGCAGATAAATTTTATTAGCAAGGGCTGCATCTACCTGTTTAATTTCTATTAACAAATCATCAATTGTCCAGGCGACACAATGACTTTTAGCTTGACCAGCAATAATCACAGCATCAAATTCTAATAGTTGCTGAATCAATTTCCGATTTTTATGAGCCAATGGATTTTCATCAAAATTAACCAAAACTTCTGGACGTAAAACTGAATAATTCTCAGTTAAGGGATTATCGCCCTTGATTTCAAATTGTGTTTGACTCTGCCGAGCAATACAATGAAAAAATATTGCTTCTTCTACGGAAGAAACTAAAGCATGGCCAATGCCACCCAACATAGAATGATAAGGCCAAACAGTCAGAGGATATTTACCATCTTGACTTAATTGTTTTACGTAGTGATAAGCGTGTTTTTCTAATAATTCATAATCGCCATTGGTAATACTGTTAGCTACATCTGGATTAACTTTCCAAATACCTTTTTCAATATCTACGATAGTAATACTAGTAGCTGCTGGTGTGGGATGTTCGCCTAACTCATTCACCCAAAATATTGGATGAAAAATCTGCATAGTTGTATGAGTGTCTAGAGTAGGAATAATTTTTGTAATTACACCCAAATTATGATAGATAAATTCACATATTCTGCGGTTATCATCAACTGCTCCAGTTCCAGACCCACCTCCAACAAATAATTCAAATCCGGGGATACAAAAGGTGTTCTGTACATCTATTAACAATAGACAAATACGAGTTTTGTCAAAAGCTGCTGGTTGAATATTGTATTGTTTTGCCCATGTTTCCGCTTCTGCTGCACGTTCTTGGTAAGGTACGCGCCAAACTTCGCCAACTTTTGCTGAGTTAAAGTGAGGTGGGACAGGTATTTGCATTGTTATTTTATTGTTCATAGCAATTGATTTTATTGATGGTATTTAGGGAGCATCTCAAATGTTTGATTTTATTTTTCAACTCAGGGAAGCGCAGAGATTCACACAGAGTAAGACAGAAATTTTAGAGGTTATTTATAAAGTAAAAATAAAATTTATGTAGGGTGTGTTAGGCGCATATTTTCGATGTAATTGGTCACGAAAAAATAATTTAAGCGCCTAACGCACCAGGTTATATGGCGGTGCGTTAGGCTAAAGCCAACACAACGGCAATAAAGCGGGAAGCACATCTACACCGCTTTTTGCCTCCCCTACTTAAGATTTACTTTATAAATGATCTCTTATAGGAGCTATTTACTGGGTATTTTCCAAAAATTGTGATGCTCTCTGGTAGTTATAGCTTATATAATGTTCACCTGAATATTTATGATTATTTATTTAAATCGGTAATAAGAAATAATCCATAGGTAAGCATCAATGATCTCTTACCAATGAATAATTATTCAGTAAAGCAGCATACTCCCCCAACCTCCAACCTTTCCTCATCTTCTTTTTTGCTATTTCATTGTTCAAAAAAGCCCCTACTGTGGCAATCTGAGAAACAGAAGGTCTTAAATCTGATATTTTAACTACAGAAAATCCACCTAATAAGGTTATGCAAACTCTGCCCACTCCTGCAACATCCAGCACTACAGCAAATCAACCCGCTTTTGATACTACAATCAAACGCCGTAAAACTCGTCCGGTTAAGGTGGGAAATGTCACCATCGGCGGTGGACACCCCGTTGTGGTGCAATCGATGATTAACGAAGACACTCTTGATATTGATGGTTCCGTAGCCGCTATTCGGCGTTTGCACGAAATCGGCTGTGAAATCGTCCGTGTGACAGTACCAAGTACAGCCCATGCAGTAGCGTTGGCAGAAATTAAACAAAAACTCATTAAAACTTATCAAGATGTGCCAATAGTTGCTGATGTGCATCACAATGGCATGAAAATCGCTTTAGAAGTTGCCAAACACATAGAAAAAGTACGGATTAATCCGGGATTATATGTGTTTGAAAAACCAAACACTAATAGAACCGAATATACTCAAGCAGAATTTGAGGAAATAGGCGAAAAAATCCGCGAAACTCTCGCACCCTTGGTAATTTCTCTGCGCGACCAAGGTAAAGCCATGCGAATCGGGGTCAATCACGGTTCTCTGGCTGAGAGAATGTTATTTACCTACGGCGACACCCCAGAAGGTATGGTGGAATCTGCCTTAGAATTTATTCGTATCTGTGAATCTCTAGACTTTCGGAATATAGTCATTTCGATGAAAGCCTCAAGGGTTCCGGTGATGGTAGCAGCCTATCGCCTCATGGCCAAACGCATGGATGATTTAGGAATGGACTACCCCCTTCATTTGGGTGTCACAGAAGCTGGGGATGGTGAATATGGACGAATTAAATCTACAGCAGGTATTGCAACATTGCTGGCTGATGGTATCGGCGATACAATTCGCGTCTCTCTCACAGAAGCACCAGAAAAAGAAATTCCTGTCTGCTACAGCATTCTGCAAGCTTTAGGTTTGCGAAAAACAATGGTGGAATATGTAGCTTGTCCTTCCTGTGGACGCACTTTATTTAACTTAGAGGAAGTATTACATAAAGTGCGAGAAGCCACCAAACACCTAACAGGATTAGATATTGCCGTTATGGGTTGTATTGTCAATGGCCCAGGAGAAATGGCTGATGCTGACTACGGTTATGTAGGTAAAAACCCTGGCTATATCTCTTTATATCGCGGCAGAGAAGAAATTAAAAAAGTCCCAGAAGACCAAGGCGTAGAAGAATTAATTAACTTGATCAAGGCAGATGATCGTTGGGTAGAACCTTAGATGAATTAGGGTATAGGGGTATAAGGCTGCGCCTTGAGCGTCAGCCGAAAGGGTGTAGGGGTTGATGGAAGTATGATTCTTCTGTTAGTGTTACAGTTACAAATTCCTTAATTCACAACCTATACTTGTCAGCTCCCCCATCTCCCTCATCCCTCTATCTTTCTTAATAAACTTTCTGTAAACCACAATCAGCTAGCTCGCCGGATTACAAAGTATTTTGATGAAGTTAGGACTACACACTCGGTCTTTACTGTTTACCCTGTGTTAGATTGAGCATACTGACTATAAACTTTTCCCTCTGCCCCATCTGTCATTATGGTGATTACAAAAAGTAGGCTTGTTTTGGGTGCTACGGCAGTAACACTCTCCACGATCGCAGTTACTAGCCTTGGCATTCACTCTCGTGGTCAGGCTTTATTTAAAGCAAGTCCTAAGGAATTGGTAGATGAAGTTTGGCAAATCGTTCAGCGCCAATACGTAGACGAAACTTTTAACCAGGTAGATTGGCAGGCTGTTCGTAAGGAATACTTAAACAAGTCCTACAGTAATCAGCAAGAAGCCTATAAATCCATTCGGGAAATGCTGAAAAAGCTAGAAGATCCCTACACCCGGTTTATGGATCCACAGGAATTTAAGAATATGCAGGTGGATACCTCTGGAGAACTGACAGGTATTGGGATAACCATCAGTCAGGATGAAAAAACTAAGCAATTAGTGGTAATTTCACCAATTGAAGACACACCAGCTTTTAAAGCCGGGATTCTAGCTAAGGATGTCATTCTCAAAATTGACGGTAAAAGCACTAAGGGAATGGATACTAACCAAGCAGTATCCTTAATTCGAGGTTCAGCAGGCACACAAGTAACTTTAACAATTCAGCGCAGCAATCAAGAAAAGCAGTTTAAAATTACACGGGCGCGGATTGAAATTCATCCAGTGCGTTATTCCCAGAAGCAAACTCCTGTTGGTAAAGTCGGCTACATTCGTCTGAACCAATTCAGCGCTAATGCCAGCAAAGAAATGCAACAAGCCATTAGAAACCTAGAAAAACAGCAGGTAAACGGCTACATTCTAGATTTACGTGGTAATCCGGGTGGTTTGCTCTTCTCTAGTGTAGAAATTGCCCGGATGTGGTTAGATAGAGGCACAATTGTTTCTACCGTTGACCGTCAAGGAGAGCAAGAACGGGAAGTAGCAAACGGTCGTGCTTTAACTAACAAACCTCTGGTAGTTTTGGTTGATAAAGGTTCAGCTAGTGCCAGTGAAATTCTCTCTGGAGCATTGCAAGACAATAAACGTGCTGTCCTTGTTGGTACTCAAACCTTTGGTAAGGGTTTAGTACAATCGGTACGCCCTTTAGATGATGGTTCAGGTTTGGCTGTGACGATCGCCAAATACTTGACTCCCAATCGTCGAGATATCAATAAGCATGGTATTGATCCAGATGTGAAGGTGGAATTAAGTGATGCCCAGCGCCAAGAATTATGGCTCAACGAGCGCGATAAAATCGGCACATTAGAAGATCCTCAATTCGCTAGGGCTGTCGATGTCTTGGGTAAAGAAATTGCTGCCAAGGGTACACCAACGGCAGGGAAGAAATAAGGGAAAATGAGTCAAAAGCAGGGGTAGAGATAATAGACTGACAGGTTTTCTTTTTTCTCTAGACCCCTCTATCTTCCATCAGCCAATATTATTGGGGTTGGCACTTTCCAGCCCGAATTAATCCAATGCGTCGGGCGATCGCTTCTTCTCTGGAATCAAAAGGCCCCCACTGTTCGATAATATCAGGATTACCGTCTCCAACTTGCTCAGTGGGGATGATTTCACAATTACCAGTATTTTGCTTGACAATATACCAATTTTGTGTATTGTTCATGCTGCTAAGAAAAATATTGTTCTTTATAGAAGAAATTGTACGGCATAGCCGATTGCTAGGATTAGCAGTAAGCACTCTATCATTTCCGTCCTATGCCCTCACCGTTTCCGGGAATGAATCCCTACCTCGAAAATCCTCAACTGTGGGCTGAGGTTCACAGCAGGTTTATTGTAGCGATCGCTGATGAAATTGCTCCCCAACTGCGACCACAATATCGAGTAGCAGTGGAGAAACGAGTGTATCAAATGATCGATGAAAATTCTATTTTAGTTGGTATACCTGATGTAATCATAGGACGTTCTCTCGCAAATACAGACAAAGATGCTTTAAATATTGCTGTAGCTTCACCACTAACAAAACCCGTGAGTGTTAACGTCCCTATGTTAGAGGAAGTACGGGAAGGATATTTAGAGGTGCGAGAAGTAAGAACAGGGGAAGTTGTCACAGCGATTGAAGTGCTTTCTCCCAAAAATAAGCGTTCTGGTGAGGGAAGGAAAGTTTATGAAAACAAGCGTCAGCAGGTATTAAGTAGCTTGACTCATCTGGTAGAGATTGATTTGTTACGTAATGGTGAACCTATGCCCATTTTGGGTAAGCAAATTCAGTCTGATTATCGTATTTTGGTCAGTCGTAGCGATTTGCGCCCCAAAGCAGAGTTATATCCTTTTGAGTTGTCCGAACCGATACCAGCTTTTTTATTACCCTTGCGTCGCGGAGATACAGAACCGGTTGTAGACTTACAAGTATTGATACATGGCGTTTACGATCGCGCCGGATTTGATTTAGCAATAGATTACACCCGTGAGCCAGTCCCAGCGCTTGAGGAAGCTGATGCTATGTGGGCAAATGGGTTATTACAACAGCAAGGATTGCGTTCTTGACAACTGCACAGAGCTATTATGAATAAACCAAAGATTTTTATTGATGGGGAATCGGGAACCACAGGCTTACAGATTTACTCACGCCTCAACCAAAGAGATGACATTGAGCTAGTTAGTATTGAAGCATCGAAGCGTAAGGATGCTCATGAGCGAGCAAAATTACTCAATTGTGTTGATGTAGCCATTCTTTGTTTACCTGATGATGCAGCGAGGGAAGCTGTTAGCTTAGTTAATACTAGTCAGGTAAAAATTCTCGATGCTAGTACAGCTTATCGCACAGCATCAGGTTGGGTGTATGGTTTCCCTGAACTGAACCCAGGACAGCGAGAAAAAATTGCCAATGCTCAGTTTGTCAGCAATCCGGGGTGTTATCCTACGGGATTTTTGGCTTGTGTACGTCCGTTAATAGCTAAAGGTTTGATTCCTGCTACCTTTCCCATGACAATTAATGCGGTGTCTGGGTACTCTGGTGGTGGAAAGAGTATGATTCAAAAATACGATCTCTTCCATGAGGAAGAACAAGATGGATCAACTTATCCCTACGGTATCTACGGTTTACAGTTTGGTCATAAACACGTAAAAGAAATGCACCAGCATTCTGGTTTAGCATCACCACCATTGTTCATACCTGCGGTGGGTGACTTCGAGCAGGGAATGTTGGTACAAATACCTCTGCCCTTGTGGACTTTAGATCATCCTCCATCAGGTGAAGAGATTTATCAAGCGATCGCACAATACTACCAAGCTGAAAAGTTTGTGCAGGTAGCTCCATTCAAAGATGCTAGCCTGTTACGTGATGGCACATTTTTAGATACAACAGCAGTTAACGGCACTAATGTTGTTCAAGTTTTCGTCTTCGCTAACGATAATACTAAAGAAGCACTGTTAGTTGCCCGCCTAGATAATTTGGGCAAAGGCGCATCCGGCGCAGCCGTCCAAAACCTGAATATTATGCTAGGTCTTCCAGAAGAGTTAGGATTATGACGTTATCAGTCATTAGTTATGAGATTATCCAAAGACTAATGACTAATGACTAATGACCAAAGACTAATGACTAATGACTAATAAAAAACGCGTTTGCATCATCTTAGGAACACGCCCGGAAGCAATTAAACTAGCTCCGGTAATTCAGGTATTCCAAAAATCTCCAGATTTTGATCTGCAAGTGATTTTAACTGGACAGCATCGGGAGATGGTCGAGCAAGTGATGCAGTTGTTCAACCTCAAAGCAGATTATGACTTAGAGATTATGCAGCCTCAGCAGTCTCTAAGTGATATTACTTGTCGTAGCTTACGAGGTTTGGAAGGATTATTTATCAAAAGTAAGCCCGATTTGGTGCTAGTACAAGGAGATACGACAACAGCCTTTGCGGCGAGTTTAGCAGCGTTTTACCAAAAAATTCCTGTAGGTCATGTAGAAGCAGGGTTAAGAACTGATGAGTTATTCAATCCTTACCCAGAAGAAGCTAATCGGCGACTGATTTCCCAAATTACCCAGTTACACTTTGCACCAACAACTTTAGCTGTGGAAAACTTGCAGCGTTCTGGTGTTTTGGGGGAAATTCACTTAACTGGTAATACTGTAATTGATGCTTTATTGTACGTAGCGGCTAATGCACCAGCTTGTAACGTGACTGGTTTAAACTGGGATGAATATCGTGTGCTATTAGCTACAGTGCATCGGCGAGAGAATTGGGGCGAACCACTACAAGCGATCGCTCAAGGATTTTTGCAAGTATTAGATAAGTTTCCTGATACAGCCTTACTGTTACCCTTACACCGAAATCCCACGGTACGCGAACCATTACAAGCATTGCTGGGGAATCATCCACGGGTATTTTTAACAGAACCTTTAGATTATGCCGAACTGGTGGGAGCAATAGGGCGATCGCATTTTTTATTGACTGATTCTGGCGGCTTGCAAGAAGAAGCGCCTAGCCTTGGTAAACCAGTACTAGTGCTGAGGGAAACAACCGAAAGACCAGAAGCAGTAACTGCGGGTACGGCTAAACTTGTGGGAACTGATAGCCAAACTATTACTGCTGCTGCAAGTGAGTTACTCAGTAATCCAATAGCTTATGATGCAATGGCTAATGCAATTAATCCTTTCGGTGATGGTCACGCAGCCGAACGTATCTTAGAAATTGTGCAGGATTACTTCATAGTATGATGTTTCAGCCAGCCCTACGTATTTTTGCTACTGACCACTGACTACTGACAAAAACTCTATCCCCTTGTGGGTGGAGTTTTTTTATTTAGTTAAATAAGGTTTATAAATAACAATAGCGATGCTCAATAAATGCTATAAATGTAGTTGAATTAGAGTTAAACCTCATTGAACAAATCCTTGAATTAATGCCTGTTCTGCAACAGAGGCGATCAACAACTGTTATGAGTAAGTTATCCTAATTTTTTGCCAAACGAGTGCAGTCTACGCGCGTGAGTTATATGAGCAAGTGTGAGGTGTAGCTGTCTTTATCGCATTTAGTTGTGGATGGGTGGGTAGTTGGATGATTTAAACTGTCTGTGGTCATATCTAAGGCTCACAGAGTTTCCCCAATATATCGATGCGTAAATCCTGCGGCTCAGAATCAGAGACTAGCAGGTGACAATGACAACTCTCACAAGTAAGACAGTCCTTTTAACCGGCGCTTCACGCGGTCTTGGTGTCTACATTGCTCGTGCTTTAGCGAAAGAACAGGCAACGATAGTCTGTGTTTCTCGTTCTCAATTAGGATTAGCGCAAACCTGTAATGTAATTCAAGCTGCGGGTGGTAAAGCGATCGCTATTCCTTTTGATGTGAGGAACATAGCACAATTATCAACTCTTGTCCAGCAGGCTCAAGATATTGTCGGCCCTATTGATGTCTTGATTAACAATGCTGGCATAGAAATTAACGGAGCTTTTGCGAATTACTCTCTAGCGGAAATTCAATCAATCTTCAACACTAATCTATTGGCTGTTATGGAATTAACACGTTTGTTACTACCCAGCATGATGGAACGGGGTAGTGGTCGGATTGTCAATATTGCTTCTCTAGCCGGTAAAAAGGGAGTTGCTTTCAACAGCGTTTACTCAGCTAGCAAAGCAGGCTTGATGATGTGGACTGATGCTATGCGTCAGGAATTAGTTGGTACTGGTGTCAATATTTCAGTAGTTTGTCCAGGCTATGTCTCCCAAACTGGCATGACTGTTGATACTCGTGTACCTGCACCCAAATTAGCTGGTATCTCTACACCCAAAAGTGTAGCCAATGCTATTGTCAGCGCCATTAAACACAAGAAAGCCGAGGTAATTGTCAATCAAAACCTCATTATGGAAAGTTTGACAAAATTTATGTTGGCTATTGGACAACTTTCTCCCACTTCGGTAGATAGAATTTATCGTTGGTTGGGTGTGGTGAATTTCAACCAAAAACGGGCAGAAAATAGAGTTAAAGACAGCTATGTAGCTATCGAATCTCATCACGCATGAGACCTCAGTTGCTTGGGGAATGAGGTGTTGATGATATCAATACTGCCAGAACTTTGGCTGCCAGCCAAAACCCGCCACGGCAACAGCAGCAACACAATTATCATCTGGCACTAGCTCTAGGAGACTCCACGCTGGAGATGTCTGTAATTTAGCTGGTTCTGTGGGAGTTAGTGCTATTTCAATTTCTTCTAATTTAGCGATTCCGTCTCCCGTTGCTTTAAGATAAGCCTCTTTACAAGTCCAATAACGAAAAAAAATCTTTTGTTTTTGCTCATCGGGGAGCGATCGCACTAATTCATATTCTCGCGGTAAAAAGAATCTTTTGGCAAGGGATTCTAAATCAGATGTGGGACGGAGATATTCTAAATCTATGCCAATTTGGCGAGTGTAATTGACTGCACACAAAGCTAAATCCTGAGAGTGTGACAAGTTGAATAATAAACCAGTCTGGTTATCTGCCAATATGGGTTTACCACGGGATTCATATTCAAATTTAACTTGCCTTGCTTCCACACCCAAATATCGCCCCAATATACTGCGGAGAATACCACGACCAGCAGTAAAACGCTGCCGATGTTCGGGAAAATAAAATCTGTTAGCGCGAGCCAATTCATCACTAGATAAGGTTGCGCCTAAATGCTGTAGCTGTGATTCTGGTTGGTCAAGATGGATTCGCCAGAGATGAACTTCATCAGGAAATAAGGTTAAATTTGTGGGTTGGGGTAGCCAAGTATGCTGAAACAATTCACAATTAAAAATGAAATAACGCAACTCTTAATATAAGATTTTTATCGAAATTTTGAAATAGGCGGATACATCGGTTGGGATATTGCCTGTCTCATCGCTGCTTCCCATGTCTTCGGAACAGAAATTGGAAGTGCAAATGCCGCACTTATAGATTATGGTCTGGCTATAGATGAAAAACTATTAGATTCGTTCATTGAAACCCCGATTCTCTAAAAGGGAATGAGGTTTTTAAGATTTTAATGTTTAGCAATCATACTTTTCCAACACCCTCAAAGAGAGCATTTATAAAGTAAATCTTAAGTAGGGGAGGCAAAAAGCGGTGTAGATGTTCTTCCCGCTTTATTGCCCTTGTGTTATGGCTTTAGCCTGACGCACCGCCATATAACCTGGTGCGTTAGGCGCTTAAATTATTTTTTCGTGACAAATCACATCGAAAATATGTGCCTAACACACCCTACATAAATTTTATTTTTACTTTATAAATAACCTCTAAGGTTGAGAAACTGGGTGGTCTATCTATCGCAAACACTTTTTGCATTGGTATTAATTCCACAACTAAAATTAAGACTTCCTCTAGTCATGTCATCACCAATTGTCTAGGGAGAATACAGCCATATTCTTCTTTCTTTCCGACGATAAAAAGATGTTAGCAATTGTTATTTTTTTGGGATCGGACAGACCGAAAATAATGAAATGGTAACTTCAAATGCTGATGCACCCTCAAAGAGATTTTCAGACTAATGCCGCTTCGGGCTGATTCTGCGACAGATTGCCGAAAAAGTCGTAGTGGTCTAGTGCTTCCAAAATTCCCCAAGCATAGTGTCCTTGAGCAAAATAAATTTGGGAGGAACCCCGTAATTTCTGGATTTCTTTGCTGTAATTACCCACCACAACAGCTAAGGTATTACCCGCTAACATTGTTTCATCATTGCCTGATGCGCCGGCGACTAGAAACCGTTTTACAGGTAAACCCCATTTTAAGGCAATGTAACGCAGGGCATCTCCTTTAGAAGCCCGGATAGGCAACAAGTCAAGATACATATTATGGCTGTAAACGCCTTTAACAAACAGTTGCTGACGACGCAAATGACGGATAATTTCCCGGTAGCTTGGCGAGATGCTGGTATCAACAAAATAGCTCAATTTAAACTTGCCTTGAGCCTCTGGTGATTGCAATTCTACACCAGGGATATTTTTCATGGCTTCCCGAATTGCTTCAGGTTGCCAATTTTGACTAATGTGTTTCTGCCAAGTAGTATCAGTGACAATCTGGGGGCCATAGTAAATTTCGCTACCAGTTGAAGTAATTAGCAAATCTGGCATGGGAAACCGCCATTCTTCCAGCATACTTAAGGCGCTTTCGAGACTACGTCCGGTAGCAATGCCAACACCAGTTGTTTCTCCTTCATCACGGATGCGCTGAATTAATTTTTCTAAAGCTTCTTGATCACCTAGTAGTGTATTATCAATTTCTGACACCAGAAAGCGATCAGCCGTTGGTAAGCGGTTGTTATCAGGTATATTCCAGCCTGGATGTTCACTGGCGGGAGATGCGACAAGAGGACTAAGTAGAGATTGTACTTTCTGTTGCGGGAAGAGGCGGACTTTTTCTAGATATTGCTCGACGTGACTATCCCAAGAAAAGTTTTTGCGGACATTAACTAAGCCATTATTAGACCAACGTTGCCATTGTTCGGCATCAGTCAAAGTTTTTCTCAAGGCATTTTGAATGTCTTGAATGTTTAAGGGATCAACCAGTAGACCATTTTCACAAGCGCCGATGATATCCTGTGGGCCGCCGTCAGATGTAGCAATAATCGGTACACCACAAGCCGTAGCCTCAATCAAAGTCAGTCCAAAGGGTTCGGTTAGGGCTGGATTAATAAAAACGCCGCGTGTTTTTCCTGTCAGTCGATATAAGTCTGGTACATCATCAGAAGCATGATGTTTAGGATAGGCCACATGACCATAAAGATCATAGCGATCTATTAATTGAAAGATTTCCGTCAAAACTTGGCGTGGCCCTGATTCCATTGTGGTAATGTCATCTCTATTTCCCAGCACAATCACCAAATTAGCCAGGTGACGCAATTCAGGATCTTCACCATAAGCCTTGACCAGACTACTCACATTTTTACGTACAGCCGGACGGGAAATTGCCGTAATCATCGGCTTGTCGGGATCTTGCAGAAACCTTTGTAATTGTTGGTAAATTGGGGGATTTTGCCAATTATCGGCTGCGGGGTAGAAACTCTCTAGCGTCACACCTGGAGGAATCACCACCATTCTTTTTGGTTGGTAGCGGTCATAAACGCTATATTGCTCTTCGACTTCTTGATGGGTACTAGCAATGACTAAAGCTGCACCGCCCAGGGTAATTTCCTCCGCCTCAATGCGGGTGCTGATGTGAAAGTTTTCCTCGATAGTTTCTTGTTTAGTACCATGTTCTAGTAATCGTTGCAGTTTGACGCGTCCCAGGGAGTGACCTGTATGCACCAGGGGTGTACCTAACCAACCCGCAACTCGACTACCTACATAACCAGCATCAGCATAGTGTGTATGAATGACATTGGGAATTTTGCCGACTTTGCGAATGTGTCTGAGTAATTCATCTGCAAAGGTATCTAAATAAGGCCAGAGAACTTCTTTGCGGAGGTAACGCCGGGGGCCACAAGCCAGGCGAATGATTTGGGCTTTATCAGAGAGAATTTCTACTGGTTGGGCATAGTCTTGACTGACTTTGGGGTCTTGGACTAACCGAGTGACTAAATCAACTCTTGCTACTTGTGGATGTTTAGCTAATGTACAAGCGAGTTCGACTACATATTTTGTTTGTCCACCAGTGTCAGCATCTCGTCCTAACTCTAGATTATTACCTCTAATTAAGCCGTGAACACTGACTAGTATGATATACAACCCTGAGCTATGTGACATTTGTCTTCTTCTGTAGTTGACTTTATATAGTGCTATGTTTAGGCTTTTTTAACTGAATGACTGTTGATAATTACATATGAGATACTCCTGAAATTAGAACGACTTGATACTTTGTGAAATATCTGACCTATGACAAATTCATGCTCTCATGAATAGTTTGTCATTGGCAAATCAACATCCCTGCAATAGATTTATGATTGTCTGTGATCATGGAAACGATCGCTTATGAAAACACAGTATCGACACTCTTGTAATCCTTCTTATGCAAGATATTTGTCGATACTCATTTTTTGCAGTTGAGGAGTCGCAATCATTACGACATGATCACCAATCAGTTTAGGCGGTGCTAATCTTATATCAATTTGAAAAAAGAATGCGACCGATGGGTTCCCAGAACTTAGACACAGAGAGCGATTCCCAATCTAAAATCTAAAATGGTATTACCTTAGTAGAGATAAAATTTTTTATAGAAAATATGAGTGCTGGTAAAAAATTTATGGCGATCGCTGCTGGAATTTTTGGTATGTGGCATCCTTTAGGTAGTATGCTGGCTTGTTTTTTGGCGCGACAGAAGCTTTACAGTTACGCATTCAAGCCCTTGGTGCAAACAGTCCTATCAGTTTCTCGCCATATTACCATACGCGATCGCTCTAGTTACATTAGTGGAATTAGCGGGTAAATCTATTTTGCCCCAAGGGTTAGGTGTTCTTTACTCGCTAGAAAATTACCAAGATAATTAAGATATAAAATCCTAACAATCAAAATTATGAGAATGTTTTCGGGAAATTTTTTATACTGGTGACCATTAGTCACACTTGGATTTTGTTTAGGATACCTTGACCCTGACTAAATCAATATCAGCAAGCCAGATGAGCCTACTTTGAGCCGATGTAGTTTCTGTCAGAATTGGCGATCGCCACTCTACAGCATAAAGCCAACTGTTTTTTAAACTAAAAATACCTTGAATAATACGTTGATTCGGTTGCTCACTAAAATCAACCTCGACCACATCCCCTAATTTGAAAGCCGGAGTAGAAATATTAGTATTTTTAAGTACATTGGTTGGAGAAAATTCTCCAGAACGTACATAGAATGTTTCCCCAAAACAAACAATTGCATAAACCCACTCTTGTTCTTCCCAATGAATACCGCAGCAATAGCCTGACAAATTCGCACTTGGTAAGAAAACTTTTTCTAGTATTTGCACAGCCAATGCAGGTATATCTTGACCCCACGGAGGTGAAATATGCCAACAGGACTCTAAAGCGTTAATCTGATTCATGATGATGCTTTGCGGTTCTCTTTTTATACATAGACTCGCTTGCACCAGTGTTATCCGGAATATAATTACCAATCTGTTTAAATGAGGACAAAATCAATCAGATAAATAACCATCCGGCATTTTGGCACACTCACTTTTAAAAGTATAGATATGCTTGAGGGGTGGGATATATTTCATCTGAAAAATAATAAAAAACAACATCTCTCAGATCACCACTGAGAGATTTTTGTATAAATGCAGAACAATACAATCAATGCGCAGAAGTAACAATTGATTATAGGGATCTTCTTTAATTTTTGCGGAGTTAGAACTTACAAACACTTCTAGCTATTAACATTTTGCCTGAGCGCACCTCTTTTGATAACGAATGACACACAATATCAAAGTCAGCAAAATAATGGCTTTCATTGTTGATGGTTCTATTACTCTTCTAGGTGCAACTTCTGGTGTAACGATGGGAGTTTCACAAACAACTACGTTTTGGTTTCCACTAGGAACACCAGCACCACCAGGATTCAAAAAATCACAGACATTACCAGGAGAATTGGTTGATGGAGTGGGAACACCTGACGTTCCAAAAGGTGAGTCACTTGATGAATCGTTTCCACCTGATGAAAAATCTACTAGAAAAAGAGCGAACAATAACATTACTCCTATTGGCCAAATACCGATAGAACCATCTGATGGCATAAAGGAGAATTCAGCACCAGACAGTTCTGCTATTTCTTCTGTCAGTTCCAGACCTGATGCTTCCTCTGGGATGTAAGTTAGCGAATCTGCTGAAATTACTTCTCCAGATTCAGCTACAGATACTAAGGTCATGTCTTCTCGCCCGAACCAAGGATTATTTTTTAATGATGGAGAATAAGGACGAGAGAGTATGGACAAAATATTCTGTTGGAGTTGTCCATTGTTTCCTGTATTTAAAGCATTTAGTCCATTTAAAACCTGTGTTTCATAAAATTTTCTGAGACTAGCTCCCAGATTCATTTCCATGATCTGTTCCCTAAGATTAGGAACTCTTGAGACTTCTTCTAAAAGGACACGACCGTAGGAGTATTTAAGATTAACAAAATCATCACGTAGATTTCCCCCAGGTAAGGGTTTCCAAAAGAAATTTTTAGTGATGTCTCTTAAGCCTGCCACAGGATTACGATCTAAGGGTTTTCCCAGACTGTATTGAGCCGAATCTAGTATTCTAGAAGAATGATTTCTCCAGATAGACATATACGGCCCGTCATCAATCTTATTGTTGTAAAAGTTAGCAAATCTGCGGTAGTTATTCTCTCCACCAGCTGCCTTCATCAACATTTCTTGGTAGCTGGGGCCCCCATTCGATTCAATGATTTGCTCAAGTATTGTTCCTGTTTTATTACAGCGTAGACCAAATCCTACGACACAGTTGTCGGGAATAACTCGTATCGAACCCGAACCATTGCCATTATTCTGTAACTGGTATTGGAGATACTGTTTTTCGAGTCCTGGCGTGATTCTACCGTTGCCGACATTCAGTCCTTTTTTACCAGCATTTGCGCTCTCGCATACAGTTATTACTACTGCCAAAGATGACAATAGAATGAAAATATTCTTGACAAATTTCATATATACTCGGTAGAAGACACAGAACTAACTAGGCACAAAAAAACCGCCTTTTAGGCGTGAATAACTATGGATTGGGTTTTAATGTCTCTTGTGAAGAAGTTGATAGCCCATTTCTTAGAGAGCCAGAACTCACATTTTTCGGTACTTGAAGATTAAGTGTAATGGCAGTACCTTGTAGTTCTCCAGTTGTAAGTTTGTGATAAATAACTAATGCACGGTTTGGTTGGTCGAAAACGAAACCACGACGAGAAGGTTGTATTTTGCCATCCTCTACTAAAGAAATGAAGGCTTCTAGATATCTACGTATACTTTGGCGATTGTCTGGATTGATACTCGTATGGTTTGCGATGAGAGTCATAAAGAAGTCTAGACTTCGTCTGTCCTGTCCGGCAATAAGATTACCTCCATCTAAAAAAGAACTCCCAATCAGCTTGCCGTTAACTTCTTGAACTTTAAATAAGGTGTAGTAACGTCCCTCTTTTTTGGCATCATTCACATAACATACCCAAGAGCCTTCTTCACTTTGTGTAAACCCTTGAGCAGCCAGGTAAGACAGGGTAGAGTTGTTACCTCTTGTTTGTCCTGGCAATGGAGGTAGCAAGCTTTCTACTGGATCTGAAGAGCAAATTTTCTGTGTAGTATTTTGCTGAGGAGATGTTGGAGTATCTTGTGCAACTACAACATTAGAAACAGATGCAAAAGCCAATGCTGAAAATGTCAATAGTTTAGAGAAGAAAATAATCGATTTAACCATTTTTTCTACCTTATTTGCAGTATTAATCAACATAATTCGTAAATAGGATGAAATTTAAGAGCATAAATGAAAATGAAAGTATTGTTATTGAATGTATTCGCCATTGAGCATCACGTAAACATCATTATGTGAATTAAATATTCTTCAGTATTTCATTACTTGGATTCTGTAAAGTATGAATGTTTTATTTTTTGTATTAAAAGTTACTTAAACTTTTACTTAGGCTCCTATTCAAAGTCATACAAAAATGGCTTTGTTACTTTGCTCAAAAACTGAGCCTGTATTTAAGTTGTTGTGTTTAATTAAACATTTGACAATATTTATTTACATTCTGAGACTTTCCATCACATTGGGCTTTTTACCATCACTAATAAAAGTTATCCGCGCTTATTAGAGAAAATAAATTACATAAGCGTAATTTATGATACTTCCCTACTTTGTATAACTTTTTGCATTGATAACAAGTTTTAGCGCTTCACAATAAGTATGTAACATTTTTTCAAAAGTTCCTTTTTAATTCAAGAAACTAACTCAGAATCATACCCTAATTTACGAAAGATAATCTCAGTCCTTCTTTAATTCATGAGACGTTGACAAATTATTTAAATTTTTGGGATCACTCTGGAATATTTTTTTGTTTTCGTAGGTAATTCTGTCTAAATCACTAGATCCTATCATCTGTGCGAAATATCAAAACATTGATTTTGTAAATGTGCAGTAATTTTACCATCAGAAAGTTAGAACATAAGAGTAGCATATACAACTTGAAAAATTGCACACTAAAAATCTTTATGCCTTCAATAATTCAGATATAAATAAGGATAAATGTTATTATTTTATATAAATAAGTATATACGTATAGAAATATATCAATTTGTAAAAAAATATTAAAGAGACAAATTCTGCCTCTAAATTTCCTCTAAGCATATTACGCAGTCATAAAAATAACTTCCCTTAAGGAAGTTATGCTCATCTGCTATAAAAGCAGTCGTTTTTTACTTATCCGTTAATCCACATCTTTAATACGGGTTTTGCGTTCTACAATCTCTTTCAATACTAAGGTGACTACTGCTAATAGTCCTAAAAGTACAGCCGCAGAAAAGGCTGCTTCTGTTTCATACTGCTTATAAGCATCTTCTACAAACAGTGGCAAACTCTGGGTTTTATTAGCAATGTTACCTGATACTACAGAAACTGCACCAAATTCACCCATTGCTCTAGCATTGGTCAAAATTATGCCATAGAGTAAGCCCCAGCGAATCCCCGGTAGGGTGACACGCCAAAATGTCTGCCACTCATTTGCACCTAGAGTTTTAGCGGCTTCTTCTTGATCTTTGCCAAATTCTTCTAGAACTGGAATGACTTCACGCGCAACAAAGGGCATACTAACGAATGCTGTAGCTAAAACCATCCCTGGAAAGGCAAAGATGATTCTGATGTCATTAGCTTCAAGCAAGGGGCCAAACCAACCATTACGCCCGTAAAGTAATACCAACATCAAGCCAGCAACTACAGGTGATATAGAAAAAGGCAAGTCAATAATACTTAAGACGAAAGCACGTCCAGGAAATTTATTGCGCGCGATCGCCCAAGCCGCACACAAACCAAATACTGTGTTGATCGGTACAGCAATTAATGCCAACAACACGGTTAACCTGGCAGCACTGAGGAAGTCGCTATGGGTGAGGTTTGCGAAAAATGGCCCTACTCCTTTGCTGAAGGCTTGAACAACAACGTTAATTGCCGGGATATATTGAATCAGTGCTAAATAAGCGATCGCTACAAATATTAAAATTGTGGGAACCCAACTCTTTTTTGGTTGTGGTTTCGCTTTACCTGAATAAGTCCTATTTGATGGCAATTTTGGTTCACTTATTGTCATATCTTCTTGCCCACCCTTGTAATAGATTAATTCCTAACAGCAATATCAAAGAAATTGTTAGTAAAACTACGCCAATTACCGTTGCACCAGAATAGTCATACTGTTCTAACCTTTGGAAAATTAACACTGGTGCAATCAAATCTTGAAATGGTGTGTTGGAAGCAATAATTACAGTCGAACCATATTCACCCACAGCACGGGAGAAACCCAAGGCAACGCCAGTTAAAATCGAGGGCAACAAAGGTGGTAATATCACTTTCCAGAATGTTTGCCATTGAGAAGCACCCAAAGACCAAGCCGCTTCTTCAACGTCATGCTCTAGCTCTTGAAGTACAGGTTGCACTGTTCTGACTATAAAAGGTAGTGAAATAAATACCATAGCCACCCAGACCCCTAAACGGGTGAATGATACCTTAATCCCCAAAGGTGCTAACAAGGAACCAATCCAGCCGTTATCACTGTAAACTGTTGCCAATGTTAAACCTGCTACTGATGTTGGCAGTGCAAATGGTAAATCTACGGTGGCATCAATGATTCTTTTGAGGGGAAAGTCGTAGCGTACTAAAACCCATGCAATCAGTGTCCCAAATACACCATTGAGCAAAGCCGCAAGTAGTGAAGTAACAAAGGTAACATTGTATGTTGCCAATGCCAGCTCACTAGTAGCTATTTCCCAAAACCTAGCTGGCGGTTCTGTACTGGCTTTGAGAAACATGGCAATTATAGGGACAAATAACATTACTGTTAGATAGCCAATCGTAATTCGCCATGTCCAATGCAGATTAACCGCTTTATGAATAAATACTTTCCAGTTAGGAGTTTTACTATTAACTTCCGCCGTAGGAGATAGAGTCATAAACAATTCAAAATTTACTCGTTCACAATTCAAAAAAAAGCAGAATTCATTAAGTAAATGTTTTAAATCCTGCCTTCTCGCTAATTACCGTCTGTTTTTGGATTGAATTTGGTCAAATACACCGCCATCGGCGAAGAATTTTTGATCAATTGATGTCCAGCCACCGAAGTCTTGAACAGTACCTAGAGTTTGGACTTTAGGAAACTTATCAGCTACTTCTTTGGTTTGAGCTAATTTTTCGTCTGCTGGTCGAAATCCTAATTTGATAAACTCTTCCTGTGCTTCTGGTGTGTAGAGGAAGTTGACAAAAGCTTCCGCAACTTCTCTGTTACCGTGCTTATCCACATTTCTGTCTACCACAGCTATAGGATTGTCAATAGAGATATTGACATCAGGGATGACATAATCTAGTTTTTCACCTTTTTGCTGTGCCAAGATCACTTCATTTTCATAATTGATTAAAGCGTCGCCTTGACCTTGTTTAGCAAATGCGTCAGTAGCTTCTCTCGCATCCTTAGTCAGAATTGGCACATTGCGATAAACTTGAGTCACAAATTCTGTAGCCTTAGCCTCATCGCCACCAGTTTTAATCACAGAATTCCACAAGGCTAAGAAGTTCCAGCGAGCAATACCTGATGTTTTGGGGTCGGCAGTAATTACCCTAACATCACCTTTAGCCAAATCTGCCCAACTTTTGATCCCCTTGGGGTTACCTGGACGAGTAATAATTGCTCCCACAGACTTGGAAACAATTCCATTGTTGGGAACTTCTTTTTCCCACCCTGGTTGAATTAGTCCAGCTTTCTCAATTTTCTGAGTATCTAAAGCCAGTGCTAGGTGGACTATATCTGCTTCCAAACCATCAATAACAGCACGAGTTTGAGAACCAGAGCCACCATAACTTTGTCTAAATGTGACTGTTTGATTCTGTTCTTGCTTCCATTTTTCAACAAACTTAGGAATGATTGCTTCGTGTGCTGCTTTAGTCACAGCAAAAGAAACAAGGGTTAGTTCAACATTTGGTTTGCGGGCAGCAACAGGACTAGCCGTTGGGTTTTCTGTAGCAGAATTATTGCCATTGCCACCAGTACAGGCGGCAAGCACCACACTCAAAAAAGCCCCTACTAATACTAGTGATACGAAGCCTTTCAAAGAGCTAAATCTGAATCTATGTGTCGTCTGCTCTGTTACCAAGAGCAATTTTTTCAGGGGACGCTGCCACACACTCATTTAATCTCCTCCGGGTGAATCTACTGTTAATTGATGGGAATACTTGTTATTACAGTTTAGCGGTATATCGATAATTTCAAATCTCTTATTTAATGGATACTATAAAAACTTCATATTCTCTATCGAGAATATGGGGAATGAAGAGATTTTACCAGTTTGATGAGCAATTTAAAATGCTGTTGCTTTTTAATGTCAAGTTGTGACCACAATTTAGCTACTTGGAATCCAAAGTAACTTGATAGTAGACAGCTATTTAACTAGGAAATTTTTGGCTAAAGCCCTTTAAAAACTAGCTTTTGGTCTTTGTTGTCATAATCTGGCGATCGCCTACCCATAATTCAATATCTGCCTTTGTGGCAAACCGTCCTGAAAGACTAACAGTTCTCCTGGTGGAATGGGTGTCCACACTTCGTTATCTGTAAGAGGTGTAGTAGCGATCACAGCGACGCGATCGCTTGGTGTTGTTAACTCACTAAAATCTACAGTCATATCCTGATCAATCAGATGTGCAGCAACAAAGGGCGCTTGACGCACTATGTAGCTGAGGTTAGTTGAGCAATGGGCAAAAAAATGTTCTCCGTCCGATAGTAAATAGTTAAAAATACCTACTGCGTCCAACTTTTCTGTAACTTGTTGCAATACAAGATAAAGTTTTTCTAAGGGAGGTTTACCTTGAGGAAAACTTTGTCGCAATGTTTCTAGTATGAGACAGAAGGCTTTTTCACTGTCCGTATTACCGACTGCTTGATAAAAACCTTGCGTTTCTGGATGAAAATCTGGCAAATTACCATTGTGAGCAAACACCCAATATCTTCCCCACAGTTCTCGACGAAAAGGATGGCAGTTTTCTAACACCACTTCACCTTGGGTAGCCTTGCGAATATGGGCGATTACATGGGTAGAATGGATAGGATAGCATCGCACAAAATCCGCTATTGGAGAATCTATAGAGGGTTTAGCATCTAAAAATATTCGACATCCCTTTCCTTCAAAGAAAGCAATCCCCCAACCATCACTGTGATGATCTGTTTTTCCTCCCCGCGCGGAAAACCCTTCAAAGGAAAAACAAATATCCGTTGGCACATTGCAATTCATTCCCAGCAATTGACACATTGATATAGCAACTTCTGAATTTTTGACTCATGCCTGAGAATCAAGATACTTCAGAATACTGTCACAGTTTTGGTGTTATCGCTTCAATTTGAAAATTTATAGATGAGGGACGGGGAATTTTACAAGTGTAGATTTTAACAGTTAACAGTGAAGATAATTTGGTTTAAGTCCCCCACCATATCAGCGTTCACAGAATTAAGGTAATGTTGGTTCGGAAATACTCAGGGTATTTTTGGGATTTTCTTTTTTTCCTACTGATGCAGCTATCTCCGTAGTATCTGTTACCTCTATTTCATTACTGACATTAGAGGGACGCAAAGCAGTTAAAGCAGTCTTAATAATTACAGCAGTAGGTACAGCCACAATCACGCCCAAAAGCCCGCCAATTCTAGCTCCTGTCAAAACCGAAATAAGTATCCAAACTGGATTTAACCCAGTAAAACTACCTAAAATGCGGGGAGCGATTAAGTTTTCGAGAATTTGCTGCACAATCACAGCTGCAATTAAAACTCTTACCCCCATCGAGAAATCTTGCAGCGCTACTAGTGAGGTAGTTAGGGCAATACCTACAGAACCGCCAAAAGGCACAAGCGCCATAATGCCAATAGTCAGACCAAATAATAGACCAAATGGCACTTTCAGCCACAAGAAAGCAGGGATGAGGGCTGATGCCATACAAGTAGATAAAATTAATTGAGTGATAAAGAAATTTTGAAAGCTCAAACGTACTGTCTGGGAGAAAGGTGAGCGAAATCTGGTAGGTAGCCATTCTACTAGACTCTGCCAAAGTTCACCGCCATGTTGCAAAAGATAGAAAGTTAACACCATCGTCAACAGAAAATCTAGCAAACTGGTGAAAGTGACAACAGCCAAATTGAGGACTTGTCCGGCGATCGCTTGTAGTTGTCCCTTGACGCGATCGTTGATCTGCACTACCAACGCATCAAGATTAATCGGTAAACCTACAGTCTCCGCTTTCTCGTTTAACATCATTAACTGAGAGCGTCCAGAGTCAATTAACTCGGGGATACGTGCTACCAGTTGTTGAGCTTGAGTAAGTGCTAGCGGAAACAGTGTTACACCAAGAGCTAACAGAATTGACAGAGCCAATAAAAACACTAAAATAGCCACTTGCTCTCGCCTCGCACCGCGATGCTCCATCCAGCTAACAGGGTAGTTGAGCAAAAATGCTAAAACAGAAGCTCCGACTAAAATGACTATTAAGGAATGGAAGTAATTAAAAATTGCGGAAATTGCCCAACCATTGAGAACTAGTAAAGGAGCGAACAGAGCGATCGCTCCAGTTCTCGCTATTGGTGTTAGTGTCTGCCACCAGTTTAGTAGCTTGAGTGTCTGCATCTTGAGCCGATTGCGGGATAGAACTAAAAAATTCTGTATCTATAGCTTATTATCTCTAACTACATCATTGTCATTCATCCCTCTAGTTTAGGATTTGACAAAAAACAATGGAAAATTTTAAATCAAGTGAAAAGAACATGGGAATTGGGGAGGAATCAAGCAGTCCCAAAACACAGCTAATTTTACATCTAATCCCTGTTATCGGTTTTTTTCCATCCCTGTGGGCGGTTTATCGCTGTCAAGGTAGCCGGGAACAACTGGCTGTCAGTCGTCTGTCTATTACATTGGCATTTACTTGGTTGTTGGGGTATCTCTTGTTGGCTACTGGAGCAGCAACTTCAGAATTTTTTACATTGCGTCTATTAATCCTGAATGGCTTTTTTACATCTGGTTACTTTTTGGTGAGTATCTGGCTAGTTTTGCGTTTGCTCCAAGGGAAATCCCATCGTTTACCTGGTTTGAGCCGCTTTGCAGAACGGGTATTTAGCAAATATTTATGAGATGATGAGGCAGTATTTTTACTTAATGGCTCACAAAGTTAGAGATAATTTTCTCATAGGCCTAGTCAAAGGGAACGGACTATTGCCATACTGCTATAAATCCTGGGGAAAATTGCCACAACAAAGAAAAATCCTGCTATAAGTGTTGTGGTTGAAACCAAAATAAAAGGTCAATGTAATTTATTAAAAGTTAGCTATTATGGGTTGATTTATCTGCATTATTTTAAGTCGGCAAATTTACCTAATTAATCAGTAAGTGTGAGGAAGTCCGTGACCATTCAAAGAACTTCAGCAGAAGGAAACCCGTCGTCAAACGCCCCTAACTCCAGTGGCAAACATTCGCAAAATACTAAACCGGGGCGTTGGTTATGGTTCTGGCTGGGTATGGGTGGAATTGCAATGGTGTCAGCAACAGCCGGAGCGCTATTGGCGGTTTCTTTAACCAGTACACCCTTGCAGCAAGCTCAACTCAGCCCCCAAGAAGAAGCAGTCTTTGATAGCGATGCAATCTCTGGTAGTGGGTTGCGTTTCTCAGAATTAACTCGTCCCGTAAATTTGTTAGTCATGGGGATGAGTGTACTCCCACCAGATGTGCGGAATCCTCCTCCTGAAACCCAAAATTTGAGATACCTGCCTCAGGTAAATTCTTTTGATGGTCTTGCTGATGTCATGCTCATGGTGAAATTTGACCCAGAAAGCAAGAAAATCGCCATGCTTTCGATTCCCAGAGATACCCGTACACGGGTGGAAGGGTATGGAATCAAAAAAATCAATGCTACTAATGTGGACGGTGGGCCGGCTTTAACTGCTACAACTGTTAGTAACCTGCTGGGAGGTGTGGGCATTGATCGCTATATCCGCATTAATGTTTTGGGGGTTGGCAAACTTATTGATGCTTTGGGCGGAGTCACAGTTTACGTCCCCAAAGATATGAAATACCATGATCATTCCCAACACCTATATATTGATCTTAAAGCAGGTAAACAGCATCTCAACGGCGACCAAGCATTACAATTACTGCGGTTTCGTCATGATGAACTAGGGGATATTGGTCGGATTCAACGCCAGCAAATGGTGATGCGTGCCTTAATGGATCAGGTTCTTAACCCAGTCACAGTGGCTCAGTTACCAAAAATTCTCAACGTAGTTAAAGATAACATTGACACCAATTTGACAGTTGAAGAATTGGTGGCGCTAGTGGGTTTTGGTGTCAGAACTAATCGCGCCAATATGCAAATGTTAATGTTGCCTGGACGTTTTAGCGAACCGACTGAGTATAATGCCAGCTACTGGATACCTAGTAAAAGTGGCATTTCTAAAGTCATGGCACAGCATTTTGGTTTGCAATCAGAATCATTATTTGAAAATAGAGTAGTTGAACCAGCATCTGTGCGCGTAGCAATTCAAGATAGCACAGGCAGCGATCGCTCTCAACTCCGTCCTCTCATCCGCAGTTTAGAAAAAGCAGGCTATCGCAATATTTTTGTAGCTAGACCTTGGAGCCAACCTTTAGAGACAACTAATATTATTGCCCAGCAAGGTGATGGTGATAGTGCTGAATCTATCCGCAACACTTTGGGTTTTGGCGATGTGCGGGTTGAAAGCACTGGCAGTCTCAACTCGGATGTTAGTATTCAGGTAGGCAAAGATTGGTTACAACAACAATCTTTGTTAGAGGACTCCACTAAGTTCTAAGTTTTCTTCTCTTAACAAAAATTATAGGATTCTCCGATTCCTCTACTCGCGTGCGGGTGGAGGAATTTTGATTTAACTAAACACAGGTGAGCAATGCCATCAGTAATGGGAATACTACTGTGTAGAAAAAGTAGGGAATTAGTGATGGACATTATAGTCTGCCAGTTAATGGGAGAAATAACTTATGTATACTGAAGCACTGGAACAAGAAATAAATCTTCTCCGACAACAAAACGCTGAATTAAAGCAACAGTTAGCAGCAACTACCCATGAATTTAGTGCAACTATTGCCCGACTTGAACAACAACTCACGGAAGCTAAAAACCTATCGCTATTCTTTGATATTTCGGCGGATTTGCTCTGTATTGCTGGCTTTGATGGCTATTTCCAGCGAGTGAATCCAGCCGGTGAAAAAATTCTCGGTTATTCTCAAGCAGAATTACTATCCTTACCCTTTATAGAGCTAGTACACCCAGAAGATCAAGCCTCTACATTGGGTGAAATGTCTAAGTTGAGTGAAGGAATCAAAGTTTTTCGGTTTGAAAATCGCTATCGCTGCAAAGATGGTTCCTATTGTTGGCTATCGTGGACTTCGGTTGCTCACGATAATTGTGTCTTTGCTATGGCCAGAGATGTGACTGAGCGCAAAGCCACAGAAGAAGCTTTAAAGAAATTCGAGACGAAAATAAAATTTTTGCTGCAACAGACACCTTTAGGAATTATTGAGTGGAACTCTGCTTTTGAGGTAGTGGAGTGGAACCCGGCGGCGGAAAAAATATTTGGCTATTCGGCAGCTGAGATGCTGCATCAACACGCTTTAGAAATTGTGCCAGAAAACCAAAAAGATACTGTAGTTGAAGTAATAAAGTCTCTGCTGGAAAACAGAGGTGGTAACTATAGTCTGAATGAGAATATTAGCAAATACGGTAAATCAATCACCTGTGAATGGATTAACACCCCATTAGTTGATAGTGAGGGTAATTTTTTGGGTATCTATTCAATGGTGCAGGATGTAAGCGAGCGCCTAAATTTTGAAGCTGCACTACGAGACAGTGAAGAACGATTTCGTTTAGCAACTGAGCAAACTGGACAAGCTGTCTATGACTATAACGTTCTCTCAGGAAAAATCCAATGGGCAGGTACTACTGAGAAATTCATGGGTTTGACTGCTGAAGAATCAGAGGATTTTGATATTGCTACTTGGGAATCAATGATTCATCCACAGGATCGGAATTTGGTAACTTCTCTGCTGACGCAAGCAATGGCAGGAAAAACCCGGTATCAAGTTGAGTATCGCTTGCAAAAAAAAGATGGCACATACATTGATGTAGAAGATACCGGAGTTTTCTTGTTTAACCATGAAGGCCAGGCATATCGAATGCTGGGTACTTTAAATGATATTAGCGAACGCAAAAAAGCTGAATCCATGCTACGTCAACAAGAAGCCCAGTATCGGGGCATTTTTGAAACCGTGAATGATGGTATCAGCGTTGTGGATCTCGAAACTAGCAATATTGTTGCTGTTAATCCTGCTATTTGCCAGATGCACGGCTATTCTCAAACAGAATTCCTCAATTTAAAACTTACAGATTATGTTCATCCCCATGATCATCACAGATTAGAGGATTTCATCAAAATCATCAAAGCTGGAGGCGAGTTTCATGCTCAGGCTACGGACATTCGCAAGGATGGTACTAGCTTCGATATAGAAGTGACAGGAAAACGTTTTGACTATAATGGCAAGCCTCATGCAATTTCGGTAGTGCGGGATATTAGTGAGCGTATACAAGCAGAGCAAGAGCAACAAAGATTACTAGCTATTTTGGAAGCTACCACTGATATCGTTGGCATTGCTGATGCTTCTGGCAGAAATTGCTACTTAAATAAAGCAGCACAGAGGATTCTTGGTATGTCCTCAACCGATAACTTTCCCATCATTGAAGTTGTGGGAGTGTCAATGTTAGAGAAATTTCAGACAGAAATTATACCAACAGTTCTGCAACAGGGAATTTGGTCTGGAGAATCTCTCATGCGATCGCTCTGTGGGGAAGAGTTCCCTGTTTCTCAGGTAATTATCGCCCATAAAAATGAACAGGGAGAGGTGGAATTTTTATCCACAATTGCCCGCGATATCCGCGATCGCCAACAAATTGAAGCCCAACTCAGACAACAAGCCCAAGATTTAGCAGCAACTCTGCAAGAACTCCAACGCACTCAAACACAGATGATTCAAGCAGAAAAAATGTCTAGTTTGGGACAACTGGTGGCTGGTGTCGCTCACGAGATTAATAACCCTGTCAATTTTATCCACGGTAATCTCAGCTATCTGGAAGAACATATTCAAGACCTGCTGCGAATAATTCAAGTTTACCAAGAGAAAAATACAAATTACGATGCTGAATTTCAAACTCTGCATGAGGAAATTGACTTAGATTACATCCAACACGATTTACCAAAAATTCTCAATTCGATGAAGGTGGGTACTCAACGTATCCGTCAAATTGTGCTGTCACTCCGTACTTTTTCCCGCATGGATGAAGCCGAGTTTAAAGCTGTGGATATTCATGCAGGTATCGATAGTACCCTAATGATCTTGCAACATCGCCTCAAAGAACAACCAGAACGTCCAGCTATTCAAATTATCAAAGATTATGGGACATTGCCGTTAGTCGAATGCTATGCTGGGCAACTCAATCAAGTTTTTATGAATATTTTGGCAAATGCGATTGATGCTTTAGAGGAGAGAATGGGAAATAACCAAATTCCCACAATTCGCATTTCTACTTCAGTTTGTAATTCTCATCGGATTAAAATTGCGATCGCTGACAACGGTATGGGAATGCCTGAGAAAATTCAACAACAAGTGTTTAATCCGTTTTTTACGACTAAATCTGTGGGTAAAGGAACAGGGATGGGGATGTCTATCAGCTACCAAATTATCACCGAAAAACATAATGGTAAACTGGAATGTCATTCACAACCCGGACAAGGTACAGAATTTATGATAGAAATTCCCATTCAACAATAAAGAACTTCTGACTAATTTAAAAAAGTGCTGACTAATAACTAATAACTATTGACTACTTATACAAAAAAGCATGGAATAATTATCCCATGCCTTCTTGTTACTTAAAGCTTTATCTGCCATTTGTTGATGAATTCGTATTTACCAAATATCTGCTGTACGTTTTTTATAAGGTTCACCAGTAAATGGTTGTACTCCTATAAATGGATAAGCATCATCTGTAGGCCCAAAAATCCGCAAAAATGCTTCAGAAATATATTGCATTACGCCAGAGAACATTTTGGAAATAGCCATAAACTTAGACCCCTATTTGAGTCAATTTCTGGTGATTTCCCTACTGTAGTTCAACTAAACTTATCTGGCTTTAGTTCTCAATATATTGAGAATAAATGCAATACTTTTTCAGATAGCTTTGCAATACTTTAAATTATTGGCAACTAACTGACAGTTTTCACTTAGATTTTAACTTAAAAATCCCCATGAGAAAAACTTGAAAACAACGGCAGAGAACGTGAATGTTTGCCTTCTTTTCCTTACTGTAAGGTGCTTTGAAAAATCTCGTGGATATTAAACACGAATTTTTAGTATCGGAATAATATCAAATTCAACTATTAAGAAATATTAATTAATGGAATTTTTCAAGCTTATCAATTGCTAAAAATGTTGTCTTTGCTTGTATGCGACCAAATTTTTCTGAGCGCTTGACAATATTTATGGTAAATCCTACCATAATAAAAAGAAGCATTCTTTTAAGGAAGCGCTTGCATGAAAACTATCCCCATCTGGGATGTTCAGCAAACCCCAGAATTAAACATCTCTGCGGCTGATTACAGCCTGCTTACCGATCTTTACCAGCTGACAATGGCAGCTTGTTATACAGGTGAAGGCGTAGAACAACGACGAGCTAGCTTTGAATTATTTGTCAGGCGATCGCCAGAAGGTTTTGGTTACTTAATTGCGATGGGGCTGGCGCAAGCACTGGAATATTTAGAAAAGTTACGCTTTAGCCCGGAACAGATAGCAGCATTACAAGCCACAGGAATTTTCGCTCATGCAGGGGAAAGCTTTTGGTCATTACTAGCAGAGGGGCGGTTTAGTGGGGATGTGTGGGCAGTACCAGAAGGGACAGCCGTATTTGCCAACGAGCCATTTTTACGGGTCGAGGCACCCCTATGGCAAGCACAGCTAGTAGAAACTTACTTATTAAATACGCTCAACTACCAAACTCTAGTAGCCACAAGAGCAGCACGCCTCCGTGATGTAGCGGGTGAGCCAGCAAGACTTTTGGAATTTGGTACAAGACGGGCATTTAGTCCCCAAGCCTCTTTGTGGGCAGCCAGGGCAGCCTTAGGGGGCGGACTAGATGCCACCTCCAATGTGTTAGCAGCGCTACAACTGGGTGAACAGCCAAGTGGTACGATGGCTCACGCCTTGGTTATGGCATTGTCGGCGATGGAAGGCAGTGAAGAGCAAGCTTTTAGTGCGTTCCATCGCTATTTTCCCGGTGCGCCATTGTTGATAGATACTTATGATACTGTCGCGGCAGCCCAACACTTATCAGAGCAAGTGAATAGCGGAAAAATGCAATTATCTGGTGTCAGGTTAGATTCTGGTGACTTAGTTACCTTATCAAAACAAGTGCGATCGCTCCTACCAGAAGTATCCATTTTTGCCAGTGGCGACTTAGATGAATGGGAAATCGCCAAACTCAAAGCAGCCGGTGCAGAAATCGACGGCTACGGACTAGGAACCAGACTAGTTACAGGTACGCCTGTGAATGGAGTTTATAAACTCGTAGAAATTGACGACATCCCAGTCATGAAAAAGTCCAGTGGTAAGGTAACATACCCAGGGCGCAAACAAATCTTTCGCTCCTATGCGGGAGGTCAGGTCAAAGCAGACAGACTGGGGTTAATGACAGACACCCCTTTGGCACAAGAAACGCCTTTATTGCAATTGGTAGTCAAAGAAGGTCAACGCCTCCAACCACCAGAAACCCTGTCCGCAATTCGCCAACGCACCACAGCCTCCGTAGCCAGTTTACCCGAACAAACAAGACGGCTGAATAATCCCATTCCGGTACCAGTGGAAATTTCCCCCACACTGCAAGATTTGACAGAAGTTACATTGCAACGTCTCAACCAATGACTATGAACAAAATCGCTTTATTTGGTACTAGTGCAGACCCACCAACAGCCGGACATCAGAAAATTTTACGCTGGTTGTCTGAGCGTTATGATTGGGTGGCAGTTTGGGCGGCTGATAACCCGTTTAAATCTCATCAAACACTATTAGAGCATCGGGCGGCAATGTTGCGGCTGTTGATTGCGGATATAGAAACGCCTCGACAGAATATAGCTTTAGAACAGGATTTGAGTAGCTTTAGAACTCTGGAAACAGTGGAGAAGGCGAAATTACGTTGGGGTGCAGAGACAGAGTTTACTTTGATAATTGGTTCAGATTTACTGAGTCAGTTACCGCGCTGGTATCGAGTTGAAGAATTATTACAGCAGGTGCAACTGTTGATTGTGCCACGACCCGGATATGCAATAGATGGGACTAGTCTAGAAGCCGTGCAACAACTGGGAGGCAAAATTGCGATCGCCTCTTTAACAGGTCTAGATGTTTCTTCAACAGCGTATCGTGAACGTGGAGATACCGAAGCTCTCACACCCCCTATAGTCGCATACATTCATCAACAGCATTTGTACAAATGCCCGGACGCAACCACAAAAAGTTTTCAACTCCGCTAAATCAACAACCTTTGGCCGATTTTAAGGTTGGTGTTGATAATGTAATTTTTTCCGTAGATACTGAAAAGAATCGGCTGTTAGTTCTGTTAGTAATGCGACAGCAAGAACCATTCTTAAATTATTGGAGTCTTCCCGGTACTTTGGTACGAGAAGGAGAGTCTTTAGAAGATGCTGCCTATCGCATTATGGCTGAGAAAATTAGAGTCAAAAATCTCTATTTAGAACAGTTATATACCTTTGGCGGCCCCGAACGTGACCCACGAGAAGAAATTGGTAGTTATGGTGTACGTTACCTATCAGTTAGTTACTTTGCCCTCGTCAGATTTGAGGAAGCAGAATTGATTGCTGATGGTGTTACTGGTATTGCTTGGTATCCAGTCAAGCAAGTGCCAAAATTAGCGTTTGACCATAATGAAATTTTGGCTTATGGACATCGGCGCTTACGCAATAAATTAGAATACAGTCCAGTGGCTTTTGAAGTCTTGCCGGAAATGTTTACTTTAAATGATTTATATCAGTTGTATACAACAGTTTTAGGGGAAAATTTTGCCGATTATTCCAATTTTCGAGCGCGTTTATTGAAGTTGGGATTTTTATCAGATACCGGAATCAAAGTATCACGAGGCGCAGGTCGTCCCGCGAGTTTATACAAGTTTGATGCCGAAGCTTTCGCCCCCTTCAAGGACAAACCTTTAGTATTTATTTAATTGGTAATTGGTAATTGTTGATGCAGAGATAACCTTTCTGTAATAGCAACTGATAACTGACAACTGACCACTAACTAAAAATAATGAAAATTGCGATCGCTCAAATTAATCCTATTATTGGTGATTTATCAGGCAATGCCCAAAAAATTCTAGAAATGGCACAGCAGGCAGTCAAAAAAGGTGCAAGACTGCTGTTAACACCAGAATTATCTTTATGTGGTTATCCACCAAGAGATTTGTTATTAAATCCTAGCTTTTTGGCAGCAATGACTATCAATTTACAACAATTAGCTAGAGATTTACCTGTAAATTTGGCTGTGTTAGTGGGTACAGTTACACCAAATTATCAAGCTCATATTACTGGAGAAAAGTCTTTATTTAACAGCATAGCTCTATTAGAAAATGGTGAAATTAAACAATTTTTTCATAAGCGACTTTTACCTACTTATGATGTATTTGACGAGCATCGTTATTTTGCAGCAGGTCAAGAAGCTAATTATTTCACTTTAGATAATATCAATGTTGGCGTGACAATTTGTGAGGATTTATGGAACGATGAGGAATTTTGGGGCAAACGTAGTTATGTAGCAAATCCTATTGCTGATTTAGCAATTTTAGGTGTAGATTTAATCGTCAATTTATCGGCTTCACCTTACAGTTTGGGTAAGCAAGGCTGTAGAGAAGCAATGCTTAAACATAGTGCAGTAAGATTTCAACAACCAGTAATTTACACTAACCAAGTCGGCGGCAATGATGATTTAATTTTTGATGGTCGGAGTTTTGCTTTAAATCGTCAAGGCGAAGTAATGTGTCGGACTAAGGGTTTTGAGTCTGATTTAATTACAGTAGAATTTGACGAGGCACAACGGGATTTACAATTAAGTTCTGTTGCTCTTGCTTATGAGTCAGAAGATGAAGAAATTTGGCACGCTTTAGTTTTGGGAGTGCGGGATTATGCTCAAAAATGTCGTTTTTCTCAAGTAGTGTTGGGTTTAAGTGGGGGGATTGATTCGGCATTAGTAGCGACAATTGCCACTGAAGCATTAGGTAAAGAAAATGTCTTTGGTGTGTTGATGCCTTCCCCTTACAGTTCCGAACATTCCATTAGTGACGCTTTAGCATTAGCCGGAAATTTGGGAATCAAAACGCAAATTTTACCCATAGGGGAGTTAATGCAAAGCTTTGATAACAGTTTGTTAGAGTTATTTGCTGGGACAGAATTTGGTTTAGCTGAGGAGAATATTCAGTCACGGATTCGCGGTAACTTATTAATGGCGATCGCTAATAAATTTGGTTACCTGTTACTATCCACCGGCAACAAGTCTGAAATGGCGGTGGGTTACTGCACTCTCTACGGTGACATGAACGGCGGCTTGGCTGTAATTGCTGATGTTCCCAAAACTCGCGTCTACTCTTTGTGCAGATGGTTAAATCGCTCTCAAGAAATCATCCCCCAAAACGTCCTCACCAAACCACCAAGCGCCGAACTCAAACCCGGTCAAGTTGACCAAGATTCCCTACCCCCTTACGAAATCTTGGACGACATCTTACAACGCCTAATTCACAATCATCAATCAGTAGGGGAAATTGTCGCCGCAGGTCACGACTCTGTGGTAGTAGACAGAGTTATTCAAATGGTGGCGCGAGCAGAATTTAAGCGCCGCCAAGCACCCCCAGGATTGAAAATCACCGACCGCGCCTTTGGTACTGGTTGGCGAATGCCAATTGCTAGTGACTGGAGTGCGATTAAAAGTAATTACCACAATATAGCGGTTTACAGTTAGAAGGTTGCGCTACTTATGAATTGAGTAATGAGTAATGAGTAATGAGTAATGAGTGATGAGTAATGAGTAATGAGTGATGAGTGATGAGTAATGAGTGATGAGTAATGAGTGATGAGTGATGAGTAATGAGTAATGAGTAATGAGTAATGAGTAATGAGTGATGAGTAATGAGTAATGAGTAATGAGTGTAGTAGTAGGGTGTGTCAGTATGAATAATTTTTTGATACAGCTAGGTTTTCTCGCACTGACGCACCCTGCATTTTGGATATTTTTTTATCTGGAAATCCCTTAACCAAAAACACTGGCGAAAAATTCCAGAGTTTCCTTGAGTGCTTTGATGAAGACATCAATTTCCTCGCGGGTGTTGTAGAACGATAGGCTGGCGCGTGCGGTTGCTGCTAAACCTAAGTGGCGGTGTAATGGTTGAGTGCAGTGGTGTCCGGAACGGATAGCAACGCCTTCTTGATCTAATAATGTAGATAGGTCGTTGGCGTGGACTCCTTCGGTAGTAAATGTTGCTAAAGCGGCTCTACCTTCTCCGTCTGCGTTAGGTTTGGGGCCGTAGAGGGTAATTTGGGGAATTTGCTCTAATTGTTGGTACAAATAAGCTGTTAATTCGGCTTCATAGGCGTGGATTTTGTCCATACCGATATTAGTAAGATAATCTATCGCCGCACCGAGTGCGATCGCTTCCCCAATTGCAGGTGTCCCAGCTTCAAATTTATGGGGTAATTCGGCATAGGTGGAATGATCTAAATATACTTCTGCAATCATCTCACCACCACCAAAAAATGGCGGCATTGCTTCTAATAATGCCAACTTACCATATAAGAACCCGATGCCTGTGGGAGCGCACATTTTATGCCCAGATGCTACCAACCAGTCACAGTCTATTTGCTGGACATCGACAGGTATATGGGGAACACTTTGACAAGCATCAACTAAGAATTTCGCGCCGTATCTGTGAGCAATTTCCGCAATCTCTGCCACTGGATTTATACAACCCAATGTGTTAGAAACGTGGACGATGGAAACCAGTTTTGTTTTTTCACAAATCAGTTGTTTAAACTGTTCCATATCCAAAGTTTGTTCTGGTGTTAGTTCCACAAACTTGAGAACTGCACCTGTTTTTTGAGCCACAAATTGCCAGGGAACTATATTACTGTGGTGTTCCATCACCGACAGAATAATTTCATCACCAGCTTTTAAATTGTTCATTCCCCAGCTATAGGCGACGAGGTTAATGGCTTCGCTGGCGTTGCGGGTGTAAACAATTTCTTGACGGGAGGCTGCATTGATAAATTTAGCAACCTTATCCCGTGCGGCTTCATAAGCGTCGGTGGCTTTGGCGCTGAGGGTATGCGCTCCCCGATGCACGTTAGAGTTGTATCGTTCGTAATAATCCCTGAGTGCATTTAAGACGAACAAGGGTTTTTGCGATGTCGCCGCGTTATCTAGGTAAACTAAGGTTTTACCGTTGACTTCCTGATGCAATATGGGAAAATCGGCGCGGACTTTATCTGCAAGGGTTTTGGTAGGTGTATAAGTCATTGGTAATTAGTCAATAGTCAATACTCATAGTCATTAGTCATTAGTTAGAGACTTAAAACTAGTGACAGTGTTTAGTAATTTGTCTCGCAAGGAAGGTACAGGTATTTGGTTGATGATTTCGGCGGCGAAAGCGTTAATTAATAACTTGCGTGCGTCGTTGGCATCTATTCCCCGGCTTTGCAGGTAGAATATTTCATCATCTTCCAACTGACTGACAGTTGCACCGTGGGCGCATTTTACGTTGTCGGCGGTGATTTCTAGTTGGGGTTTGGTGTCAACTCTGGCTTTTGATGATAACAGCAAGTTGCGGTTTAACTGGGCTGCATCTGTTAGCTGTGCTGGTTTGGGAACGAAAACTTTACCATTGAAGACTGCATGAGCGCGATCGCCTACAATACATTTATGTAATTGCTTACTTGTACCATAGGGATGATTGAGTGCGATCGCACTATGAGTATCTGCCAACTGGTTACTGGCTACCATTGTCAAACCGTTGAGAGTAGTTTCGGTTTGTTCACCAGTCTGCAAAATCTCTAAATTATGCCGTGATATTTTTCCACCCAAAGTTACGGCGTGACAAGTATAACGGCTATAACGTGCCTGTGTTACCGCAGTTTTCCCGATGTGGAAAGCCTGCTTACTTTCATTCTCAACTCTAGTGTGACTGACATGGGCATTGTCAGCGATCGTAATTTCCGTAACTGCGTTGGTTAGGTAAACCCCCTCTTCTGCATTTGGGGTAACAAACTCTTCAACTACACTTACCTGGGAACCACTTTCCGCCACCACTAAACACCGGGGTTGGGAAATCATCGCCGTTTCACCAGCCACAGAAATAAATACCAGATGTATTGGTGTTTCCACGATGACATTCTTCGCCACCAACACCACAGCCACATCCGAGATACCAGCCGTATTCAAGGCGGTGAATACTTCTAACGCACCTTCAGATTGTGCTAAATATTTTTTTACACGTTCCTGCTCAGTGATGGGTAACGCAGATAAATTACCAACAACTACACCGGGAGGTAAATCTGCAACTGCTGATAAATCAGGCGCATAAACACCATTGACAAACACCAACCGACTGTCTGCGGCTTCTGACAAACCCAGCACCGAAATATCAGCTGGCTTTACTTCCCCTTGCTGAAATTCCACCCGTCGCAAAGCCGACAAATCAGTAAACCGCCATTCTTCCTCACGAGTAGTAGGAATAGTTGAATGACGCACCCAATTCGCAGCACCTTCACGCAATTCCTGTAACCATCCCTCTGTCGCTGGTACAGTCACCTGATTTAACAAACTAAGCAAATAACTATCTCTATCCAACAAACTCGATGTCAAACTCACCGCATCCGAATTAGCAATTGCACTAGGAGAAACTTGCATCGTCATTACACACCCACCTCAACAGCAGCATCTTCTAGCAGCCAGTCATAACCACGAGACTCTAACTCTAGTGCCAATTCCTTACCACCACTAGTAATTATCTGCCCCCGTGCCATCACATGGACAAAATCCGGCACAATATAATCAAGCAACCGTTGATAGTGAGTAATCAAAATCGTCGCATTTTCCGGACTAGCGAGTTGATTCACACCATGAGCGACAATTTTCAGCGCATCAATATCTAAACCAGAATCAGTCTCATCCAAAATTGCCAACTTCGGTTCCAGCAAAGCCATTTGCAGAATCTCATTCCGCTTCTTCTCACCACCAGAAAACCCTTCATTCACACTCCGATTCAGGAAAGCAGCATTCATCTTCACCACTTCCAGCTTTTCCTCAATCAAATCATCAAAATCAAAGGTATCAATTTCCTCCAACCCTTGAGCTTTGCGACGAGAATTATAAGCCACCCGCAAGAAATCCAAATTACTCACACCAGGGATTTCCAAAGGATATTGGAACGCCAAAAACACACCAGTCCGCGCCCGTTCCTCCGGTTCCAACTCCAGCAAATTCCGTCCTTGGAAAACTACCTCACCACCAGTAACCGTATAAGCAGGATGTCCCGCCAACACCTTAGACAAAGTACTCTTACCAGAACCATTCGGCCCCATAATTGCATGAACTTCACCAGAACGCACCTCAAGATTCACACCCTTGAGAATTGGCGTACCATCAACTTCAGCCGTCAAATCTCTAACTGACAGCACAACTTCACTATTTTCAATAATCATCTTCTCTCTTCTCTCTTCTCTCTCTTCTCTGCGTACCTCAGCGCCTACCTCAGCGCCCTCTGCGTTAAAACTCCCTAACCAACACTACCTTCCAGCTTCAGACTCAACAACTTATCAGCCTCCACCGCAAACTCCATAGGTAACTGATTAAACACATCCTTACAGAAACCGCTAATCATCATAGAAATAGCGTCCTCCGAAGAAATACCGCGTTGAGCAAAGAAAAATAGCTGATCTTCCCCTATCTTGGAAGTAGAAGCTTCATGCTCCACCTTCCCCGTATTATTCTGCACTTGAATATAAGGGAAAGTATTAGCGTGGGCATTATCACCGATTAACATAGAGTCACACTGAGAATAGTTCCGTGCGCCTTTAGCTGTGGGATTGATTTTCACCAAACCCCGGTAACTATTACTAGATTGACCGGCAGAGATTCCTTTAGAAATAATTGTGCTACGGGTGTTCTTCCCGATATGAATCATCTTCGTCCCGGTGTCGGCTTGCTGCATATTATTTGTCAGCGCCACCGAGTAAAATTCACCAACGGAGTTATCACCAACCAATACGCAACTAGGATACTTCCAAGTAATAGCAGACCCAGTTTCTACCTGTGTCCAAGAAATCTTAGAATTTACACCTTGACACAAACCGCGCTTGGTGACGAAGTTATAAATACCACCTTTACCGTTAGCATCACCCGCATACCAGTTCTGCACTGTGGAATATTTAATCTCGGCGTTATCTAAAGCCACGAGTTCCACCACAGCAGCGTGGAGTTGGTTGCTGTCGTACATAGGTGCGGTGCAACCTTCGAGGTAGGAAACATAGCTACCTTCTTCGGCGACAATCAAAGTCCGCTCAAACTGTCCCGTATCACCAGAGTTGATGCGGAAGTAGGTAGACAATTCCATTGGGCATTTTACGCCTTTAGGAATATAGACAAAAGAACCATCACTAAATACTGCCGCGTTGAGGGCTGCAAAGTAATTATCAGCAATGGGAACAACGCTACCCAGATATTTCTTGATTAGTTCTGGGTGTTCTTGTAAGGCTTCGGAAATTGAGCAGAAAATTACGCCGTCCTCGGCAAGTTTTTCTTTAAATGTAGTGGCGACAGAAACGCTATCAAAAATCGCATCTACCGCAACGTTTGCCAAGCGTTTTTGTTCAGATAGGGGAATACCCAGCTTCTCGAAGGTTTCTATGAGGGTGGGGTCAACTTCGTCCAAGCTGTTGAGTTTTGCCTTCTTTTTTTTCGGCGCTGAGTAATAGATGATATTCTGATAGTCTATTGGCGGATACTTGACACTAGGCCAAGTTGGTTCCGTCATTTTTTGCCACTGGCGGAACGCTCTGAGGCGAAATTCCAGCATGAACTCTGGCTCGTTCTTCTTGGTAGAAATCAAGCGGACAACATCTTCATCGAGTCCACGGGGGATAGTGTCGGCTTCAATATCGGTGACAAAGCCGTACTTGTAAGGTTGGTTGACTAAGGTTTTGACAGTGGCACTCATTGGTAGTGTTCTCTCGTGTTCGGTACTGAATCTCTTGATAAGGATGGGAGACGGGCTTTGTTCTAGCCGAATCTCATCTCATATTACTGAGTGGTGACACGGCTGTTAGAATGGGGGTGGAGAGTAAAACAACATTGACGTTGTTTAATGTATCTCCATTTTACGCTAGATTAACAACAACAATGTTGTCAAAGTCAAATTTTCTCAAAAAATTTTTAGAAAAAGATGGCGACTACTCAGCAAGCCTCAACTAAACAAGAGATTTTAGAGTATCTCTGGAAACACTCACAGGCAACAGCCCTTGACCTAGCTAATGTTTTAGATGTCAGTCCCCAAGCAATTCGTCGTCATCTCAAAGATTTGGAGACGGAAGAATTAGTTGTATATTCAACTACAGTGCAAGCGGGGATGGGGCGACCGCAGCACGTTTATCAATTAAGCCGCCAAGGAAGAGAACGTCTGCACAAAAATGTGAGCGATCGCCACGGTGATTTTGCCGTATCCTTATTAGATACCCTAGCCGAAACCGTAGGACACGACCAATTCAAGACTATTTTACAGAAACAGTGGGAGCGTAAAGCCCAAGAATACCGCGATCGTGTAGGCAATGGTTCCCTGCAAGAACGGGTAGCTACCTTAGTCGAACTGCGAAAAGCTGAAGGCTTCATGGCAGAATATTACCCTGTAGATTCCTCTGACTCAACAGAGGAAGAAAGATTTATCTTCATCGAACATAACTGTGCAATTTCCAATGTTGCTGAGTCATTTCCCAGCGTCTGCGGACATGAACTAGAAATGTTCGCCGCCGTCCTCCCAGATTGTACAGTCGAGCGTACCCATTGGCAGATCAACGGCGAACATCGTTGCGGCTATCTAGTTCAAGCCCGTAAACAAACATCTCATATATAAATCTATTTTCCAATTCAGTTTAGGTCATGAATCATAACCAATTAGTAAAAGCTTTTACCAATTAGCCCAATCATGGACTAAATACACCAACATTAACAATTCAATATTCAAAATATTCTACGGCAAGTGCCAGCGCTACAAAAATAAAGACAGTTGGATTTAGGGACTCTTACCCCAACTCAACTAAGACTAAGTGTAGACTTAAAGGTCTTAAACTTTTGAATTTATGATAAAAATGTTTCTTCCCCTACAACCTTTTTCCTGCTAGCTATATAATTACCCAATATTGGCTTTTATATACTTCTATGGATTTACCATCACAGCAACCCTCAACCCAATTCCTCACCTTAGAAGAATCAGCAAAAGTAGACACCGCTCTTTTGTCATCCCCTGAGAAATTCTTAACAAGATTAACCATTTCTTCACTCAAACTCTTGAAGCATATTGCCCAAGAATATGGTGTTCCTATAGAAGATTTAACAACCCAGCAAGTTATTTCTTGGTTTGAAAACGACGGTAAAATTAGAAGAGAGCAAGGAATAGAAGCATCATATTTAAAGTGGTGAAGCTCTTAATTTTTTAAAATTAGACGAAATATTGTGAGTCAAAAACCATAACATAGCTGAAAAGACTACATTTTAAGTTTTTCACCATTCCCCAAGCCCCAACTAAGTAAAGTCCATTAAATTAGGAGGTGAAAACCATGAAATTAGAAAGTAACGCCTTTGATGCTGATGGCTTAATTCCTGTGCAATATACCTGTGATGGTGTAGATATTTCCCCACCATTAACTTGGAATGAAGTTCCCAGAGAAACACAAAGTATAGCATTAATTGTTGATGACCCTGATGCACCTAGAGGAACATTTGTACATTGGGTAATTTATGATATTCCTGCTACGGTCAACGAGTTACCAGAACAAATTTCACCGGTGAAAACTCTTTTTAATGGAGGAGTGCATGGTAAAAATGACTTTGGCAATTTAGGTTATGGCGGCCCGTGTCCACCTAGTGGTACTCATCGCTACTTTTTCCAACTTTATGCGTTAGATAAAAAGTTGGGTTTGCCAGTAGGTGCAACTAAAAATCAAGTTTTGGCTGCAATGAAAGGCCATGTATTGGCGATCGCACAATTAATGGGAAAATACAAACGCAGTTAAATCACAAAAAGCACCTGATCGGAGGTGCTTTCAAAAATGATTCCACAGTATTTATTTATTAAGCGTTGTAATGGTTAGTTCTAGGACTGCGAACTCCAGCCGCCGCACCTATTAACGAGGCAACTAGACCTAATAAAGAGCCAAATACAAACCACCATAAAGCTTTAGAAGTAGCAGCAGCAATTTCACGAGTTTGTTGAGCCGTGACATTGGGGACGTTTTGTGGTACGCCAGTACCTGGTTGTTGTACTTGGTTGATAACTTGTCCAGCGTTGGAAGCGGCTATACCAAAAGCACCTGTTACTCCACTGGCTAATAACCATGAGCTAAGTGCTAAAGTAGTCGCCCACAAAATTGCACCGTTGAGTAGTGCTGTATTCCGGTTCATGGGGCCACAGGCGCGAGATGTTACCCAACCACCAACAAATAAGGAAAGCAACAAAGCAATAGTTGACCAAAGTCCTACATTGCCGGCAACGTCAGGAGCAATTGTTCTAGGTGCGCCTGAATCGGCAACTGTGCCAGTGCCAATTGCGCTAAACAAGGCACTCAAAATTAATTGTGTAGCTAAAGCAACTAATACACCAGAAATTATAGGACCCCAACGAACACGGTCATGGTAATCACTTACTCTTCCAACTACTGCCGATTCGGGCTGAATCACATCGTCGCCTACTCGATTTACGTATGACATAAGTCTATTTTCTCCTTGCTACTTTAACTTAGGTAAAGTGTTCTCTTATTTTTATGCTTACGTTAAAATTAAATGGCTAATTACGGATTTTAATATCTATCAACAGAAAGAGTTATTTGATCTATCTTCGGTAATAATAAATAGATTCCATTTATAGAAATTAATTTATCTTTATCGAAATAAAAATGTCTATTTTTTAGATTAAGTTTACTTAAAAAATTTTCTGAATATGACCATTATATTTAGTAATTAAAAATATTTTCATAGTTGATGATGAGTAATGATAGGCAAAAAATTACCCATCATTCATTAATAAAGACCCTGTAAATGAGGAATTTATCCACTTTAACGTACTTTCACAGCAGTACCTGTCGCAGTAATTAATAATAAAACACCTGACTGGTCAACATTAATTGTGCCGGTGTCTATTTCAATGCCGATGACAGCATTCGCTCCCAAACGTTGCGCCCGGAGTTCCAATTCTTCTATAGCTTTACGTTGTCCCTGCTCAAATAGACGTTCATAACTGCCAGTACGACCACCAATAACGTCACGAATACTAGCTAAAAAATCTCGCAGAAAATTACTACCATAAACAACTTCTGCGGTAACAATACCTAAGTAGGAATCAATCACTGCACCTTGAATTACATCTGTTGTAGTTACAATCATCACTGTTCCTCATAAATTGCTGACTAGCGAACCTAGTTACTAGTCTATCAAGCTGTAGTCAGGAGAGAGTGAAGGAGGATAGATATTGACCGAATCTTGTCAGCCCATAGCGCAGCTAAGTCAACAAAAATTATCTAGGAGTCCTATAGAATTTACTCAGAAGAATTACACAAACAGAGGATGAAAATCTCTCCCTCGTTTATCTTTTCTACTTACTAACCTCATTTGAGCAGCAATCGTATTCTCAAAACAGTGCTTCAGGAGAAAATCCGACAACCTAAAATGAAAATATATCTACTATAAAACCTTTTTTACAACTAGCTTACAGGATTTGTCTAAGAAGTTTTATGTCTAAACAAATTAGGACTTTAACCCTTGTTACCAACCTATTAAATCACCAATAATTAACTCAGTATATTTTCTAGGCTTTTTGTATTGAACCCTTTAGTTAAATTTACTGATTATTAATATTTTGTAAAGAGGGATAAATACAGTTTTCAAAAATCAAATTTTTTGTTTTAATGAACAAGAAAAAAGTTCACTATAATTTAGGGAAAATTACTGTGTACAAACGCATATCATTCGTGTTGGGTGTGCTGTTATTAGGCTGTTGTGTTGCGAATATCCCCTCAGTAGCCCAAGCTCAGGTTTTGATTGTGCAGGCTAATAGCGCAGAATTAAAACGATTGTTGGAAGATGGCAAGAGGCTAGTAGATGCTGGTGATTATAATGGGGCGATCGCAGTTTATCAACAGGCTGCTGCTATGGAACCCAAAAATGCCAGAATCCATTCGGGAATTGGGTATTTATACGCTCAACAGGGAAATTTTCAGGCAGCACTAGCATCATACCGTCGGGCGATCGCCATTAACCCAAATAATAGTGATTTTTTCTATGCAGTAGGTTACATCAAAGGCAACATGGGAGATACTCCTGGTGCAAAAGAAGCTTACCGCCGTGCTATCCAATTGAACCGCAACAATGTTAGCGCTTATGTCGGCTTAGGCATCACTCAATCTCGGATGGGCGACTTCAAAGCTGCTAATTGGGCATTTGAGCAAGCAATTAACCTCGACAAGAACAATGCTCAAACTTACGAATTTATGGCGGCGATGTATAAACAACGACGACAAACCAAACAAGCAAGTAATCTGCTGCAAAAAGCCCGTGACTTATATCAAAGGCGCAATGATGCAGATGGCGTAGCTAGGGTAGAGGCGATGCTTCAGCAGTTATAAGGCTGAATTAATTTAATTGCCGTCCTGTTAACTCGACAAAAATATCTTCTAAATTAGAAGGACGTACCATCATTCCCGTTTTATCTGGCTGTTGATTTAGATAAATGTTTGCCTCTTCCAAAGAAGGAAAAAATAAATATTCCCAGCCTCGTGAACTATCATTACCTGCGTCGGTAACGCTCAACTGTTTCATGACTAGACCTTCACCGTGAGCAGAACGCAATTGTTTTAAAGTTCCCAAAGAGATTAGTTTACCACCATCCATAATACCAATGCGTCCTGGTTTAGCAGAGCCAAAAGCATTACATAAAAATTCCACCTCATCCATGTAATGAGTAGTTAGTAACATCGTCATTCCTTGTTTATTTAAATCCCGAATAATTTCCCACAGGCGGCGACGAGTTTGGGGGTCTAGTCCCACTGTCGGTTCATCTAAAAACAAGATTTTTGGTTGATGCAATAAAGCTCTAGCTATTTGCAATCGTCGTTTCATCCCACCAGACAGGGTTTTTACCAAGCTTTCCCGTCTGTCTGCTAGTTCGACATACTCCAGCCATTGATTAATTAGTTGCTGTCGCTGTGGGTTAGGGATATGATGTAGCCTGCCATGTAGCTCCATATTTTCCCACACACTTAAATCACCATCTACACTAATTTGCTGCAAAACAACGCCGATACTCTGCTTTGCTAGTATGGGTTGACGAGCTACATCATATCCGGCTACTTCCATCCGTCCTTGGGATGGTTTTGTCAGTGTAGTCAGCATCCGAATTGTGGTTGATTTTCCTGCACCGTTCGGGCCAAGGAGAGCAAATATTTCTCCGGCTTCGATGTTGAATGACAAGTCATTGACTACAGGGACGTTGTTGTAAAATTTGTAGATGTTTTCGAGAAGAACAGCAGCAGTCATGAGTAAATTGGTGACACAATTTCCTTATCTACACTACCATTCATATTTATGACGGAGTGGGGGCAATACGGTTCGGTTAACAGAGTTATCTGTTGAGGCGAGCTGTTCTTGTGCAGGGGGAGAATAGAAGCAGGGGAAGAGAAATTGCTTAATAATAACTCTCTTCCCTCCCCTGCACCCCCTGCTTATCCGAACCGTATTGGGAGTGGGGGAGATGAAAAAGATTCACCAAGGACTATGAACTAAAAAATACAAAATTTATCATCCCACAGGAAAAACCCAGTTTCTCATAGAAACCGGGTTACACGCATGAAATCAGAAAGTGAAGAGATAAGGGAGGGCAGAGAGCAGGAAGCAGAATTTCCTTCAGCATAGCTGCCTTTCTTGATAAAATTTTACTAATTATTCACTCTACAGAAAGGTAAAGCTACATCTCCATCATTCCCTCTATCTGTTCCACTAAGCCAAGGTCAAGAAACCAGTTTGAATCAAGTAGGCTGTGTAAGTCATAAATAATGTGCCATTAATCGGCGGACAGCTAATAGAACTACCTGCTAGTGCTTTGAGGGTATCTTGACAGCTAATGTGGGGCCTTCTGGCTTTGAGGTATAAATCGGGAATGGTGAGTTGTTCATCAGACCAGCGTTCTAAGAGGAAGGGACGCAAGGTGTATAGGGGATTGTCTACAGAAGTGGCATTTTGAATTAACTCTGCTTGCCATTCTTCATAAGGCAGCATTTTAATGTCATAGCCGAAAGAGCGTACCCAATCAACTAGAACACTCAAAGATACTGGTTCTGGGTGTTGCAAGTGGAAAGCTTTACCTAGCGATTGTTTCTGCATCGATAGATGCACGATCGCTTTACTGACATAATCTACAGGAGACATATCTAGCATATATTCTACTTCCGGGAAGCATCCCATTTGTAGACAACCCTTGACCATCAAGTTAATAAAGTCGTGGGTGTTACCGATACCAGTCTCACTATCTCCAGAAATTAAGGGTGGTCTATGGATAGTAACAGGTAAACCGCGATCGCTGGCAATCTTCACTAATTTTTCTGCTACCCATTTGGTTTGGGAGTAGCCTAGAAAAATACCTTCCCAGTGACTAAAATCATCACTTTCCTGCACTACCTTACCAGCATAGATAGGTGATTCAAACACCGCCACACTGGAAACATAATGCACAGGCTTGACTTTAATTTGACAAGCCAATCTTAAAATTTCTTGCGTTCCCAATACATTCGCAGCTTTCAAAGCCGAGTAAGGGAAAACATAATTCAACAAAGCACCACTATGATAAATAGTGTCAATTTCTGCTGCTAAAGTTTGGAATTGTGTTCCACTCAAACCCAGCAACGGTTCAGCTAAATCACCCACAACAGGAATAATTCTCGACTCATATTCTTCCTGCCAAATTGCATAACCTTCTAAATTAGTTTGCAGTTTAGCCTTACCTGCTTCAGTATTAGCAGCACGTACCAAACAATATATATCAGCCTGAGTTTCTTGTAGCAGTTCCCGAATTAAGAAAGCACCTAAGAACCCTGTAGCACCAGTGAGTAATATTTTCTTCGGTTGAGTCACCGGAAAATCAACAGGAATTGCACCACCAGGATGAATTGTGGGGTCAAGAACTACTTCAGCTTGTAAATCGAGGACAGGTGTATCAGGGGTGTGATTAGAACTAGGAGAATCTGTATCTTTTCCCTCAGATAATTCCTCTAATTCTTCAGCCAAACGCCCAGACAATGATTCAATAGTTGGGTAATGCCACAACAACAAAGGTGATGGTTGAAAACCTAGCAATTGCTCTAGTTTACTCACTAGAGTCATTGCCTGGGCTGAATCCAAACCGTAGCTTTCTAAATTGACGGTAGCATCAATTTCATCACTATCTACTCCCAATAATTCAGCTAGATGAGACACCATCCAAGCTTGAATATCTGCTGCACTATAATTTTGTTTTAGACTCATTTTGATATCTCCAAATTATTTAGTAACGAACTGGGTGATATTGACAGTAGTAATCAGGTATTTGCATTCCTTGAATTTTCATACTTTGAATGCGATATAAAAATGCTGCCCCAGTCATAATGTGATGAGCAACATCCACAACTTGCCGATTATTTGCTTCTGCCAAATAAGAACCACGCACCCAGTCGTTAAAACCACCCATCGCCGGGCCGCACCAAATTTGATAATCAACTTCTCTACCTTTTTCCCCGGAACTAGACCAACGGGAAGATAATCCTAAATACCAACGGAAAATCAACGCCATTTTTAGCTTAGGATTGTTAACTGCTTTACCTAATTTCTCTGGATTTTTCTGAGATAAATAAGCCGCCGTCCCTTCCCAAACTTCAGCAATTGTTTTCCGGAAAACTTGTTTTTCTAATTTCTCTCTTTCAGCTTGAGGAATGGCTTCAATTGAGTCATAATTGCGGTACAATTCATACAATTTTTGCGCCCGCATAGCGAACATTGTCCCACGTTTGAGGACTTGTAATTTCACTCCCATTTCAAACATATCGGCGGCGGGAGCCATAATTACATCAGCCATTTCAGCTTGGGCTAATAATTGCTTGGTATGGTCACAAGCACCCGATTCAATACAAGCTTGATTTACCGAACCAGTTACTATGTAAGCAGCGCCCATCATAAAAGCTGCTAAAGCTGATTCTGGTGTGGCAATTCCACCGGCTGCACCTACTCTAATCGGTTGGGGATAATTATATTGTCTTTGAATTTCATCCCGTAAAGCAATAATTGAAGGTAACAAACAAACCAAGGGACGGTTATCTGTATGACCGCCAGAATCAGCTTCAACGGTGATATCATCAGCCATCGGTACGTTAGCAGCAAGCTTTGCTTGCAACTCAGTAATTAACCCTTGTTCCAGCAATTCTTTGATAATTCTGGCTGGTGCTGGTTGCATAAATTTACTCGCTACTTCCCGGCGAGAAATTTTCGCAATGACTTTATTTTTAATTTGAATTTGATTGGCATCATTTAAACTTAATCCTGCCACCCGATAATAAACGATGTTGGCAGTTAAATCTAAAAATGCCGAAGCTTCTACAGTTGTCACCCCATATTTGAGGTATAAATCCACAGCCCGGCGCTCAATTGCCATATCATTGGGGCTGTGGATTAAATTGAAGGCGTAGGGGCCATTGGGTAAAGCTTGTTGAATCCGATTAATAGCTATTTCTAAACGTTCTGGAGGTAAACCACCAGCACCAAAAGAACCCAAAATTTTCTGTTTACCTAAAGCAATGACCATTTCTTCCGAAGCAATACCCCCAGCCATTGCACCAGTCATATAGGCAGACTGTACGCCATAAAATGAGAGAAAAGTAGGGTCGCCCAGTTGTTGAATGCGGATAGATGATAGAGATGTTAAAAGTTCTACTTGTCCTGTGATGCCAATTTCCGCAGGAGCTAAATAACCGTCATTTGTTACACCAATTTTGCCAGCAACTTTGACAATGTAACAAGGTTTATCTAAAGCCATTAATTTATTTTTTATGGCTACTTGTTCAAAAGATATGCAGTCTAAAGAACCTTTCCAAACTAGATTTTGATATGAGTTCTGGGCAGAAAATCCTAGACCATTATCATATTTATTTATCAGCGCATCAACAGTGGTCACAGTCGTTCCCTCGCACGATTAGCAATTAATTACTACCTACTGGCTCATGACAATTGGAAATAGATGTTCGTAGTAAGGACTTTAGTCCTGAAAATTAAAGACTGAAGTCCTTACTACAAACGATGATTGTTTAACTATTTCACTTCTTCCTGCAATAAATCTTCAGCACAAACCATTTGTAATTGAATAATTTCACTCAATTGCTTACTAAAATCTTCTCTGGCTTTTAAGAAGGCTGTGTGATTTTGCGTTATCCGCGCATTGTTTGCATTCAGCTTTTGATACTGAGCTTTATTTAATTCCAACATATTGATGATGGTTGCAAATTCGATATCGGTGGTAATTAATGATGAAAAATCTTGTGGCGTTGTGGGTTGAGTTGCGGTTAACTCAGAAGATTTTAGTTGTTCTTCTGGCTCTAAAACGTGTTCAATGATATTTTCTGGGGAGTTTTCTACAGGCTGGGGTAGAGTTGCACTATTAGCTAATGCCTGTGGTAACTTCAGTGAAGTTATGCCTAAAATATCGTGTTGCTGTTGTCTCTGGGCGCTTTCTTGTTTGAATTTCTCGGCAATTTCTTGAAATAGCTGACGGTTTTCTGCACTGAGGATTTTACCTGTAATTGCATCACCACCTAAAGTTACAGTCCGCAGCATGACTTTATTTAGCTGACTAATTTCTGTAACTGGACTATATAGTGGCGATAAATTCACAGCTACTCGATGGCTGACGAGTTTAGCTAAGGCTTTGATAAAAGAAGTATGGTCATCTAAACCCCGACGGTTCAGCGATATGGTAATGTGTTCTTTATCTTCGAGGATTTTATCAAGCCAGCGCGAGCAAACACTACCAGCACCAGCTTCTACGAAGATTTTTGCCCCGTCGTCGTAGATGCGGTTAACTAGTTTGGGGAAATCTAATTCTTGAGATAGCCCTGTGGCGATACTACGGGCAATATTTTCCCTCTCCAAGGTGATAGTTTGATATTGGGCAGCAGAATAAAATACAATGCCGGAAATATCCTGACTCGGTAAAGTATTTAATTTTACTAGTTCATCAAACTCCGATCGCATGGTTTGACAATGAATCACATGATCGAATGGAGCCGGAAAAGCATTACAGCCTATAGTTTTGATCACCCTTTGACAAGCCGCAGGCTCACCTGCAATTAATACTTCTTCTGGTGTATTAATTTGTGTCAGATAAACCCGTGTTTCATTTCTAATAGCATCCCGCACTTGTACAGGACTAGCCATCAGCACATAATTACCCCACAAATTATCACCTGAAGCTGTGGCAGCTTTTGGTAATCCCCAATACTCACGCACTGCGTTTTTCGGCCCAGATAACCTATCACCAAACAACGCCGAGGAGTTGAAAGAATTACTACCCTCATAAAAATTGCTCCACACCCCTTGAGCAACCATCATGCTGGTTTCACCCAAACTATAGCCAAACACATATTTCGGACGGACTTGAAAATCATCCCGAATAATGGTTGTGAGCAATTTGGTGCAGAACATTTCCGCTTCAAACATCGCCAGAGAATCATTGAGTAATTTCTTCTCTAGCTGTTCTAACTGTCTGGTGGTTAACTTATTCAAGCTTCTAGGAAATACCAGCCTCTCGACATCAGCAGCCCGTTTGTAAATACTCTGTACAAAGGGGTTGTCGTGGAGTTTGGGAAAGAGACGGAAAAGATTACGCCCAATACCCACATAAGAATTTACCGCCGCCGGATAGACGTAAGCGACTTCACCTTTTTTACCCAGTGGGTTGGCTGTAAAGTAACTACCTACAGGTGTTTGCCAATCTGTACCTTTGTCAAACGCCGCATTAATACCTTTACGAGCCGATTCAATTTCTCTGAGGAGTTCTTTCTTATTCCGCCCAGCAATTGAGATGGCGTAAGGTGCTTGGGATTGCTGTTCAAAGGTGTTGAAGGCTTGACTGGCACTATTAGATAAAGCAGCACTTTCAGCAATACACTTTTGTAGCTTATCCAAAGCCTCTACAAGGCTGGTACGGTCATCAGCCGTTACAGGGAACAGATAAAAAGGCATCTGTTCCAAATATTTATTCGGACGCTCTTGCTCACTGGTTTCTTCCGACAAGATGACATGGGCATAACTACCATCACACCCTATCCCATTAATCGCCGCAATCCGTCGTGAGGCGTTCTTGCTGAGGAACCAAGGTCTAGATTCTGTAGCTACATAGAAAGGGCTACCCTCAAAGGCTTGGGGAGTCTTCACACCAGACCAATTAGGTGTAGAGGGGATGTATCTGTAATACAAACACAGGGCGGTTTTAATTAAGCTGGCAATTCCCGAAGCCACAAAAGTATGACCAATGTTCGCTTTCACACTGCCAATTGCACAGTGCAGCCCATCACCTACCGACGGATAAGCTTGGACTAAACCAGCGATTTCCGCCTCATCTTCCTGGGGAATCCCACTGGCGCAAACTTCTACATACTTCACCTGCTCAGGTTGGACACCAGCCATCTGTAAAGCTTGCTGACAGCCTTGGCTAATGCTTGTTCCGTCTACATTTGTGTGGGATTGTCCAATACTAATAGCATCAATTACAGCATAAATGCGATCGCCATTTTCAATTGCCTGTTGATGACGCTTGAGAACAACTACACCCGCACCCTCTCCAGGTGTCCAACCGTTGGCTTTTTGGTCATAGCTCAAGGTATTGGTGCCTGTATTAATCTTCGCAGATTGACTGCGTAATAAGACATTTTCTACCCCACCAGCCAAGTCCACCGCACCAACAACCACTGCATCCACTTCTCCAGTCATCAGCAGCATTTGTGCCACTTCTAGCGCCTTGAAAGCAGAACTTTCTGCCGCCATTACCGTGAAAGAAGGGCCAGTGAAATTCCATAAAGAGGAAATTCGATTAGCCATGATGTTGGTGATGCAGCTCAAATACTCACCAATCTCTACTTGATGGTGAATACTGTCTTTAACGATGGTTTCCAGTTGAGTAACTTGTTCTGGTGGTAGGGTAATTTCTGCTGCGTTCAAACCATCCTTAACTTGCCAAGAAGCATCCCAGCGTTGTTGTAGCTGGTGTATAGATAACTCTGTTTCAGCCCCAATAATTACGGCTACATTGCCCCCTTCTGAAATCTTCGCATCTTTGAGGGCGCGATCGGCTACTGTCAACAGTAGCAATTGTTGAGGATTTAATTTTTCAACTTCGTTGGGAGGAATCTTATAAGCGAGAGCATCAACATCAAATTCTTTGATGTAAGCACCTACAGGCGCTTTCCCGTCAGCTAAACCATACTCTGACAACAAGTCTTTCTGCTCATCAATGCCATGCCATCTCTTTAGCGGTAGGGAAATGAAATGCTGCTTACCGTCATAAATACTGCGCTCAAACGCATCTAAGCTATTGCACTCACCAAAGAAGGCATCCATACCTACAATAGCGATTTTGGCAGTGTTGTTATTTTCTGTTTCAAACATCACTTTACTATTACCCTGTCAAGGTTACATAAATCCACAAGTTTGTAGTAAGGGCTTTAGCCCTTATTGATAAAGCACTTTAGTGCTGACTACAAACCTTCTTTTTCTAGAATCAGATGGGAATTGGTTCCACCAAAACCAAAAGCACTCAAAGCCACATATTTAGTTCCAGTATTGTGAGGCCATGATGTGGGAGTACGGACAATATTCTTGGCAGAAATCACATTATTTGCCGAACCTATAGGGTCATTTACATTAATAGTTGGTGCAATCTGATTATGATTCATGCCGTAAATTGCCTTCGTCAAACTCACCATACCGGCAGCTACTAATAAATGACCCACATTAGCTTTAGCTGAACCTACTAATGGTGATGTTTGGTGTTTTCCAAAAAAGGTTTCTATCGAGTTAAATTCTGTGGTATCGCCCAATAGAGTACCAGTGGCGTGACACTCCAAATAATCAATAGCTTGGGGACTCAGTTGGGCTTCTTGATAAGCACGTTCAAAAGCTAATACTTGTCCCTTCGTACTAGGGCTAAGTAAATGCTTTCCTTTGCCATCATTAGAAAGACCATTACCACATACTGTAGCCAGGATTTTATCGCCATCTCTGACAGCATCACTATACCGTTTCAGCATTACCATTCCAATGCCTTCGGATGTCACCAAACCTCTTGATGATTTATCTAAAGGCGAGCTAATTCCATTTTCTGGATAGGCTTGCAGACCAGAGAAAAACATCCGCAAGAACAAAGGGTCTGTGCAACTGATAGCACCAGCTAACATCACATCAGCTTTACCCGTCCACAGGTAATGAGATGCTAATTTAATCGCGTAAAAAGCTGAAGAACAAGCAGCATCAATACAGAAATGATTAGCTGATAGAGAGAAAGCCTTAGCAACTAACGCGGCTGGTAAGCCAGATATCATGGCATTATGTGTAGCTGGTTTAGTTGCTGTGGGTAAAGCAGCTAGATGGAAATCTGGATTTTGTAAAAGTTCTGCAACAGCAGGTTCAATGGTTTGACGATAAATTGGTGCAATTAATTGATTAGATAACCTTGTTGGTAAAGAAAGAGTCCCTAAAATTACTCCACATTTAGAGAGAACTTCTTTATTTCCCCAATAACCACTATGTAAAATTGCTTGTTTAGCCGCATATAGCGACCATTTGAAGCTATTATCTAAGCTTTCCACATATTCTGCTGGCAGATTGTATTCACTAGCATCAAATTGAAAATTGCGAATAAATCCACCTTTGAGGAAATAAATTTTTTCCGGCTTGCCTTTTACCGGGTCGTAAAATATTGTGGGATCTACGCCCATTTCTTCAACAGTTACAGATGATGTCGAATCTTTCTGATCATTAATATTCTGCCAAAATTGCTCAGGATTGTTAGCATCAGGAAAGAGGCATGATAAGCCAATGATGGCGATTTTTTCCACTACTAATTTCCTCGTTAGGGTATAACGAATTACGAACTATTAGATTTACGCTATTCCCCAAACTGGACAGGATTCACTAAGTCGCAGACAAGCAAAGATATGAGGCTGATTAATATCGGCCTACTATAGCAATCCTAAACTATTTAGGATGTTTTGAGGGTTTTGTTTTCAGATTTGTCTTACTCACAGGAGTCGAGACTTGGGAGAGTTTAGGACTAGAGTAATATACATCATTGCCCTTATAGCAATTCCTAAGCAAGTGAGGTACAGATTTATTCTTCTTGAACGCAGAGGGGCGCTGTAGACGCTTTTTCGGCTTGCCGCAGGCTGGAAAACGCAGAGAAGCGCAGAGATTTTACCTAGTACTTCAGTAGATTAGGAAACGCTATATCTCCCTTATTTCTTACTTTGGTTTATGTAAATTCATCGGTGCAATGATGGCTTTTGCGCCTAAGATGCGGGAAAATAGTTTTCCTTCGCTGTCGTGTAAGATGATGTTGGCATTTGTGCCTGTGGCTGTTTTACTGATAACTTCGCAAGAAACGTAGAATGGTTCATCGCAAGGTATGGCGCGAAACTGCTCTGAGTGAGTTAATTGTCCGGGTAGGCATACTTCTTGATGTAAATGACTCAACCACAGCCATAAGGGTTGGGTACTGATATCAGTGGAGTAGGGATTGTGCCATCTGACAGGAAACTGTCCTTGGGCTTCATCTGAGATTGTTTTCCACAAACATTCAACGGTAATTTTTTCGGAATTAATGTTTAAAACTCTGGTAATTTCTTGAAAAGATGGGCCGTGAAATAAGGATGAATCTCCATTACGATAAAAATCTTTACCTCTGGTGGTAATGATGTTATCTTCTGTGAGATTTAGGGATTCATAAAATGGTGCTTCTGGGGATTTGTGGACGATGGTAATGTGGGCGCTGAAGTGATAATGGGTTTTACCTTCTGGTGTTTTGCTGAGTATTTTGGTCTGAAATTCGATAGATTCAGAACCATGTTTAGCAATTTCTTGTATTTCTAAAATATGTTCTTTAGGAACATTTTGATTGAAGGTGATTCCCTTCAAAACTTTAAATTCTTGACAACGGAAATACTTATAACCTGGGTACAATTCTTCGCAAGCATTAATCATCCAAGACATGGCACAGGTAGCAGGTAATACGGGAATACCTGCAATTACATGGTCTTGTAAGAAGGGGTTCGCCTCTACTGTCATGCGGCGACGGATGCGATAGCTGCGTAGTTGGGGGTCTAGGTTTCCTGGTGGGGGGATGATGGGGCTACCGATGACTACTTGAGTGGAATCACGGTGACTGGGATGGAGTTCGTTAACTAACATTTTTGTGCCAACATCCACAGGGATAATATCAATTCCCCGTTCAGCAAAGGCTTTTTTTAGTTCTGGTGTCACCATTCCACTATCCCAACCGCCCCAGTTGATGGCGACAACGTGACACTGGGGATTGTTTTGTTTGATTAGATGGGCAGATTTATTGAGGATTTCATTAGCGATCGCATAATCCGATTGCCCCATATTCCCATAAAATCCGGCGACGGAGGAAAACAATACTAAATGCTCTAGTTGTTTGGGGTCAACACAAGCCAACAGGTTTTCTAAACCTTGCACCTTTGCAGTGTAAACTTTTTCAAAGTCCTGGTCTGTCTTCTTCTCAATCAATTTATCGGCTAAATTACCCGCGCCGTGGATAATACCTGTAATCTTGCCGACAGATGCTAACTTTTGCTGTAACTCCGCGACATTAGTCACGTCAACATTAATATACTCTGCTGTTGCACCTGTGGCAGCGATCACCTGTAAGGTGGCTTTGATTTCTCGGCTGGAAACAATTGTGTGATAAACCTTCTGTACGCTCATGGGTGTGGGCTTTTCACCTTGAGTCAGTAGGTGCTGCATAATCGCTTTTTTTAAAACTGGCTCCTCAAGACAATCACGAGCAAAATCTGGCTCGTTTTCGATGACTTCTGAGCGACCAAGGAGAATAAATTTACAAGGTTGGTGTTGGGCTAGTTCAATGACGCACTGAGCTGTGATTCCTTTTGCACCACCACTGACAATAAAAACTGATGCGGGGCGAACTTGGGTGAGTGTAGTCATATACTTGAGTTGTAAAAGTATTTTGTTTATTCCTCTGCGTGGGGGAGAAATAACGCAGAGGAACGCAAAGGTAAGCGCAAAGTTACGCGGAGTGGTTAGCTGATGAGGGTGAAGCGTCCTTGGGAGTTGTAAGCGACTTCAGGGATATAGAGGTTGGAGTCGTGTAGTTCGTTAAGGATGTGTTGCGCTGATTTTTGGGGGTTGATGGTGGGGCTGAGGTCGATTCCTCTGGTAAATACGTTAGGCCATTCCCATCTTAGGGTTTTCACTAGTCCGAATAATCCGCCAGCGATCGCCCCAAAATTGGTGTTATGCTCTAATCCAAAGGCTCCATCTAGGCGGGTGACGGTGAGGAAGCAACTACGCTCATAGCGTCCGGCTTCGGTGAGGGATTTTTTCAGGTACTTGGCGATGAAAAATATTTGCTTGACAATCGCTTTCTCTTGTGGTAAGTAAAGCCCTTGATTGGAGAATGCTGGGTGGAGGTGGATGAAAGCGCCAATTGTGCCGTAGTTGGTGGCGATCGCAGATAATTTGTGTTGTAGTAATTCTTCACTCATATCTGCGAGGGCGACGCGGTGGACGCTGGCGGGTAAGACTGATTGTTGGGGAACGATGGATGAGGGGAAGCTTAAGACTACGAGTTTCCAACCACGCTCTGTTAGGGATTGCACTACTTGGGAGGTGGTGAGGGAACCATCATCGGTGATTAAACAGATGTGTCCCTCTGGTAACGAAAAGTCTAAGCTATCTGGTGTTGGTAGGTATTTGAGTTTGGCTGGACGGCGTTGGACGTTGCCGATTATTTGGACTGGCTGCCAGTTGCACTCAGACTGAGACTTTTTTTTTTCACCTCCCACCAGCTTCTGGAGGTAGTCAACAATTTGCCGGATGGTACGGAGGTCGCCTAGTTCCTCGATGTTGGGCTTGGGTAGGTTGGGGTATGTCTCTTGCATTGCTCCCAGGATTTCTACCCGTTTGATGGAGTCAATCCCCAAATCTGCCTCCATGTCCATATCGAGTTCTAGCATTTCCACTGGGTAGCCAGTCTTATCGCTAGTGATGTTGAGTAAGGTTTGCGCTAAGTCTGCGTAGTCGGTGGTGTCTGCGACAGCTTCCGGTTCTGGTGTTGCGGGGATGGCGACTGGCTCAGGTGCAACTACTGGTGCTGGTGTAGGTATACTTGCAGTGACTACTGGCGCTGGTGTCTCGGTTACTTGTTGCGCTTGTTGAATCGCTACCTCTACCGTCTGGCTAATCGCAACTTGAGCTTGCAGATACTCGACAATTTGCCCGATGGTGCGTTTTTCTGCCAGTTCTTCTAAGTTGGGCTTGGGTAGGTCGGGGTACACTTCTTGTAATCCGCCTAAGATTTCTACCCGTTTGATGGAGTCAATCCCTAAATCTGCCTCCATGTCCATTTCCATTTCCAGCATTTCCACTGGGTAGCCAGTCTTATCGCTGATAATTGCTAGGAGGTTTTTATCCAAGTCAGCAATATTAATGGCTGGTGCTGGTGCGGATTCAGCAATTTTTGCGACTATTGGTGCTGTAACGACTGGTTCACTTGTGGGGATGACGGGTGCTGGTGCGGTAGCTACAGGTTCAATTGTGGGAATGACAGCAGCAGGCGCAGGTGTTGTGGGAATAACAGGAGCAGGTGCAGTAACTACAGGTTCAGACTGAATTTGCCAAGCTGTCGGTGCAGGTGCATCAACTATGCTGATGTCTTTTTTGACTACAGGCTCAGGGGTGGAAGTGACGGGTGCAGCAATTACGGGTGTTTCGATGGTGAAGGCGGAAACTTCTGGGACTGGTGTTTCAGTCACTGGCGTATTCACTCCACCAGACAACACCAAAGAATATTGTTGTTGAATTAGTTCAAAAAAGTTTCTTGCATAAGCTACCTGTTCCTGGAGGTATTTTTCATGGATGCGGAGGGTTTCGCCTTGTTGGGAGTGAAACTGCACCATGCTACGCTCTAGGCTTTCCATCACCACTAGTTTAAGCTGGGCTGCTTCTTGGGAAGATTTGGCGTTTGCAAACAAGGTGTTTTGTTGCTGCATCAGTTGGAAGAACGCTTTGGTGTATTCCATCTGATGGTTGAGGTAAGTACCATGAACTTGCAGGTTCTCAGTTTGATTTTTTTGAAACTGAGTTGTCAGGTACTCTAAGCTTTCTAGCACGCGCTTGTAGTTGTCCAGTTTTTCTGGTGTTTGCATCTTCTTTTCTTCGACTAGTTTGGGTGAAGCGATCGCCACATTCATTTCAGGTCGGTGAGCTATGAGACTAGTAGAGTTATCTAATATTTTGGGTAGTTGGGTGATTTTGCCATGTCCGTTACCGTTACCGTTATTTTCTTTGACTGCTGCTACAGGTTCAGAAATTGCGGGGGTAACAGGTGCAGAGGGTAGGGATACTTTGAACCCATCGTTCATTGCGTCCTCCCACGCCTTTTTGGTTTTTTCCGATCTGTAGTTGATACCCCGTAAGGTGACACTCAGACCTTTCTTTGTCTCGGCTGGTGGTAGTGCAGGAGGGGCTTGGTATGGGTCGAGGTTTTGTAACTGCATCCCTATCACTCGCATTTGTACGGCTGCTTCCCGCAGAGAGCGATCGCTGTTCTTTTGGGTGCTGGGGTTCAAGGATACGGTGATGTGGGGGCGATCGCCAAGGATATCTTTCACTAAGTTGGTGAGAATCCGCTTCGGCCCAAATTCTACGAAGCAATGACCGCCAGCCGCATAGATATTTTCAATCTCCTGCTTGAACAACACCGAGTTAGCCAGGTGAGTTTCTAGGATTTTTTGAATCGCTTGGGGGTCTTTGGGATAAGGCTTACCTGTAACGTTAGTGAATACAGGGATTTTCGGCTCGTGGAATTGGACTGATTTTGTGGCGATCGCAAAGGATTTTTGGGCGAAAGCAATCAGTGAGGTGTGGAAGGCGGCGGAGACTGGTAAGGGTACAGCCGCGTAACCTTGGGCTTGTAAGGCTTGACGGACTTTAGCGATTTCGGCGGTCGGCCCTGCTAAGACAATCTGGGTGGGAGAATTGTAATTAGCGATGCTAACTTGAGGGAACTGCTTGAGGATGGGTTCAATTTTGCTCAAGTCTTCCTTCACCGCCAGCATTGTCCCTGCATCATGGTCTGGGTCTTCTGGCGCAGCCATTGCTTGACCCCTAGCTTTCACTAGGTACATATAATCTGCGTCACTCAACACACCCGCAGCCCACAAAGCGGTGATTTCCCCAAAGCTGTGTCCGGCTACAAAGTCAGACTTAAACCCAGCTTGTTTGAGGATAGAATAAAGCCCGGCGCTAAATGCCCCAATTGCTGGCTGTGCGTATTCTGTACGTTGCAGTGCAGAAACTTGAGCGTTTTTCTGGGCTTCATCAAACACAGGATTGGGGAAAACAATTTCCGACAGAGGGCGCAAGTTATCTTGAAGCAACAACCCATCCATATAACCGAACAAACGGCGCAAGGTGGGGAAGTTCATCACCAGTTCCCGTCCCATTTCCAGGTATTGAGAACCTTGACCGGAGAACAGGGAGACGACTTTACCGTTTAATTCCATACCGGAAGCACGGTAGTAAATCCCTTGGGGATGTTCCCAGTTAGCTGCACCAGCTTTATGCTTCAGCCAGTCGATGCTGGTTTGCATGAACTTGCAAGCTTCTTGCAGATTCTCGGCGACAAAGCCCACCCTAGCTGCATTTTGGGGAATTTGCACCGATTGACAATCTTGAACTAATTGGGAGTAATGCTGATTACCACCATCAGATTGCAACTTACCTAAAACTTCCTCACACTGTTTGAGCAGTTCCGCCGGGTTAGCCGCAAACAGTAAGATTTCATTGGCGCTGTTGTGTAAGCGGTAAGGGCGATTTTGTTCTGCTTCGTATTCTTCCAAAACTACGTGGTAGTTTGTCCCACCAAAGCCGAAGGAACTGACCCCAGCCCTTCTTGGTGCTTCTCCTTCTGGGCGAATCCAAGGTCTAGTTTCGGTGTTGAGGTAAAAAGCCGATTCTGTAATGTTGAGTTTGGGGTTAGGCTCGGTGATGTTAATTGTCGCTGGTAATACTTTATGGTGCAGTGCCAAGGCTGTTTTAATTAGACTTGCTGCACCAGCTGCCGCTTTGGTGTGACCGATTTGGGATTTCACACTACCCAAAGCGATGTGCTGCTTTTTGTTGTCGTGTTCGCTAAAGTAATCTCTTAAAGAACCGAACTCGGTGGGGTCACCAGCCATTGTCCCTGTACCGTGGGCTTCCATCAGACCAACGGTAGCGGGGGAGAAGCCTGCATCTTCATAAGCACGGCGCAAGGCATTGACTTGTCCTTCCTTGCGGGGCGCATATATACTCTTGTAACGACCATCACTAGAAGTACCAATACCTTTGATGACTGCATAAATGCGATCGCCATCACGTTCTGCATCTTCCAAGCGTTTCAGCACCATCATACAGATTCCTTCGCCCAACATCATCCCGTCGGATTTTGCATCGAAGGGTTTGACGTTATCGCTGGGAGATACGGCTGGGGTTTTGCTGAAGGAAATATAAGCCATGATGGTGTTATCTGTATCCACACCACCAGTCAGCATCATGTCGGCGCGATGTTCGACTAATTCACTAATCGCCATCTTCAATGCACCGAAGGAACTAGCGCAAGCCGCATCCACGACGCAGTTCATCCCGCCGAAGTTCAAGCGGTTGGCGATACGTCCAGCCACAACGTTAGCTAACATCCCAGGGAAGGCGTTCTCATCCCACTTGACGTAGGCACTTTTGATTTTATCGACGATTTTTTTGGTGTCTTCGTCGGAAAGTCCACTGTTTTTGAGGACTTTTTCCCAAATTGGATATTCTAACCTTGCGGAAAGTGGCATACCCAATTGCTTGGCCATCGCCACACCTAAGATTACCCCCACCAAATCGCGGTTAAATTCACGAGCATCGCCATAACCAGCATCTTCCATTGCTTCTTTCGCAACTACTAAACTTAATAGTTGGGAAACGTCGGTTACTTCCAAAATGCTGGGAGGAATACCAAATTCCATTGGGTTAAAATCAACCTCAGGAATAAACCCGCCCCGTTTACAGTAGGTTTTATCTTCAGGGGTTCTGGGGTTGGGGTCGTAGTAATCTTCTACGCTCCAGTGAGTAGAGGGAACATCAGTGATACAATCAATTTTATTAACTATGTTTTGCCAATATTCCCGTAAATTTCTCGCTTCGGGTAGCAGTGAAGCCATGCCAATGATGGCGATAGGATTATGTTGTAGCTGTCTATTAATTTTGTTGATTGACATTGGTTTTTCTGATTTCATTTTTTTTTCCTCAATACACCTCAACAAAACCTTTTCGCAGTTATTTATTTGGGTTTCTAACTCCGCTAAGGCACTATCAATTGGATTAGCAGACATAGGACATATACTGTTCTGGAGTACTGTGGATTTTGCAGCTACAGTAATTTCTGTTGCTCAGTTAAAATAGCGATCGCACTTGTTAGCAACTACCTATCCTATGTGCATTGGCACAGCTGATATCAATTCAAAATACTCCTTCCCTGCGGGACGCTCCGCGAACGGAGAAGCAAGCTACAAAATTCAAAAAGCCAGATTTTCTAATGGTTTTCTAGTTTGAATTTGTTGCAGGATTTTCGAGAATTGGTATGACTGTAGGTCAGGCTAAATGCTTTTCTTGAAACACCACACCATATATACGGCCCATTTCACCCTGTCAGCTTTGGGCGGGTGTAAGAGTGTTAGGGTTTTGATATCTATATAGACCCTACATTCCTAAACTCAGTAATCAAAAGAATGTTATCCAACGCTTGACTCTTGATATTGTGGCAATAGGTCAATAACGTTGTTGAAACTGGTAAAATAATCTTGGACAACGGTAGCTGCTTGACCCGTAAATTCAATCCATTCGTAATGGTAGAGATTTTGAGCAATTGTATCCCACTGGAACGATGGCAACTGAGGAGTAGCTATGAGGACAGAAACGCTTTTTTCTCCCAAACTAGTTTGATTATCTAGTTTCACCGCAGCCACATAGCTGGTATTAATGACAACGTTCTGTATCTTGATGAATGCCATAGCCAGTTTCAGCGTCCAGGATAATATATGTTATGGGATTTGTCTCAGAAAAGTTGACAAGTTCGTTACAGAAGAAACATCACCTTGATTACGAATTCATACCGTTATTTGCAGGAATAATCAAGCATATAAAAGGTGATGGTGATGCAGCACTCAGGAGGCAGAAAGCAGAGGGGAAGAAAATTCTTTTCGCTTTTTCAATTGAGTAATTATTTCTGCCATACTGCACTGGGTTTAGTTTTTGCTGTTACAGTTGCGATTAAATAACTAATTTGCCTTGCCGCTTTTTTACGTTGAATTAATAAAAACAATAGCACAGTTCATAGAAACTAAATCATTTGTTTAAGTTTTTTTTATAAAAAAGCTGGTTATTTATTGATGAAAATCTCAATTTAGACATAGTATGCAAGTATAACTAAGAACTAACAAAGATAGACTGTAAGTTGCTTGATTCAGGCTTTAAGGTTAGCTACATCTTGATGCAGAGAATAGTCAAACCATCTAGCACCTCAGTAATAACTCATGAAATACATAAATCAGATTACTGAAATTTCTAAATTTGTTTTTCAGCATAACGCCATAATTGAGGGATGCTTTTTGAGGGATTTCTAATATAAATGACTGATGAAGGTGAGTAAGTATTTATCAAGCAAACATTCATTTTATCTATTGTGCATAATAAACATATCAAAGGCTTGTGATGAATTACCTAAATTGCTGATTTACAAATAAATATTTGACAAACAAGCTACAGAATAATTCGTAATTGATATCTTTATTTTTCTCTATGCTCTATTCCCTGCTCCCCATCTACGCAAATAATTTCAAGAATCAAATCGGATTACTATATGGGTAATTATGCTTTTTTAATTTGTGATTCATTAGTCACTGTTTTGATGGCTTGTTTGCTAGTCCATTTTTGCCATCGTCCAATTCCCCGACTCATTAATTCGGAATTGCTGTCACCAATAAAACAAATTCTCCCCATTCGTTCACAAGTAATTAAGATTTCGCCGTGTCCCATAAATGGGGCAATCACAAAATGATTGGGGCTGGTGTACAAATTGATCAAATAGTTAACAATTCCTTCAACGCCTTCAATATTAATTGGTGTTTGGGGTTTAGGTATTACTTGATGAGAAAAAATTCCTACATAAAAGTGACCTAGTAATAATTCATATTGGAAGGGCATTTGATTCCGCTTGTAAAATTCATAAATATGTCCTTCCGAACGGATAACAGCCACAACTCTGGCTTCATCCACCAAGTAATTATGCTCCCAAGTGGGTGAGATGGTGGCGATCGCCAATGCTGCATCTGAAGGTAGTAAATTGCGAAATTCTGGCTTGGCTGTGTCGCCACAATATACTAAATGTCTGCCTAGTATCCATTCATCACCAGTTTGAATCACTGGTTCATTGGTGGTTAGTGGTGCTGGCTGGCGTTGCGTTTTCTTCGCTGCTAACTTGGCTTCCTTTTGGGCGATCGCACTTTTATAAGCTAGTAACTGAGATGCTTTTTGCTTTTCCTTCGACTCTTCTACTAACTTCGCTTGTTTTTCCGCCTCTTTTTTATCGCCTCTCACCTGGGCTAACTCCCAAGCCTGTTGCGCCTCTTCTGCCAAATTCCGTTCCTGTGTCCCCGCCCTCGCCACCTGTAAGAGGGCTGTGGGACTATCTGCAATGGGTGTACCTTTAATCAGCTGTTTGACTTCTGGGTGAATACTTTTGGCAATTTGCTTACCATGCTGAAAGGTGCGTTCCGAGTAACCAGCCTCTTTCGCTAACTCCACAGTTCTCTTCGGAGGTGGTGAAACCATTTCACCACCTTTAAATGTATGTTGATTATCCCCAACCTTCGCCCGCAATCCCATACGTTCGAGAATTTGGTCACGTTCCAACCACAATTCCGAACGTTCCAAAGGCTCTAACTCATTGCGAATCAAATTTTCGTCAATTTCTGCTAACCGCGCTTGGTCAGTATCTTCGTAATGGATAATATTGCAGGCGATCGCTTCTAGCCCCAACAACTTACAAGCTGTCAGCCGATGCAGTCCAGCAATCAAGGTGAGCCTCTGATCTACCGTGATGGGGTTCAATAGACCATTAGTCTTGATTGATTCCTTCAACTCATTCACTTTCTCACCCTTGACCGGACGGCGATTGCGACCGATTTTAATTTGGTCTATGGGTACTATAGGCATAGTTATACCAATTCAAAATTCAAAATTCAAAATTAGGAAAGCCAAGCAGAATCATGGTTTTGGAGTATGTATCTGTCCCATTCTTTTCTCAAATTGGTATTACTATTTTTCAGTGCAGTCAATTAACACACCAATAATTACGACTAAGATACACCTAATAAGTTTCATCAATCATCTGGAAATGATGATTTTACCGCCAGAATCGATGAGAATGTCTTATACTACACAGCTAGGGGAAGCACAATCCGCCAATAATACCAAAGACACTTAATTACTCACAAAATACGGCATCCCAGGGTAATCTATATACTCATTTAATTGACAAAATCAGAGTTTTTTGCAATGATTAGAGACTAGTTTGCCCAAAGTTTTCGCCTACTTTTATCAGCGCTTCGTGGTGTTTGAGATGCAAATTTCTTGCTAGATATTTATAGGCGATCGCCTCCCACTGATAGGAGTACATCGCTGACAACAAAGGCATTCATTTTTTCACTCCCTAATTCCAACACAGAGCGATCGTATTTTACGCTACTTGATTCGGGATCAAATTAGGATAAAACTGAGGAAGATTCAAAGCACAACCACCATCAATTTTGCTAGTCGTATTTTGTGCAACTAATAACTAACACGCACAGAAAAGCAATTCATACACAATTAATTAGACCTCTCCGCTAACTGTAGGTAAAACCATATAAGAAAAGAGTTTTTGGTTAATTGCGGATGAGTAGCAGTTTACCAAACATAGCCATCTTGGCTATCTCCTAAATAATCACAATTATAATTTGGAATGAAAATATGGCAGTAAACAAAGAACGCCAGTTATTTATCAAACCTCAAGGTAGGTGGCGATTAATTTTCGCAGCCTCTCTTGCATTAGCAGCTGGGTTAATTTCTTTCTACAGTTTTTCGTCCAATAAGTTCAGCCCCCAAGTTAAGACTCCCACAGCCAATCCTCCTAAGGCTGAACCCGTGAGAGTTGCTGTCACCGCTTTAGGACGCTTACAACCACAAGGAAAAATCACTACTTTATCCGCCCCTAGTTCCACCAATGGTATCCGAGTAGACAGACTATTGGTGACAGAAGGTGAACAGGTAAAAGCAGGGCAAGTATTAGCTTACCTAGAAGATTATAATCGTGCTACCTCAGCCCTAGAACAAGCTTTAGATAAACTGCAAATTGCTAAAGTTAGACTTGCGCAAGTTAAAGCGGGAGCAAAATCTGGAGACATCGATGCTCAAAGAGCTACAGTTGCTCGTTTAGAATCACAATTAAAAGGAGAAACTGCTACTCAACAAGCAACAATTAACCGTATTCAAGCGGAAGTCAACAACGCTCAAACTGAAAACGATCGCTATCAACAATTATTCAAAGAAGGCGCAGTTTCCGCCTCTGTATCAGATAGTAAAGCCCTGCAACTCAAAACTGTACAACAGCAACTAACCGAAGCCCAAGCCGCCCTCAGCCGGACTCAAAACACCCTTGCTGACCAAATTAAAGAAGCTAAAGCCAGACTCAACAGTGTCGCCGAAGTGCGGGATGTAGATGTAGATTTAGCCCAGATGGAAGTCAGAAGTGCTGTAACAGCTATCAAACAAGCCAAAGCCGATCAAGAGCTAACTTACATTAAAGCTCCTATGGATGGCAGAATTTTAAAAGTTCATGCCAAAACAGGCGAAGTTATCCCCAGCACCGGATTTGCTGACATCGGTAAAACATCGCAGATGTATGTAATTGCCGAAGTCTATCAAACTGACATTCAAAAAGTGCGTGTAGGTCAAACAGCCAGAATTACCAGCACTGCATTTGCTGGCACACTACAAGGAACCGTCAAAGAAATTGGTTGGCAAGTTGACAAACAAAGTATCTTCAGCCTCAACCCCAGATCAGACACAGACCGCCGAATAGTTGAGGTCAAAGTCTCTATCGAAAATCCCGCAGATAGCGAACGGGTCGCACGTTTAACTAACTTACAAGTTGATGTAGCAATTCAAATCTAGTGGTCATTAGTCATTAGTCATTGGTTATTAGTTTCAACGTGTACAAATAACAACTGACAACTGACAACTAACAATCAACAAAATCAAGATGAATTTTAAAATTCCCTTAGCATGGCTACAGCTAGTCCAACAGAAGATCCGTTTTCTTATAGCTGTAGCTGGCATTGCTTTTATTGTCTTGCTGATGTTCGTGCAGCTTGGTTTTCAAGATGCGCTTTACTCCAGTGCTACCGCAGTACATCAGAATCTCAAAGGTGACTTGTTTTTAGTGAGTTCACAATATAAATCTTTGACATCAAATCAAAGTTTTTCTCGGACTCGATTGTATCAAACTTTAGGGTTTAATGGGGTGGAATCAGTTAGCCCCATGTATTTGCAGTTTGCTAAATTAAAAAATCCGGAAACTGGAGAAAAATATTCAATCTATGTTATTGGTTTTGACCCTGGTCAACCAGTAATGAATATTCCCGAACTGGATCAAAATTTAGACAGACTGAAAATTCCTGATGTCATGCTTTTCGATAGAGATTCCCGTCCAGAATTTGGCCCTATAGCTGCCAATTTTGACAAAGGGGATACAGAGCAGACAATTGAAATTTTTCCCTTTGATGCGCCTATTGGCTACAAAGTCCGAGTAGGTGGCTTATTCAGTTTAGGCCCCTCTTTTGGTGTTGATGGTAACTTGATTGTCAGCGATTCAACTTTTCTGCGGATTAATCCTAATACTCGTCCAGCCGAGAAAATTGATGTTGGTATAATCACCCTGAAACCAGGTGCTAATCAGGAAAATGTTGTGGCAAATTTAGAAGCCAGTTTGCCTAATGATGTGAGGATTTTCACTCGCCAAGGCTTTATTGATTTTGAAAAAGAATATTGGTCTGCTAGAACACCAATTGGCTTTATTCTCAACATCATGCTCACAATGGCTTCTGTTGTAGGTGTGGTGATTGTTTATCAAATTCTCTACAGCAATATTGCCACTCAATTCATTGCTTACGCAACATTAAAAGCAATTGGATATCCTAACAGTTATCTCTTGAATGTGGTATTTCAACAAGCTTTAATCCTAGCATTATTAGCTTATATTCCAGGATTTATAGTTTCAATTGGTTTGTATGATTTTGCCATGTCAGCAACTAAATTACCAATTGTCATGACGGCAAATAACGCTTTAATTGTCTTTGTTTCAGCAGTGCTAATGTGTATTACTTCTGGTGCGTTGGCTATTAACAAACTTCGTTCCGCCGACCCAGCAGATATTTTTTAGGACGTAGTTAGTGATGAGTAATGAGTGATGAGTAAGGAGTAATGAGTGATGAGTAAGGAGTAAGGAGTAATGAGTAATGAGTGATGAGTAAGGAGTAAGGAGTAATGAGTAATGAGTAATGGAGTGATTATTCTCCTGGGTTAAGAATGGAAATTTTAGTAAAACAATAACTCTGTATTATGGATTTACAAAATAAAACTCTGCTGATTACTGGGATTGATGAATTTATCGGTTTGCGTGCAGCCGAGTTAGCGATCGCCCAAGGAATGAAAGTGCGTGGACTGCAAAGTTCTACCAATAAAGACAAAGCGCAGCAATTGGGTGCGGAAGTGATTGTTGGTAGTATAACTGATGCAGCGATCGCCCAAAAAGCTTGTCAAGGAGTAGACATTGTTCTACACACAGCACAATTGACCGAAGAAGCAGGCCCCATCAAGAATTTTCGGGAAATTAATGTGGCTGGCGCAGTCAATATGGCTAAAGCTGCCAAAAATGCTGGTGTGAAAAGCTTTGTACATCTTTCCAGCGTCATGGTTTATGGGTTTAATTATAGCGATCGCATTACCGAATCTGGCACACTTTCCGGTGATAACAATCCCTATTGTCAAACCAAAATCGAAGCTGAAGCCGAACTTTTACCCCTAAATTCTCCGCCTGATTTTGGCGTAATTATCATTCGCGCCGGTGATGTTTACGGGCCAGGAAGTATCCCCTGGATAGTTCGACCAATTTTGATGATGCGGCAAAAATTGTTTGCTTACGCTAACGAAGGCCAAGGAGTTATCAATCATGTTTATATCGATAACTTAATTGATGCCATCTTTTTAGCAATAGAAAAAGATGCTTATGGTGAAATCTTTAATATCACCGATGGAGAAGAAACTTCTTGGAAAGAATACTTCATGCGCCTAGCGGCGATGGAAGGTTCATCTGCTCCTATGTCTATTCCAAAAGATGAAATGAAATTGTTTTTGAAATTGCGAAATCAGGGACAGAAACTATTTCGCAAAAAAGCCGATATCCTTCCAGAGTCGGTAGATTTTATGACTCGTCCTCATGCTTATTCTATTGCTAAAGCCCAAACTTTACTAGATTACAAGCCAAAAATTGACCTCGAAGAAGGCTTACGTCAGACAAAAGCATGGTTGCAAAACACTGACCTGCAAAAATTAGTTAAATAAAAGTGAAGATTCGGTTTTGCTTATATCTGGAAACTTCATTTTTCGTAACTCAACAATTAACCATCTCAAATAATTAGAGGAATAGCAATCATGTTAAAAATTTCCCATTTGCGTTATTTCCTATTAGCTACCCTATTAAGTTTAGGCTCTCTGACAGGCGTAAACGCAGAAACTCCAACTAAATTAACTGTTAACGTCAACGGTATACGTCATCAAAAAGGTGAAATTTGCTTCCGGGTTTACGCCAGTGAAGAAGGATTTCCCATGAGTGACACCAGTGAAATTCAAAGTGGCTGTACAAAAATTACTGGTAAGACTGTAAGCAAGAGTTTCTACGGCTTACCAGCAGGTAAATATGCTGTGGCGATCGTTCATGATGAAAATGGTAATCGCAAGCTAGATACAAACTTCTTTGGTATTCCGAAAGAAGGCTTTGGTATTTCTAATAATCCCACTGTCTCCATCCAAACAGGTACACCAGCATTTAGCAAGTCAAGTTTTTCAGTCTCAAAAAACACCACTGTGAATATTTCTATCAAATACTCACTTGATAGATAAATGGAGTGAGGAGAGATAGGGACTTGGGGAAGATGGGAAAGAATACCACATCCCCCACATCCCTAAACAATAGACCATTACACAAGCAAGGCAAAATTTGCCGGAGACATAGATGTGATGAAAGAGTTGGCAATTTTCTTGTCTAAGTCTTTGCTGGGGTGGTTAGTTATTCAGATGTGTCTCTCATTCATCTTTTTGTTGTATGTGCGGACATGGCGTTCTCAGAATTTACCTGATGACCAGTTACCTAAAACGGCGATAGTTCTTTGCTTACGGGGGGCTGACCCTTTTTTACACAACTGTTTAGAAGCGTTATTACAGCAGAATTACCCAAATTACAGTCTCAAGGTAGTTGTTGATAGTCAAGATGACCCAGCTTGGCAGATTACTAGTGATACCATCAATAGATTAGGAGCTACTAACGCTCAAATCGATCATTTGAGAATTATCCGCCACAATTGTAGTCTCAAATGCAGTTCTCTAATTCAAGCTATTTCTGATTTAGATGATTCTTATCAAGTAGTTGCTTTAGTAGATGCAGATACAATCGTTCATCCTCACTGGTTGCGGGAATTAGTTAGTCCTCTGAATAATCCCAAAGTTGGGGTGACAACAGGTAATCGTTGGTATATTCCCACGGGTAAATATTGGGGTTCTTTGGTACGCTACACCGGTAATATCGCTACAGTTGTGCAGATGTACCTATTTGGTATTCCCTGGGGTGGGACTTTAGCTGTGAAAACAGAAGTGTTGCGCCAAACAGGACTACTGGAACAGTGGGCGCAAGCTTTCGGCGAAGATTTGATGATGCACAATGTGTTAAGGAAACATGGATTGCGAGTTAAATTTGTGCCTTCACTGATTATGGTCAATCGTGAGGAGTGTGATTTACTGGGTATCATCGAATATCTCCAGCGTTTCCTGCTTTATTCTCGGCTCTATCATCCCCGGTGGCTGGCTATAGTTAGTGAAGCTGTTTCTAGTATTTTGTTCCCAAGTTTAGCCATTATTGTATTTCTGTTGTCCTTGGGTGATGCTCAATGGGATGTAGCAGCTTTATTGTTCAATTCCTACAGCATTTATACTCTGGGATTGCTCTTACTGATGCTGGTGATGGAGATAGGACTACAACCAGTAATTTGCGCTCAAGGTCAGCCAGGGACACAGTTATCAATTGCTAGGGTGGGGAAAATGTTACTGGCAATTCCCTTAACACAATGGGTTTATGGGTTAGCAATGCTATCTTCTTTGTGGATATCAACAGTTAAATGGCGGGGCATTATTTATCGAATTTACAGCCCTGAGAATATCCGCCTAGTTGAGTACCATGCTTATGATTCCTTAGATCAACCTATTGATAGCAAAATATCCCTGTGAGGGATGTTGCATTGCGGTAGAGGCGTTGCATGGCAACGTTTCTACTAATTATTAACCGCCGATTAATACATAGAGGTAATCCATTAATGGATGAATTGGCGATCTTAATATCTAAGTTATTGGTGATTTGGTTAGTTGTGCAAGTGTATTCAGTATTACGATTTTGGTGGGGTTTGAATACACGCTCAAAAAATCTACCTGATGAGCAATTACCTAAAACAGCAGTAGTCTTGTGCTTACGGGGAGTATATCCGTTTTTAGCTGATTGTTTGCGATCGCTTCTTCAGCAAAACTATCCACGATATGATCTAAAGCTAATTGTCGATAGTGAACAAGACCCAGCTTGGCAAGTTGTTAACGATATCATCAAGCAAATAAACGCAAATAATTTCCAAATTAATCATTTGCGGACTGTACGCCAAAGTTGTAGTCTCAAATGCAGTTCCTTATTGCAAGCTGTCTCAGAATTAGATGACTCTTATAAGGTAATTGCTTTAGTCGATGCTGATACTATTGTTCATCCCAATTGGTTACGAGAATTAGTCAGCCCTCTGTCTCATCCCACAGTAGGTGCAACTACTGGTAATTGCTGGTATGTATCCACAGGAACTTATTGGGGTACTTTAGTGAGGTACATCGGGAATGTTACCGCAATTGTGCAGATGTACCTATATGGGATTCCTTGGGGCGGAACTTTGGCAATAAAAAGGGAAGTGCTGCACCAAACCGGACTGTTAGAGAAGTGGGGAGAAGCCCTGAGAGAAGATACAATGATACGCCGTGTATTGGCTAAATATAACCTCCGGGTGCAGTTTGTACCTTCTCTGATAATGCTCAATCAAGAGGAGTGTAATTTACCAAGTTTAAGATACTGGTTCCAGCGCCAACTACTTTCCTCCCGACTTTATCATCCCCATTGGTGGGCGGTAGTAGGTGAAGCTGTTTTAACCATAGGACTATCTCAACTCTTAATTGTGGTGTGGTTTATTGCCTTTTTAAGTGGACAAGGGGATACAGCTACTTTTGCTTTGAGTTGGTATGTCATTTATATATTGGCATTAGCTATGCTGATGCTGTTTTTAGAGTTGGGTGTACAACCAATCATCCGTTCACAAGGTAAACCGATTACCCAATTGTCAGCACCTCTTATCTTGAGGATGGTGATAGGAATACCGCTAACACACTGGATTTATGGGTGGGCGATGATAGCCTCTTTGCGGATGCAAACAGTCAATTGGCGTGGTGTCAGCTACGAAGTTAATGAATCGGGGAATATTCGCCTAGTTGATTATCGTCCTTATCAGCCATTGGAGTAAACAGGCGTTGTCCGACACGCGGCGTGTTCGCGTAGCGTCTCGTAGAAATCGCAAAATCTTCTTGTGAAGGAACTACAGAAATGGGTGTGGGGAAGAAATAACCAATAGGGCGCTTTCAAATACCAATTTTCTCTAAGAAATACACAAATTTACTAAAAATATGCAAAAACCAAAGCTTCGCATTGCGCTGTTTAGCGGATTGTACGCCCCTTTCTTAACTGGAGTATCAGTTGCGGTACATCAGAGAGTTCACTGGTTGTTAAAACAAGGGCATGAAGTTTTACTCGTCCATCCCCAAATCAACGAACAGTTTCCTAAAAATGTTGGGAAGCGTCCTATGGCGGGACTAGATGAATTAACTCCTTTCCCGAATTTCTCTTCCTACGCCTTTCCTACACAGCCACTAATATTTTATAAATCTCTTCCCCAACCTTTGAACTATCGCCATTGGAGTGATAGTCAGTTACTTGCAGACTTTCAACCAGACATTATCGTAGTGGAAGAAGCAGCACAAATGCGAGGTTTATACTCAGCTTTGTTGCAAGGTTATGGTCGTCCTGTAGGTGTGGAATACGCCAAGTTTACTCAAACCCCCATCATCTCTGTCTTTCATACAGACATTGTTGCCTATATTAAATATTACTTTGGCGATATCTTCTTTAGTTTGGTGCGTCCTCTTGTTCCACTTTTAGTGAAGCAGTTTAGTGAAGAGTATGATCTGAATGTGTTTTCTTCACGAGAACAATTGGCGAAGTACCAGAAATTAAAATGTCAACGTAGTGAATATCTACCTTATCAAGGGATTGATTGTGAAAAATTCCATCCCCGCAACATTACTCACAATCCGATTCCTAACGACGATAGACCAACTCTGTTATTTGTAGGACGTGTCACCGCAGAAAAGAATGTCACTCAACTGATAGATATGTATCCCCTGATTGCTGCCAAAATTCCTGATGTGCATTTGGTAATTGTTGGTAGCGGCCCTCTAGATGAAGAAATCCGTAGACGCGCTCAAAAGTTTGTCTCTGGTATCACTGTGTGGGGCGAGTCTCACGGTACAGAACTTTTAGGTTGGTTTGCTCGCGCCGATATATTCGTGAATCCCTCAGTAACAGAGAATTTCTGCACAACAACAAACGAAGCTCTAGCTTCCGGTACTCCCGTAGTTGCCGCATTAGCACCGTCAACATCAGAACAAGTATTCCCTGGTCGTAACGGCTTTTTGGCAGAACCTAACAATCCAAAAGATTTTGCGCAAAAGGTAATTGCTATTTTGGAAAACCCTGAACTCAAAGCTGCCATGAGTGAAGAAGCACGTCCTTCTATACTGGGCTATGATTGGTCAGCTTGTATGGAAAGGTTTGAAAGCAGACTTTTTGAGTTAGTGCAATCATCTAACAAGCAAGAAGCAACGCCTGTTTAAAAAAGTTACTGATTAAGCAACGGAGAGAAAAAACCCCAACTCTTTTTAGTTGGGGTTTTCCGCCGCTTTCAATAAAGTTCTGTGATTCTCCAAAGGAGACGCACATTAAAGTTGGTGAATTTTTGAAAAAGTTGTTCTAAAATACACTAAAATAGTTAGGCAAATGCGGGTATATAAAATAACCTATTCTTATGAAAACCATAAAGCTCAACATCTGTAAGCTAGAGGCGAATCAGGAATGGTTGTGTTTAGATTCTATGGCTTATATTACAGAATGTTTAGAAGCTTGTGTTTGTGCTGATATGTTGGCTGATTTGAGAGAAATTTTTCCCCGCCAAGCATTAACAGTAGCAAGTGTGAAAGTCTGCGAATTACAGAGAAAACGCATTCAGAAATGGTTGAAAGAAATGAACGGAGAAGTTCAGAATCTAGATGAACCTCCCCAAGTTTTGCAAAATGCTACAGATCCATGTTTGGATAAGTGTTCATCGTAATTGAGCGAGGCGCAGGATCAGAAGCGATCGCCAATTTATAGTCACTCTACCAGAAAAACATTCACTACAATCAACCTCAGCGCTTATGGGGATTGAACTCTGTTTGCTCAAAAATATTTTTGAGTAAGGCTAATCCTTTCTCAACAGAGGAAATTTCCTCGGCTGTCAGACCTTTTAAAAGGTCGGCGATTTGAGTGCGCGTTTGATCTAAGGATTGCTGCAAAATAGATTTCCCCTCTTCAGTGAGAGTGAGGACGATACGTCTTCGCTCTTGGGGATGGTGAATACGTTGTACTAAATCGCGTTGTACTAGCCGTTCGATTGTGGCTGATGCTGTGGCTGAAGTGACACCTAAATGCTCGGCTAGGTCAGATAATGAAGCTCCAGGGTAGCGATTGAGATATGCTAGCGATCGCAATTGTGGTATTGACAAAAAAGCTGCTTTATGGGCCCGCATTTCCGATCGAATAAACCGCATCACTAACGGTACAGTTTCCATGACATTGGCTGCACATTCTGTGGAATTTGCACCTTGTTGAGAGGGTTTATCGAGCGTCATGAGTATTGTGATTCTCCTAATTACATTGCCCCCGTGGATAAAGTTGGCCACAGATGAGGCTTAAACCTATTAATGTTACTAAGAGAATTGTACAATCCAGACCAAAGCCATACACGCATTCACTACCCCATCTACATAATTTGGTGGGGTAATTAGCAAGGGAGCAGGGAGCAGAGGCAATGCTTCCTGCTTTCTGCTTCCTACCTCTTCAGTGATTTGCCATTCTACTTATCTCCCCGTTCTTCATAATCTTCAGAAGACTTGGGATCTAATTCCCAGCGTCTATCATCACGCTGTTCTAAAATCTCATTGGTGCGGAGAAAGGCTTTATCGTGCATTTCCAACCCCACGGCTGCTTCTATTTCTTCAGTCACATTCTGATCTGGTGTTGGAGCAGTACCACCAACAGCTTCGTCTCCTACTGCATCCGCATCTTGCCAATAAGCATCAACATCGCCACCTGTAAGTTCGGGACTAGTTTCTGTATATTCACGTCTTCTGTCTTGTAATACACGTCCACCAATGTTGTATCCTGGTAAGTCTTTGACACCAGTGCCATAGGATTCAGTAATTTCCTGTGGCAAATCTTCAGAATTAATTTCTTGATTATTAGTTTTTTCTGCCATAATACTAACCATTTCTATATTCTCACAATAGCTTTTTATTTTCATTAAGTTGTACTGCATAAGATGTACAACTTTAGAAATAAAAGGATCTATTTCTTGGGAACGAAGTAAAACCAGCTATTTCCACCTAATCTAAAAAGTATCAAATCAAGGTCAAGCCATTTGTAGTTGAATCTGTTAGTTATGAGTTAGGAGTTTTCAAACCACAATCAACTAAAGTAAAAACTTTTGACTTATAACTATTTTTTGTGTTTATTGTGGTACTTGTGTCAGTCGTTTTGGAACCTGGTTTAATAATTTCTTTGTGGGTGATATTAAAATATTTTGTTGCTAACTGGCCATTAACAAAACTCTATCCTTTTGTGGATGAGGTTTTTATAAAAAAGATATTTTCAGTTATGCTTTTCTTTCAAATTATTAATGATTATCAGTGGAGGTAGAAGGTGGAATACGGCGGATTCATTACTCATGTACAAAGCCTCGCTCAATCAAATTCTCGAGAAGAGGCTCAAAGAGCTACCTGTGCCACTCTAGAAACTATTAAAGAACGCATTTCTGGTGAAGAAGCTCAAGAATTAGCAGCTCAACTACCACAAGAATTAGCAGACTGTTTGCGGGGTAGAGAAGGAGAACCAGATCAAAGTTTTAATTTGCAAGACTTTATCATGCGCGTGAGTCAAAAGGAAAACCTAGAACCCACAACAACAGCAATTCATGTACGTGCTGTTTTTGCAGTTTTGCAAAACGCTATTAGACCAGAAGAGTTTGCCAAACTGCATTCTCACTTCTCGCATGATTACGAAGAAATGTTTGGTACTTCACCCACTAGTGAAACACCAGCATAGTTACCAAGTTAGGGTTTTAGCTCAATCTACCGTTAGATAGGAAAAAATATGACCAGCCATAGTAATAATTCTGGGAAGAAAAAAGTAGCTATTCTCATTGAACAGGCAGTAGAAGATGTAGAATTTATCATCCCTTGTAATGGTTTAAAACAAGCCGGATTTGAGGTGGTTGTCCTCGGTTCGCGGATGAATGAAAAATATAAGGGAAAACGAGGTAGACTTTCTACTCAAGCCGATGGTACCACTACAGAAGCGATCGCTTCCGAATTTGATGCCGTGATCATTCCTGGCGGGATGGCTCCCGATAGAATGCGGCGCAACACAAATACAGTCCGCTTCGTACAAGAAGCCATACAGCAAGGAAAATGGGTAGCTGCGGTTTGTCACGGGCCACAGGTTTTAATTGAAGGCGACTTGCTGAAAGGTAAACGGGCTACTGGCTTTAGTGCTATCAGCAAAGACATGATTAATGCTGGTGTAAACTATCTAGATGAAGCCCTAGTCGTTGATGGGAATTTAATTACATCCCGTGAACCCGGAGATTTGGCGATTTTCACCACAGCTATTTTGAGTCGTCTGGGTTATGGTGGTAAAGATGCAGCACTACCAGACGAAAATGATACTAGTGCAGAATGGTGGAAACTCGCAGATGCTTGGGGCGGTTCAACTAAAGGTGATATCGTCAGAGGTTTAAATACTGCTTTGGGTGGAGAACGTTACTCACTAGAAGCCCTAGAGAAGTACGCAGAAAAAGAATCGGATACAGAAGCAAAAGCACTGTTCCAAGAAATGATTACTAATAAACAGCGTCATATTGAGTACCTAGAAACCTATCTCTCTAGGATGGGTGAAAAACCCTCCTTCGGGGCAAATATCGCTAATCAATATGCCAAGGTGAAAAGCGCTTTAAGTGGTAGCGATGACATATATCAAATACGTAGCGCCTTGGGCGATGTACAAACTGGTATTGGTGATATTGGTAATCTCTGTGCAATGTACACTGACCCCATAGCAACCGCTATTTTCAAAGAAATTTACAAAGATTTGCTCAAATACGAACAGCGATTAGTAGGACTGTACCGGACACGCACAGGTGCTACCGTTCAGCCTCCTAAGCCAACAACAGGGGCTGCTGTATCAATGTAATTCGTAGTTCTTAGTTAGTAGGGTGCGTCAGTATGAATAACTTCTGGGTACAGCTAGGTTTTTTCGTACTGACGCACCCAACCTACTTGGATATTTTTTTATCAGAAAAAGCTAGGTTCAAAACCTTGCCCCTAGTGGGCGTACTCCTCCGGAGAAGCAAGCTAGGCGGTAGCGTCTGTCTACGACACGCTACGCGAACGCGTAGCGTTCCGCAGGAAACGTAGAGAAGGTAGGTACAAACCCCAACGCCAGTTGCTTTAAGCCGGGGAACCCTTTCAGCAGTTCCTCCTGGGGGGAACCCCCAAGACCGGACTGCTTCACCAACGCACTGGCTCCCCCAGGTGTCTGGCTGTATTTAATTTTGAATTTTGAATTGATCTGGAAGTCCCTCATTAGGGGTTTGCATTTTAAATGGGAGATAAAAGAGTGACTTTGACATCAGGAGATAGACAGAGTAACACTCCGAGTCAAGCCAGTGAGAGTGAGCGTTGGGCTTCTCTCATTGGCGGCGGGGCATTAGTATTACTAGGTTTAAGACAAGCTTCTTTGCGGGGAGTGCTGACGGCTTTAGCTGGTGGCGGTTTAATCTATCAAGGTGTAACCAAACAAAGCACTATTCAGCAAGCGCAAGAAGCGATAGGCATAAATAAACCCATCAAAGTTGAAAAGACGGTGACAATTAATAAACCAGCAGATGAACTGTACCGTTATTGGCATAACTTTGAGAATCTGCCGACCTTTATGAAGCATCTCAAATCTGTAAAGGTGTACAACGAAAAACGCTCGCATTGGATAGCTAATGCGCCTTTAGGTAACAACGTGGAATGGGATGCCGATATTTTAGAAGACCGAGAAAATGAGTTTATTTCTTGGGCTTCTGTGGAAGGTGCAGATGTGGAAAATTCTGGTTTTGTACGTTTTCAAAAAGCCCCAGGCGATCGCGGTACTGAAGTAAAGGTTGTTTTAGAATACAATCCCCCTGGGGGTGCTTTAGCTGCTGTAGTTGCCAAACTTTTTGGTGAAGAACCAGAACAGCAAATTGGTGATGAACTACGCCGCTTCAAAATGCTGATGGAAGCTGGAGAAATCGCCACAACTGAAGGACAGCCATCGGGAAGGAAGTAGGGAGGCAGGGGAAGTAGGGGTTTCCGAGATACTGTGAAAAGTCAGAACGTCTGACAACTGACAACTAACAACTGACTAATAACTATGAAAGCTGTCTGCTGGTATGGTGCTAACGAGGTGCGGGTGGAGACGGTACCAGACCCGAAAATTCTCAACCCCCGTGATGCAATTATTAAAATTAGTTCCACAGCAATTTGTGGCTCTGATTTACATATTTATGGCGGCTATATCCCCACAGTACAACAGGGTGACATTATTGGTCATGAGTTTATGGGGGAAGTCGTCGAAGTTGGTAGCGGAGTCGATAACTTAAAAATAGGCGATCGCGTTGTTGTTCCTTCTACGATAGGCTGTGGTAGATGCCACTATTGTGAACATGATATGTGGTCGCTGTGTGACAACTCTAACCCCAATGCTTGGTTAGAAGAAAAACTCTACGGCAATGTCACCTCAGCCATTTACGGTTACTCTCATCTATTAGGTGGTTACGCTGGCGCACAAGCTGAATATATCCGCGTCCCTTTTGCTGATGTCGGTGTGGTGAAAGTTCCGCCAGATTTACCAGACGAGATGTTGCTATTCATCTCCGATGCTATTCCCACCGGTTATATGGGTGCAGAAATTTGCGACATTCAACCAGGTGACACTGTCGCTGTGTGGGGTTGTGGTGCTGTCGGTCAATTCGCCATGATTAGCGCCTATATGATGGGTGCAGAAAAAGTCATAGCCATAGACCGCTTTCCCGAACGTCTAGAGATGGCGCAAAAATATGCCAAAGCCGAAGTTATTAATTACGAAGAAGTCAATACAGGTGAAGCCTTAAAAGAAATGACAGGGGGACGCGGCCCTGATGCTTGCATTGATGCAGTAGGTTTGGAGGCGCATGGTGTTGGTTTAGAAGACTTTTACGACCAAACAAAGCAAAAGTTAAGGCTAGAAACCGACCGTCCTCACGTATTGCGGGAAATGATGGTCGCCTGTCGTAAAGGTGGCACGCTTTCAATTATGGGTGTCTACGGTGGATTTGTAGACAAAATACCAATGGGTGCTGCTTTTAATAAAGGTCTAACTTTCAGGATGGGACAAATGCACGGTCAGAAATACATGAATTTGTTACTCCAACTTATCTTAGACGGCAAACTCGATCCATCTTTTGTTGTCACCCATCAATTACCCCTAGAACAAGCATCCCACGGTTATCACATTTTCCAACAGAAAAAAGATAACTGCGTCAAAGTTGTACTTAAACCGTGAGTATGGGGAGTAGGAAATAAGAGCTGATTCGTAAAGAAAATCTTAAGGAGATTCAAATCATTACTAGGTCTAAGTTTCAGCGAATAAGTGCTGTATTAACCCGAATTCCTGAAACCCTTACATGGTAAGTATTTTACTTTAGTTTACAAATTAGCTCTAAGATTTTTAAGGTTGTAATTAGGTATTTAGTAATCTTTTATAAATATAAACTACTACTAATTGCCGATATCTAAACCTAGTTACAGATAGATGTTTAATAACATTGATCACGTCAAAAATATATACATCCTTACACATCATGTAATAAAGGAGTTCTATGAACCGCCTAATTTCTTGGATACAAAATATTTTGCTTCGTCAAATTTTAGTTGTTTTCTTGGTAGCAGCAACATTTTTCGTAGGTCAATCTTTAATCTACGGTACTGCTATGATTGCTCAAGCTAATACCGTCCAAACACCAGAAGGTACTTACTACAAAGGTACTCCTAATAACGAAGGTATCAGAAATGATAATCAAGTAAGAAACGCTCAAAATCGTCTGAGAAACACTGCTGATAATGTGCGTGAAAAATTAAACTTAGACGAAGAAACACCCAGAGCTACTAAAGAGTTTGGCAAATCAGTACAAAGAAAAATAGGTAAAACAGTTGAGCCAATGACTCAAAGTGAAGGTGGTTATTATCGACAGCCTGAGCGTGTAAGAGAAGCTAGAAGTCGGAGTTAATAATTAATACCAAGCTTGAGTTTTACGCGTGAATCATTGATTTAATCACCATCTTAATTAAACTGGAGACGCGATAATTCGCGTCTCTGAGTCACAAATAAATTAGGAATCATCAATATGAAAGCTGTTTGCTGGCAGGGGACAAATGATGTCAGGGTAGAAACAGTACCTGACCCAAAAATTCTTAATCCACGAGATGCAATTATTAAAATTACTTCTACAGCTATTTGTGGGTCAGATTTGCATATATATGATGGCTATATTCCCACTATGCAAAATGGCGATATCCTTGGTCATGAATTCATGGGGGAAGTAGTTGAATTAGGGAGTGCTGTAAAAAATGTGAAAATAGGCGATCGCGTGGTTGTTCCTTTCACAATTTCCTGCGGTTCTTGCTTCTTCTGTCAACGGGATTTATGGTCTTTGTGTGATAATTCCAACCCTAACGCCTGGATGGTAGAACTGCAAATGGGTCATTCTCCAGCAGGTCTATTTGGCTACTCTCACCTATTTGGTGGCTATGCTGGCGGTCAAGCAGAATACGCCCGCGTACCTTTTGCAGATATTGGCTTGCTCAAAATACCCGATAATCTTCCAGATGAAAAAGTATTATTTTTAACTGATATTTTTCCGACTGGTTACATGGCGGCGGAGAATTGCAACATCAAACCCGGCGATATTGTGGCTGTGTGGGGCTGTGGCCCAGTCGGGCAGTTTGCCATTAAGAGCGCCTATATGTTGGGTGCAGAAAGAGTTATCGCCTTTGACCGCATTCCTGAACGCTTACAAATGGCTAAAGAACAATGTAATGCCGAAGTCCTCAACTACGAAGAGGTCAATATTGGGGAAGCACTCAAGGAAATGACTGGTGGACGTGGGCCTGATGCTTGTATTGATGCAGTCGGAATGGAAGCCCACGGTACAGATTTGATGGCTTTCTACGACCAAGTAAAACAGGCTGTCCGCCTAGAAACAGACAGACCAACCGCATTACGACAAGTAATTCTGTCTGCGGCTAAAGGTGGTCATGTTTCAGTGGCGGGTGTATATGGTGGTTTCCTTGACAAAATCCCGATGGGTTCGGCAATGAATAAGGGTTTAACTTTCAAGATGGGACAAACCCATGTCCATAAATATTTGAAGCCCTTACTAGAACGTATTCAAAATGGCGAAATTGACCCATCATTCGTCATCACCCACACCCTCCCACTAGAACAAGCATCCCACGGGTACGAAATTTTTAAACATAAAAAAGATAACTGCATCAAAGTTGTACTAAAACCGTAAGGTGGTTAAATATGAGTGATACCAGCGTTAAAAAAATAGATTCTCACCATTCTCCCAAAGGTAAACTCGGTCAGAAATATTTAGCATCGGGTAAATCTATTTCTATGCGTCTTTGGGAAGACGAACAACCAGGTGAAGATAAACAACCAACTCGTCGAGAATACGAAACCGTTGGTTATGTAATTAATGGTCGTGCCGAGTTGCACATTGAAGGGCAAATAATATTACTAGAACCTGGGAGTTCTTGGACTGTGCCAAAAGGCGCAAACCACACCTACAAAATTCTCGAACCATTCACGGCTGTGGAAGCAACTAGCCCACCGGCTGAAGTTCATGGGCGAGATGAAAATTAAAGGTTTGTAGTCAGGACTTAAGTCCTGATTACGAACTCGAACACAATAAACTTATATTATTTTACATAGTGAGATTTAGGGACTTCCAGATAAAAAAACATCCAAAATGTAGGGTGCGTCAGTGCAAGAAAACTTAGCTGTACCAAGAAACTATTCATACTGACGCACCCTACTAACCGTCAATTTGGAATAATTTATTTTTTGGTGTTTCCTTATTCTCACCAACTTACTTAATCTCTTTTAATATTAAATATGAACACTCAGGATTTCCCTGTAGATTTTTTTGTCAAAGCTTGTGAATTTCTCTATTGGATGTGCTGTTTGGGCTTATAAGGGTTGGGTGGGTGAACTTTATCCCCAAGGGACTCGCGCTACAGAATTTCTCAACCTCTACAGTCATTGCTTCACTACAGTAGAGGGTAATACAACTTTTTATGCAGTACCAAACCAAGAAACTGTAAGCCGTTGGGCAGCAGAAACACCGCCAGGCTTTGAATTTTGTCTGAAATTACCACGAGATATTACCCACCAAGGTTTATTAAAACCCCAGATTCCCGCAGCATTAACATTTTTGGAGGGGATGCGTCCTTTGGGTAAACGTCTTGGCCCCATATTTGCCCAGTTACCACCAAGTTATGCACCAAAATTGATTGATGATTTGGCTGGTTTTTTAGAAGCTTGGCCGCGCACAACAGCACCACTAGCCCTAGAGGTGAGACATCCTGACTGGTTTCGAGAACCTCATAGAAGTAATTTGACACAGCTTTTAGAAACTCTGGGAGTGGGAAGGGTGCTACTAGATTCACGCCCCATCTACACTGGAGACGACGATCGCCAATTACAATCAGAACGACGCAAACCGAAATTACCTGTACAATTCAGCGTCACCGCACCTTTTAGCCTGATTAGGTTTATTTCTCATCCTGATTTGACAGTAAATCAACCCTTTATGGAAGAGTGGGTGAGACAACTTCAACAGTGGTTACAAACTGGGACACGAATTTATTTCTTTGTCCATTGTCCTCTAGAAGAGCGATCGCCTAACACTGCCCGTTACTTCCAGCAGCTATTAGAACAAAATAGTGTACCAGTTCCACCCCTTCCTTGGAATCACCTCCAGCATCCACCCAATCAACTTAATCTCTGGTAGCTGAAAAATCTGCTCAATTTCTCCTCATTATCTTCGTCATTAGCCTGGAGGAGAAATACGTCCATAACCCAAAACAATGGAAATCAATCCAAAATCTCTTATGTAGAGATGCGATTTATCGTGCATGAAAGACCAATTTCCCAATTCATACGGTATTCTCGACTCTTTTAGGATGAAATCACCACATATTTATTTTGTCAAGCACTTGCAAAAATTGTTTACATAAAGTTATATTTAGTTACATAAGAAAACAAAAGGAAAAAAGACATGATAAGCAAAGGTTTTACTACCAACGAACTCGGACAACTCAACAACTTCGCCATCGAACCAAAGGTTTATGTAGACCAAACACCAAGGGCTGGTTTCACCGAGTATGCAGAGAAACTTAATGGACGTTTGGCTATGATTGGTTTTGTCTCACTCATAGCGGTAGAGTTGATTACCGGACAAGGCTTGATTGCATGGCTGACAAACCTGTAATTAGATTTAAATCTTCAAAAATTGCCATTCATCACAAATAAAACAGTAAGTAAGGAAAGTTATGAGAACTGATTTTGATTTCCCTAGAAAAGATTTAATTGGTCCTGTTGTATTCAGACCTAATTTCAACAACTTTGAGACAATTAATGTTAATCAAGCTTGGTCATTGTTTTTTAGCGCCGGTCAAGATGACAAAAAATTGGGAGAACAGGCTGAATTAGGCAATTTTTTGACAAATACTCTAATTGCTATCGGCGTAACCGGAACCTTGTGGGCAACTTTCTTTAGTAATTTGGGCTAGAAAGTTGAGCTTAGATTGGAAACTGAATAAATATACCAGAAGCCTTGGTGAACATCACCAAGGCTTCTTTTCAATATCAATTACGCCAACAAATCTTGGGAAAAAGTTAGTAGTACTAAGTTGAACGGCATAAATCATAAAATTCATGGTTTTTTGACTTTTGTCACTTATCGCCCTTTGAGTGATTTCAAAAAGAGTAATAATGGTTTTTGTAATCCTTTTCTGATAAGACCGAAAAAATAATTATTGGCAATAATAGGGGGTCATACCCCTCTTGGCAAAATTACATAGTGGGTATCAACAATGCCAAACATTGACAAACAGAAATGTATGAATTGTTGCAGAAGTGTTGAATGTTAAGAAAAAGCCAATAAAAATAGCCCAAAATATGTTAGATTTTGGGCGAAGGATTAAAATATTTTAGTTTAACAGTGATTATAAATTCATT
>NZ_JACJRF010000014.1 GCF_014697105.1 Anabaena subtropica FACHB-260 | reverse complement strand
GTTCTTCTTCGCTCTCTGCGATTTCAATCTTAAAAGTGCGGCTCATGGTTATTTTAATTTATCGAGTTTGTTTCCTCTATTATATGCACCTTCATATTAAACTGGTATAAGGTCGAAAAGGCAGTTTTCCTTTTTGAGAGCATGGACTGACCAAAGACTTGAAATGACCAAGCCTCAAGCTCAATATAACGAACAGTTTCTAATGCCTGCTTCATTACAAAAGTTGTCAAATCCATAGTACATAAAGAAATATTCAGAACCATCTGACCCATCTGTTTAAGAGGAAATTTAGTGTAAAACTACAGCAATTCTCATTATGAGAATTGCTGTAGTTTTACTGTTCATCTAAATTCAACTTAAGTTGGTTTATTTTTCTGAATACCCTTTGAAAGTTGTCTTTAAAATCTTCAATACCGTCCGAAAGCTGCATTACGGTTATTAATTTTGTTAAGTGCTGCTGTAGATGAGGAATTCCTATCTCTTGGGTAAGGTGTTGATGGTGTTTCCGTCTTCGTTTACCACTTTCTATGATTGGGTTGACCTTTTTAAGTTCTTCTAGAACTTCTGATGACATTTCATTGTATACATAATCATTTGTAAACTTTCCTATAAAAGGGGTACGAGCAAGAGAAAGTGGGTCATATTCCCAACCATATAACCTAAAAATTTCTTGGTAGTATTGCTTGGGAAAACGTGAAGTCCAAGGTAAAAATTCCTCAGCTATATATGCAGCTAGTAACTTTTGTAGTGCATTTATTTCTCTGTCATACTGATAGCCAGTTGCTTCATCAATCAGTGCTGTTATCCCTACTTTTGCTAAGGCACGTACAAGAATTCTTGCCCGATAAACAAGCTTTTCTTGTGATGAAACAAGCATTCTAGGGTCTGCTTCGTCAGCATCTAAATATAAGTTGCATATTAAAGGAATCAAAATAGCATCGTAACCTACAGAAATTTTTCCGTTTGAATGAAAGTAATGAATCGCTCTGCAAGTTTCCTTTAATTCATCAGTTACATAAGGGAGTAAATTTTTCGCTCCTATTATTGACGGTAGACCTTCTTGGCGTTTCTCCCCTTTTCTTGGCCTTTCAAATGCTGTAAAAATCCCAGTCTGAGAAATAATTCGCTTGCTATTCTTCAGTACAGCACACGGAATTGTAGTGCCAGCTAGTTCCAAATATCCTCTGTGTGTAGCCTCAAAAACTTCAGGGTACTGACTTAGTTCTTCTGCCATAATCATGCTTATTAAGATTAATAGTTGAATAAATGTAGTTCATTTCAGTTTTATATTGATGTGACTGATAGTAAGTCACATGACCTATTATAGTTGATGTAACCACAAATGCCTATAGGTATGTCGGCTCAATACCTATTAAATGGTGAGGAGTTACATCTTCATCATAAAAAGCCAAAAACTCAGGGTGGTGGTGACAATTACGGCAACCTAAAACTCGTACATCTGTACTGCCATCAACAAATACATTCTGGAACAATTTGTCGTTTATGAATTGCTTGAGCCGGATACGTTGTAAAGCCCATGTCCGGTTCTGAGGGGGTGGGATTATGACGATATAGTCCTGCTACCCGACCACAGTGTTGCCTATTTGGGAAGCTGACTACAAAGACCCCTTTATTGGGAAGCATATTAATTTATGTTATAAAACTGAAACATTTAATCCTTCTAGGGAACGATGTCGAAATTTATACAAAATGCAGCAGAGATTGCAAAAAAGGCGATGGATAGTGTTGATCCATCACTTAGCGAGAAATTTACAATTGTTATACGATTCCTTACCGATAACCCTGATGCGGCCTCGGCGTTAAAAGGTAAGGAGAGGTCAATCGTAGGGACGGAAGAATATATTATCGCCAGTGCAACAAATTTCAAAAAAGGTCGTGACCCAAGAACACCTTTGCCACCTAGTACAATCCCGGATGAAATGGTAAGCGTCATCCTGAACAAGTATTTTGAAGTTCCGTCTGAGGAACTGGAAAAAGCCGAAGAATGGCACCGCCTATCGATGGGGGCTGAAAACATTGTGGGGGATTTGTTAGAAAGGTATATTGCAGAAGTCATCGAGCCGCATGGATGGATCTGGTGTTCAGGTTCTATGGTTAGAGCAGTTGATTTTATATATTGTGATAGCGAAAATGTCTGGCAATCACTGCAAGTAAAAAACAGGGATAATACTGAAAATTCTTCTTCGGCCGCCATACGTCATGGCACCCCAATTAAAAAATGGTTCCGTACTTTTTCTAAAAAAAAGGGAGATAATTGGGATAAATTCCCCTCATTGGAAGGGAAAGAGAATCTTTCAGAAAAAGGCTTCAAATTGTATGTGGAAAAATACCTTTCTGCCTTAAGAGCTATCAAAGCCTAGCTCTTATACAGCACATACCGTAAAAGGTGAACCCTGGACTGGTTTTTCTTCTTCTAGGGATTTTGTGATTTTAGCCTCCCATGACACATCATCGTTGCCTTTGTAGCGTGAAAACGGAAAGTTCAAAGGCGGGTGTTCTATCTTGTCACTCATGTGTGCAAGAATCGCTTTGCCGATTGCTTCTCCAAAACCAACAGGCACGGCATTTCCTATTTGCCGATATTGAGCCATGAGGGAACCACATACGACCCAACTATCTGGAAACTGCTGGATGCGTTTATATTCCTGAATACTTAATGGGCGAAGATATTCCGGGTGACAGATATCAGTTGCTGGCATGGCAGGGGATGTCACTAGGGTGCAGCTTGGCCTATCCCAAGACAAACGCCTAAGGAAACCAGTTTTTCCTCCACCTGAGTAATAGGATTTCCCTAATGCCTCTTTTTGCAATTCCTCAGGCAGATGTTTCCAATACTGCCCTTCTTTCAACATTCTGTAATACTTTAACCTTCCTTCGGGGAACTCAATATACTCCGCGTCACTTTGATCCAGGTCTGTAATAGACTGACGCAGGGTTCTCCATCTATCAAATCCAAAATCACCCATTTCTGAATGTGTGGGGCATAAATAAGGAACCTTGTCCTTTCCGCGATGACAGATCATGACTACTCTTTCCCTAATTTGGGGAACGCCATAATTTGCCGTGTTATATAAGTTGAAACTGATACTGTATCCCCCTTTACGAAGTTCATCCACAATATATTTCAAGGCACCACCTGGCATTTCTTCGCTGGATAAAGGAGCATTGTCTTTCCCCCTTTCTGAGTGAGGGCGGTGCAGCAACGGAGCTGAAAGGAGTCCTCTTACATTCTCGATGACAGCATATTTTGGGCGTATTTGTAAAATAAGTTCAATGTATTTCAGGAATATATTGCCCCTCTCGTCTTTGAAACCACGCCTTGCCCCTGCTGTAGAAAAAGCTTGGCAGGGAGGTCCACCTAACATAATGTCTACATCTTCTTTTGCTAGATTGGCATGGTCTAAGATGTCCTGAGCGCTGTAAGACGCTATATCCCCCAAAAGTGCAATATCTGGCTTGTTTGCAACTATTGTCTGTCGACAATACTTATCCACCTCACACGCAAGGAGGATTTCGATACCTGCTTTCTCTAAACCAAGATCAAGCCCCATAGCTCCTGAGAAAAAAGAGATGGCTTTGACTGCTTGGTGATGATTTTCCTTGGTTGTCCTGTCTACAGGATAATTCTCTTTGGTTCGGTTGAGGTAATTTTCAACTGCCTCTGGCTCCAAAACCCATACTTTCCCTACTTGCTGTCCCTTTATATCACCACTACGCAATAGAGTACGAACTCTTTGCTCAGAAATACCTATTCTTAAAGCTGCTTCTTTTGTGGACAAATAGGGATTGGATTTCATTTCGCTAACGAAACTTTTGCGATACCACAATTAGCATTTATCAAGTGGCTATGTCAACGAGCCACCGTTAAAAATGACCAGGGAATAAAAGAGTATAAACCTACACCTGTGAGCCACCCACCCATCATAAAATATCAAAGTTTGCTAATTTTTCACTAATTTCTTCTAGTGGTGATTCCGGTTCATCAGGATAAAATTCTAAGGCGAGTCTCACTTTTCCTTTTTTCCATCCTTGAGCAGTAAATTTTAAGACTTCGCAATTTATACCTTGAGTATACAAATTTGCTTCAGCTGTGCCATCTGCTCCAATATATTCTTTAATCGCCGTAATCAAATCACGAACTTTAAAAGTTTTAGCAATATCTAATTTATTAAATGTATCCGGTTCTATAGATACAACTTCATCATGGTTTAGTCTCTCAAATCCATCTCCCATAAGAAACTCCTGTCGCTAAATCTATAGTTTCTTTCCACGGTTGTGTGGGTTCATCCGCAATAAAATTATGATTTTGTAGATTTAGCGACAGCTAATATAAATATTTATACTCAATTATTTTATTAGATTAGATATTATTTTTAACAAAGCTAAGAGGAGACTTGCAAAGTTTTGCCTCACGAATTACGAATTGTATTGTTCTCCTCTCCGTTTTCGGAGAGGAGAATTGCAAATAGGTTGTTTAAAAAAACCAACCATAGGAATGTAAACCTTTACCCAAAAGATTTACACCTAGATAACAAATCCAGACGACAACAAAGCCACTAGCAGCTAAAATTGCTGGACGACGACCTTGCCAACCGCGAGTAATTCTGGCGTGGAGGTAGGCGGCGAATACTAACCAAGTAATCAACGCCCAAGTTTCTTTTGGGTCCCAACTCCAGTAAGAACCCCAAGCTTCGTTAGCCCAAACCGCACCTGCAATAATGCCGATTGTCAACAGAGGAAATCCTAAACCGATGATGCGGTAGCTGATGTTGTCTAAAGTTTCAGCAAGGCTGAGGCGCTGGGGTGAAAGGGTTTCGGTAGGAATTAAAGCTGGGGCTGGAGTGGTAGTAGCTAAGTTTAATACGGCTGTGTTACCGTTGCCGTTATTTTGGCTTTCCAAACGAGCAAAACCATTATTTTCTAATGGTGGTGTTGCTGGTTGAGAAATTAGTTCACCTGCTTTCATTAAGCGGTAGCCGTTGGTGCGATAGCCACCGTTACCGACAGAACTACCTTGTAATTGTATGTTGTTACCACGAGTGACGACCAGAAAAGCGATCGCCAGTAATGCACCCACCATCAAGGCTGAATAACTCAACATCATGACGCTGACGTGCATCATCAGCCAGTTTGATTTGAGTGCAGGTACTAGAGGTTCTGATACCTGCATATCAGATGGCAGTGTTAATGTAGCAAAGGCTACGATCCCCATAGCCACAGGGGTAGTAAACACGCCTACCAAACGGCTACGACTAGAATTTTCAGCAATTAAATGAACCGTGGTAATTCCCCAAGTGAGGAAAAACAAGGATTCATACAAATTACTTAGAGGAAAATATCCAGCTTCTATCCAGCGTGCGCCTAGCAGGGTAGCTATGGACAAATTAGCGATCGCCATCCCAGCTGTTCCCAAGGCATTGATGGCTGGCAAATTAGGAAACGCCGCCCCCATCCAATAAAGCAGCATCGTGAGGAACAATACGGCAAAGGAGGCATTATCCAACCAGTTCTGGAGTAAAACCAGATTCATAAGGTGTTCTCCGCAATGGACTTTTGAAAATTATTTATTCTGACTTTTCTGATCCTATCTGCTCTGGTGAGTTCAAAATTCAAAATTCAAAATTCAAAATGGGGAATTTATAGAAATTAGGTATCTGCCATTGATGATGAAACCTATTATCTCCTCCTCTATGCCCCTCATTTGGAACTAGGTAAAGCAGCAGAATTATCAGCTTTTTTCAGTGTCAGAAAAATATCATAGCGGGTGCTGCGATCGTCGCTAACGGCAGTTGTCACACCAATGGAACGCGTTGCAGCTAACAATGTTTTTTGCTTAGGTATCAGTCTTGGCAGGGGAAAGTTTTTGACTGTTTGTTCTACATCCAAGTAAAATTGCCCATTTGTAGGATTGGGTTCTGCTGGGACTGTTTGTTGAAAAGCCAAACTATTGGCGAGTGTGTTGTTGGGTTTGGGAACAATTTTATCGGTGATGGGCGCGCCTATTGCTAGGAAAGCAATATCTCCGTCTAACCAACCGTGGGTAGCGGTAAGAGTTCCATAAGGGCTAATCCAGTTCACTACGGGTTTACCTGCAACTGTTGCAGGTTGAATCTGGAATTGATATTGATTTTTCATCACATCATCTAGCTGTTTGATGGATGCTTCAGCTAGTTTGCGTCGGTTTTGTCCATTGGCGGTATCACTTGCTTGGATCATCAACACCAAAGCAGCACGAAAATCTTCCAGTGAACCTGGCTTGGGAGTTCCTTGAATTAAGGATATCGCAAACTCTCCTCTCATCCACTTGAGTAAATCTCTTTCTAAATCAAGAGTAGTTAGTGATTTCACCCCATTCCGCAGTTGTTCTGGTGTCACAGGTGCTAGGGGATTACCTTGGGATGTTAAAACGTAGTCACTCCATAGGCGTTGTAAATCTCCCCCAGACAGCATCATGATGGTTTCTGCTGGCATACGATTTTGCATATTTCCAGCTTTGTTTGTTACTGTCAATACACGTTGGCTGCGAGGATTAAGCCAAGAAACCCCTTTGATGCGTATCCCTTCTGGCTCTAGGGTTACAGTTCCGGCTAAACCTTGGTTATTTTGCAGTTGGGCTAAAACTTGTGCTGGTAAACGGCGATTGGGAGCCACAGCTGCTATTTTAGCAGCGTTAGGGACATTGACATAAAACTGAGCTAATGGTTGATAACTAGATATTTTTGGGAAATTTTCTGTAAAACCTCCCGTTGTTGCCAAAGTTGTCTTACTTTTATAAGCGTCAATAGTTTTTTCTGTGACTTTAAGATTATCTGTAATAACGAGGAAACGCTCATCTATTAAAGCTGCTGAGAAATTTTCTCCAGTTTGTCCCTCACTTTGTTTGATAGTGATTCCCTGATAGGTGCTTTCACTCCACTTAGCTTGATTGTTGGTTTTTGGTTGAGCTAAAATGCTTTTGGCTTTTTGTGGGTTTCTCACTGGTAAAACCATAACCATCGACTGTTGATTACTTACGACATCTTCATTGGTCGATACTGGTTTAGTTGCAGATTTACTTACTTGAGGGGCTAAAACTGCTAGGGTCACTTCATCTCCTACCCAAGGTTGAATATCTTGCTCGAAGTCATAACCTTGATTAGTTAGAAAGCGATCGCGTAATTGTAGTAAATTTTGATTAACTATAGTTTGGCTTTCTTTTGTGCCAAATTCCTGTAATTTCTGCCATTGTTTGGGATCTGTGCTGAGAGAAACTGCAAATAAGGCATCTTGTGGAATAATATTTGCACCTACTAACAAATTTCTAGAGAATGGTTGTCTCTGGCTAAATAACCAGTATGCTCCTGCACCACCACCAACTAACAACCCGACGGCTGAAAGTGTCAGTGCTAAAGACGGTTTCTTTCTTTTTTTCATGGGAACAGACAAAATAGGCGGTGTCATTAAACCCTACACCTCTTACTTGCAAATTAACTAGGACTTATGCAGTGACATGAAGAATCAAGGGTTTGCCCTGAGGGTGTAGCGGTATGAGGGGTGAGGGTGTAAGTAAGCAAAACTCTTACACACTTCCACCCGTTCGGCTGACGCTCACTACGGAAGCCTTACCTCTTTAAACCCAGTTTCAACAGGAAATTTTTGTGCGTCAGAGCTAAGTATCTTGCTTTACTTTTAATGTATGTAGACAGATACAAATCATATATTGTATTGAATTTTAATTAAATTTTAAATCTAGGAACTCAAAATTCTCAAGCAATGGCACAAGTTTTTATACGTTGCCATTGCTAGAATTGAGTTGCATCGACCCTAAGTACTTGGTTAAGTAAGGCGAAAAAACTTCATAAATCAAGGTTAAAGGTTGCCCATGATGCCAAAATAGGTAATGGCGGCCCCAAAAAGGCCCATCAACTCCAAACCCTGATTGTAAAGCATCAGAATCTCCATAATAAATTCCCCGCACATCCCGATACAACTCTGTGCGAAGACGAGCTAGACTTGCCCAAATTGGTAATGAACGGTTTTCCAAATACTCATCTACATGGCTAGCTTCCCACCATGAGGTTGCATAAGCCAATCGCTGACCAGATGGAGTACGTAGCCACACCTGTCGGCGCAGTCTCGGCCCTGGAACAGATTGGATTAAATCCGGCGCACTATCCAAATCTAGTCCAATTAATGACATATCAATGACATCAACTTCTGTCGGTTCACCTGTGAGCAATTCTAAGTGCCTTGTGGGTGAGCCATCGCCTAAAAGTAGCAGTTGCCAAGCTGGAGCCAGCTGAGTGTGAGGCAAACTATGTTTGATTACTTCCTCCCCACCTTGCCAAATTGGAGTGAGGCGATGCCATCCGGTTGGCAGTGTTGAGTTGTTGGTTGGAGTAAAAGTGGCAGTCAATGTTCTTTACAAAAGTTCACCTATTTCTATAAAAGCATAAAAAATTGGTCATTGGTCATTGGTCATTGGTCATTGGTCAATAGTTACTCTCCTCCTGTTCCTCCACTCCCCACTCCCTATTACCTTAAAAGGTCAGCAGTCAAAAAACAAATGGTTTTGACTGCTGACCTTTGACTTGTAACTATATTTAGATGAAAATGCGGATGGCGAGACTCGAACTCGCAAGGCAAAGCCACACGCACCTCAAGCGTGCGCGTATACCAATTCCGCCACATCCGCGTTAGTTGTACAAGAAGACATAATAGCACAAAAAATAGGAACAAAACAATGTAAAACTATATTTGCCAAACTTTACGGAAAATTTAATTTGGCAGATGTACAAATTTCCCGAAGGAGGATACCAGGCTGACAGAAATGTAGTAATGCCACAAGTGATATTAGAAGGGATATTAGAAGGGATATAGGGGTATGGGTATTTTTATTTTTCTTACACCCTCGCACCCTGACACCCTCAAACCCTCACATCTTAACCTCTATGACCAATCTTGTTGGTTAGTCCATTTCCTGCAATTTATTAAAGATGAGCCTGGGGTATCTCCTGTCATAATTTGAGATGAAGCGATGCCTAAGGCGGGCTACGCCAACGCGCTAAAAGCAAATTTGGATGGGAGACAATTTCTATCTACTGGTACTGATACTGATATCGAAAACTAGAAAATGAAGTTTGACAAAATATTAATTGCCAATCGGGGAGAAATAGCGCTTCGCATTCTCCGCGCCTGTGAAGAAATGGGGATTGCGACGATCGCAGTTCACTCGACTGTTGACCGAAATGCTCTTCATGTCCAACTTGCTGACGAAGCGGTTTGTATTGGCGAACCAGCTAGCGCTAAAAGTTATTTGAATATTCCCAACATTATTGCTGCGGCTTTGACGCGCAATGCCAGTGCTATCCATCCTGGGTATGGCTTTTTGGCTGAAAATGCCAAGTTTGCGGAAATCTGTGCTGACCATCACATTGCCTTTATCGGCCCCACCCCTGAAGCTATCCGCTTAATGGGTGATAAATCCACAGCTAAGGAAACCATGCAAAAAGCTGGTGTACCCACAGTACCTGGTAGTGATGGGTTAGTAGAGACGGAACAAGAAGGATTGGCCTTGGCGAAAGATATCGGCTACCCAGTGATGATCAAAGCCACTGCTGGCGGTGGTGGCCGGGGTATGCGACTGGTGCGATCGCCTGATGAATTTGTCAAACTTTTCTTAGCAGCTCAAGGTGAGGCGGGTGCAGCCTTTGGAAACGCAGGGGTTTACATCGAAAAATTTATTGAACGTCCACGCCACATTGAGTTTCAAATTTTGGCAGATAATTACGGCAACGTTATTCACTTAGGTGAACGGGATTGCTCAATTCAACGCCGTAACCAAAAGTTACTGGAAGAAGCCCCCAGCCCAGCCCTCGACTCAGACCTGCGGGAGAAAATGGGAGAAGCTGCCGTCAAAGCTGCCCAGTTCATTAACTACACTGGGGCAGGTACTATCGAGTTTCTGTTAGATAGATCCGGTGAGTTTTACTTTATGGAGATGAATACCCGGATTCAAGTCGAACATCCTGTAACTGAGATGGTTACTGGAGTTGACTTAGTAGTTGAACAAATTAGAATTGCCCAAGGGGAAAGACTGAGGCTGACTCAAGACCAAGTAGTTTTAAGCGGTCATGCGATCGAATGTCGCATTAACGCCGAAGACCCAGACCATGATTTCCGTCCAGCCCCCGGACGGATTAGTGGTTATCTTCCCCCTGGTGGCCCTGGTGTACGGATTGATTCCCACGTTTACACCGATTACCAAATTCCTCCCTACTACGACTCTCTTATCGGCAAATTAATCGTTTGGGGCCCCGATCGTGCAACAGCTATTAACCGCATGAAACGCGCTCTCAGAGAGTGTGCCATTACTGGATTACCCACAACCATTGCATTTCACCAAAAAATCATGGAAAATCCTCAATTCTTGCAGGGTAATGTCTACACCAATTTTGTGCAGGAAATGAAACTTTAGGAGATTGGTTATTTCTGATCCCGAACTCAGGTTGGTTTAGATGTAGAGACGCGATATATCGCGTCTTTAATAGCCGAATCGTCTTGAGATCAATTCGGCTAGAGCAGACTGACAAATACCCTGAGTCGAGAGCCGTCGCTCAACCGGAACGTTATCAATAGTGATCTCTGAATTTGTTCATGATTTTGCGATCGCCGCTTCTGTTTCTGTTCATGATTGGGCGATCGTTCTGAAAACTTATCTAATGTCAGTTCGGGTTAAAAAGTCCCTATGTCCTAACTTACACGAGACATCATCGTCAGCAATCCTTGCTGACCTAAGAGGATTTCTCGTAGCAGACTGAAGATGGCAACCCAAATAATTGGGGTGATGTCAACGCCGCCAATAGGTGATACGACTTTTCGCATGGGAATGAGAAAAGGTTCAGTCGGCCAGGCGATTAAATTAAAAGGTAATCGGTTTAGATCGACTTGCGGATACCAGGTGAGAATGATACGGAAAATAAACAGAAATGTCATCACTCCCAACACAGGGCCGAGAATCCAAACGGTCAGGTTAACACCAGTCATTGATCTAAGCTACTATTTTGTGGATTTACAAAAAACTGCAACCAGAAGCTAAAAAACTTTAAGCTTTGTAAAGTAATTTCTCTTTAATTCTAACTAAATGCTGACACTTAATTATTGGGCAGCAAAAAGCAATTATGCAGGTGGATCTAAATAATTGTAGTCGGGTGAACGCACAAACCAGAAAGGAATCTCTATGGACTCATGACTAATGACTTCTCAAGGATGTAATACACCATTAGAATTATGATGAAGAGTGTAAAAAAAGGTTTAGATCCATGACGCCTTCTTTATCAAATTTTCTTTGGAGTCTGGCTTGGGGTACTTTGATTGTCGTTATCCCTGCTACTGTTGGTTTGATTTTCATCAGCCAAAAAGATAAAATCCAGCGTTCATAGTGTTTGGGGGAGTTATTTCTACTCTCTCCATTGTGTGTCTGTCAGTAGCCTTCATTCCATCACAGGCAAAAATCCCTGCTACTGGAAGCAAGGTATACTTAGCTGGCAGACTCAAGCTTTTTTAGCTTTTGGTAAATAGCTTCAGAGCTTCTTTGTCAGATGCTTTGAAGCTTCAATATTATATTGTGATTGTTTAGAGTAGTGATTTTAAGTGTGACTCGTTAACATAGATTTGATATTGGGAAAAGAACAATGCTAAATTTTGGGCTGAACTCAGCCAGTGTTCTGGCTCAGGTAAATTTTGGAACGAACTCAGCCAGTATTATAGGAATTTTCCTGGCTGTGGCTGGGGCAGCGCTGTATTTTCTCCGTACTGTGCGTCCAGAACTGTCAAGAGATCAGGATATCTTTTTTGCAGCCGTGGGTTTACTGTGCGGCTTCATCCTAATTTTCCAAGGATGGCGGTTAGACCCGATTTTGCAATTTGGTCAGCTGCTTTTAGTTGGGACAACTGTATTTTTTGCGGTTGAAAGTATTCGTCTGCGGAGTATAGCTACCCAACAAGCTAAACGGAATACTCCGATTGTCGATGATGAACGACCAGTCAGCAAAAATTACTCTTATAACAGACGAAAATATGAGGCTGAGGTAGAAGACGAGTATGCTCCTCTACCTTATGAAGAGGAAGAAGAGGAAGAGCGTCCTGTACGTGCCAGAATTCGTCCAGGTCGAGATGAACGTTCCTCTCGTGATAACTATTATGAGGAGCAGCCACCTCGTAAGGAACGCCGTAACACTACTGACAGACAGGAACCAACAGACAGACCACGCCGCCGCCCTACTAATCGCCCAACGAACCGGACTTCGGAAAGTTACGAACAAGAGGATTGGGGTTCTTCTTCTTCTAGGCAAGTTGATGATTGGGAAAGTTCTGGTGATGAAGTGAGAAAATCTTCTCGCCGGGGTAATAACACTCCCCGCCCCGAAGTAGATGAGGATGTGCCACCTAGACCGAGAAAGCGTCGTCCACCTGCTGATACAGGTACTTCCCGTAGAGAACGTCAAGATGATGAAGCTATCCCAACTGACTACGTACCGTATAAACCAATAGATCAGTCAGATGAAGATTTAGGTAGCCCGACAAATTTTGATGATATCTAAAGCACTGTGGATAGATGTAAGCTTATAGGCGACGGAAACCAGTAAATATCTGAGGTGAAAAAATTTACTTCTCAGTTTTGGCTCCAAAGACCAATTCATTGGAGCCTAGTTTTTGGCTTGGCGAGTTTGCTTGGCTCTTGTGGCTCCGGTGATATCCCCCTTGGGCCTACTTCCCTCAATAGTCGCTACACAGAAGAGCAACCAGCCTTGAGTGGTAATGGTCGCTTTTTGGCATTTATTTCTAACCGTAATAGTGTTCATCAGTTACTTGTGTACGATTTACAACAACAAAGTTTTATTCGTACACCAGGATTAAACCGACCAGAGACAATTACTGAAAGTCCTAGTTTGAGTTATACCGGGCGCTACATTGTTTACATTACGAGCGACCAAGGTAGACCAGTCGTGGCACTTTACGATCGCGCTATCCAACAATCACAAATCGTTACACCCACCTATCGCGGTTGGGTGCGAAATCCAGGTATAAGTCCAGATGGACGTTATATTGTCTTTGAAACCGCCGCCCGTGGTCACTGGGACATCGAAGTCCTAGACAGGGGGCCAAATATTGAGTTAGATATTCCCAATGGGGCTACAGTAAATCCGTCGCAGTAGGGTGGGGAGTGGGGCAGGGAAAGTAGAAGCAGGGGAGCAGGGAGCAGGGGGCAGGAGGAGAAGAGAAATGTTGACTATTGATTAATGACTAATGACCAAACGCATTTTTATATTTGCTTTTACAAGCTTGTTGAGTGGATGTTTTGGCTATCCCCGGTTGGTGAGTTATCCCTTTGATCCGGGGGGAAGGAGCATTAATAGTCTTTCTTCTGAAGTTAATCCCCAGATTTCGGGGAGATATATTGTGTTTACAAGCGATCGCCGGGGTAGTCAGGATGTATATATGTTTGATACTCTGACACGAAATTTGGTAGATTTGCCTGGGTTAAATGCTTTAGATACGATCGCCTCTCATCCTAGTGCTTCGGAGGATGGTCGTTATGTGGTGTTTGCGGCTAGTCGTCAAGGACGATCGGCTATTTTTCTCTATGACCGAGAAACACGGCAATCACGCAGTTTGACAAATAATCTACAAGCAGAAGTCCGCAACCCTACTATTAGCGCTGATGGTAGTGCGATCGCTTTTGAGTCTAGTAATAATGGGCAATGGGATATTTTAGTTTATAACCGTTCTGGGCAACCTGTGAATGTGCCGCAAGATCCGCGATGAAATCAGGAGCAAAGAGGCAGAGGGAAAAGGGAAGTTTCTTTATTTCTCCCTCTGATTGCCTACTTCCTACTCTCCTGGTGCTGTTGTACTGATTCAATGAGCGATCGCACTTGTGCTGTTCCCTCGGATGGTTCAAACGATAGGGGGAATTTACCTTTGGCAATCATCCGCAAACCTAAGGGTGCAAGGCTGAGTAATCCTCTGAGGTCTTTAAAATAGTTACCGACGACTTGTAAACCAAATTTTCGCTCATCAATCCAACCGCCTTCTTTGACTAGTTCTACCAAGACTTTGCGGTGGCGAATTGAACGGCTATCGCTGGCCTGTTTTTGGGTGAGGAGTTCTTGTTTAATTTTGCTGATTTGCTCTAATGGGGCTACTTCCATTGGGCAGACTGAATCACAGTAAAGACAACGGGTACAACCCCAAACACCTTTAGTGCCTTCGTTGTAACTTTCCAAGCGTTGGGCTGTGTCGGTATCGCGGGAGTCTGCAACCATGCGGTAGGCTTTCGCTAAGGCGTGGGGGCCGACGAAATCGTGGTTGACTTCACGAGCGTTGCATTCTGAGTAGCAAGCACCGCACATGATACAGTTACCAGTTTGATCGAGGAGCGATCGTTCTTGGGGTGTTTGTAAAAATTCTCGTTCTGGTACTTGGCGTGCTGCTGTACTTACATAGGGTGCTACTGCCTCCAAATTATTCCAGAAACTGCTCATATCTACGACTAGATCCTTAATTACAGGCATATTGCCTAAAGGAGCGATCGTGATTTCTGGAATGGTATTTGCTTGATTTGCTGAGAATGATATTTTCTGTAATCTAGCAAGTTCACTGCCAATATTTTCCTTACAAGCTAAAGCTGAACGACCATTAATTCGCATGGCACAGCTACCACAAATAGTGTTACGGCAATTTTTGCGAAATGCTAGTGTTCCATCTTGCTCCCACTTAATACGATTGAGACAATCCAAGATTGTATTACTAGAGTCTGTCTCTACAAGGTAATTCTGCACAATAGGGGCAGAATTTTGTTGTTGTCGAATGATTTTAAATAGAATTTCCATTGCTACCAACCAAAGTCTTAAAATTATCTCACCAACCTCGAAAATCTTGAGCCAAGGCTAGTGGGTGCAAAAAATTGAGCTATACTCTTGTTACTCTTAATTTCCAGCCTAGTATTGAAAACCAGTTAGTCCAAGAGTGAATGATTCTAGTTCCAGCATAACCATTAAAATTTTAATTGCCGCAGCGTCGTAGATGAGATTTGTGGGTTTCTCACAGCCTGAATGCAAAAAAATTTAATTGTATGCTTCTGATTGAATTTACTGATTTGACAGAATCAGTGAGGTAAGTTTTACAGCAAATGAACTTGAGCTTCATTGGCTTTATAGGAAAAATATCCTAACTTAAGGCTGCAATCGTTCTTGATAAATCCTGATGTCAACATCTGCAAGAGCGTTGGTCAAAAAAATCTTAACTTAAAATAGCCATTCTGAAATGTGTATACGAGAATAGGCTAAAGTTTACATTGCTGATTTATTGACTTTTGCCAAGTACTAGTAGCCATCACCCAGTATTTTGAACTCATTCATTTATGCGCTTCATACACAACGAAGGGTCAAAATATTTCTTCCCTAGCCTCTACTGTCTCACCTCTTTTCAGACAACCTACCCATTTGATTAGCTCGTACAACAAAGCAGAAAAATTTCTTTTCTCCACTCTCTACTCCCCACTCCCCCTATTTTCATCACAGTCACTAAACGTTAATTTTTTATTTGTATAGAAGCGTTAAAGCTGATAATAAACATCTAGTGATGGCAAGAAAGTGCTGGACGGATATAAAAAGAATTATTCTTCCCATAGACAGACGTACAGAAAACACAATAGATTTTGTCTGGTGAGAATCAACTAGGACTTGAGATTTTTCATCCTCCTGGCTTTTTGTCTCCTCTCAATCAAGTAAATCTCAGGATATAACTCACTCCTCAAAACCGCTCATCTAAATTTAGATTAATTTTTATAAAAGCCATAGTGCAATAATCACTCTAGCTCATAAAGCCCCAATAAAATCGTCTCTGCTTTTTGTTTTCATAAGCTTGGGGTTTTAGCTTAAAATTTATCTGCAAGTTATATTTAAAAATAAACAACTATTTTGCTATTATTAGTCCATGCTAGTATTTAATATAAAATTACGAAGTCACAAAACCAGAATTAACAGCTGTATAACTGCTGCTACTACTGCTCAGTTTCTTCGTAACGTAGAGATATGAAATTTCTTGTCTCTACAAGCAGGACACAGCAAAAAAGGGTGTATGTCCAGACCTTATTCAAATATCATGCTGTCTGAAGCTGAAGAGGAAACGGAGGGAAAACCTTACAACTCAATAGCAACAAAGGCAACCACTAAAAGTGGAGAACCTGCAATTTTTTTGGTCTACGACTAATTTGTAGTAGAACCTACAAGATTTGTTAAGGTGGCGCAAAGTTACACCACTGTAGTAGTACCAAAAAAGAAAAAAATTGCATTTCCGATGGCGAATCATGGTTAAAAGTGCCGTAAAATCACTGAAATTATTGCCTGTGAAACTCGTGACCTCCTAATCTGTTGTGGTTAAACATAATAGAGGGATTTGAGGCTAATATCAGCAGGAATTCACCCTTGACTTTTAAAGTCTCCAGTAGCTTTTTGCAGATGCTAAAAAGTCGAATACTGGCATGAGACGACATAATTTATCAGTTTGGAGAGAGTAAGGAAAATTTGAGCGTAATGACTGAAACTGCAACCGCGCCTTTAACTGGAAAAGCACTGCTAGCTAAGGTAAAAGAACTTTCTAATCTACCACGAAGAGAAAGAGCTAAACAGTGCGGTTACTATACCGTTACTAAAAATAACCAAGTCCGGGTCAATCTCACGGATTTTTATGATGCTTTGCTGTCGGCTAGAGGGATTCCTCTAAGTCCAGAAGCACCAAAAGATGGTCGTGGTCGTGAACCGACATATCGGGTTAGTGTTCATCAAAATGGTCAAATTGTCATTGGTGCTACCTACACCAAAGCAATGGGACTAAAACCTGGTGATGAATTTGAAATTAGACTGGGATACAAGCACATTCACTTGATTCAACTCGGTGAAAGTGATAAAAAGCTTTCTCCAGATTTAGATATTGACGAATCTGATGAAGATTTGGAAGATGAGGAGTAAATTCCCTGGGTTAGAGATGCGTGAAAGTGATGACTTTTAACGTATCCCTAGTACCATAACAAACTGGTATCCCTGATTAAATAATTTTATCTAACTCAAAAATACGGTTAAGTCCTTGCAGAAGTGACTACTCTTAGTAGAGGCTTGATTAATAAGCTACAAATTTATTCTGCAAGTAGTTCATCGTGATTTTTGTGTTGAATTTGATAAGTTTCCTGACGCCATCCATCAACAATCTGCTGGCATTTATGAAAGATGCCTCAGCCATAGTTGTTGTGATGGCGTTTTTTTTGATCTGGTTAGGTTGTTGGTTGCCAATTGCAGCGATATCACTAAAATTACTCAATTGGCAACCTATAAAACCGTTGCAGCCAGAGCAGAAACTACCATTGATGGTATCACTCTACTTATTAGCGCCTCTGGTTCTCTGGGGAGTGATTTGGTTAACTAATGGTTCTTTTGTTAATTATGGGATTGCTAGTAATTTTGCCATATTGAGTTCCTTCACACTAGGTTTTGGTTTAGGAGTGTTAAGTATAGCTACTTTATTTAGCTGTCAATTTTGGCTTGGTTGGTGCAATTTTCAAGAGTTAAATATCAAGCAATTAGCATCTATTTCTTTACCAATCTTATTGATAGCTGTTTTGGTGGGAGGGATTGAAGAATTAGTTTTTCGTGGTTTCCTGTTGACGGAATTAGAAAGAGACTACCCAGTATGGACAGCAGGGATAATTTCTAGCTTAATTTTTGCCGTTTTACATTTAATCTGGGAACAAAAGGAAACATTGCCACAATTACCGGGACTGTGGTTACTAGGAATGATGCTGGTGTTGGCAAGGATAAGCGATCGCGGTAATTTAGGTATAGCCTGGGGATTACATTCAGCTTTAGTCTGGGCGATCGCTACCATAGATACAGCCCAACTAGTTACTTACACAGGTAAAGTCTCCGAATGGTGGACTGGGAAAAATAAAAAACCCCTAGCTGGGGTGGCAGGAATTCTATGTGTTTTGGGAACTAGCTTAATACTCTGGTTATTTTCTGTGTTATGAGGCAGGAAACTTATAGTTTGTATAGCGTTTAAGTCAATATAATTTCACTTAAAAATTTTTAGCTGTCATCAGCAACGTCTTCATGAGTAGAAACAGGTAAAGGTTGCCCAACAGATAATAAAGTGCTTTGTGGTAATTTATCTTCAATTTGTCGCAGCATTGCCTCTAATTCTACTCTTGGGCTGGTCTGTAAACCAAGACACAATGCAATTCCATTCGCGTCTGTACTCCATCTTTGTGTAAGCTGAAGGCGATAACCTGAAGCTTCGGTAAGCAATGTGTAAGAGTGAAAGTGCATAGGGTTTCCAAGGCGAGCATCCTGAATATGCTCAAAAGAAAACGCCCCTTGCATATAATCAATAAGGCAATCTTGAGCTACTAAAACAAGATGTTTACTGAGATATTCAAAGGTATGAATTTTGTGGTGGAGTTGCATCAAGATTGTCTTTGCTGTCATCTTCCAATTCATACCAAAACCCTTTTCCGATGTAACATCCGCATCTTTTACGGCAATACCGTGATTTTGAAGAAAACGTTGCCGCTCTGGCCACACTGTGCCAGTCGTATCAAGGGTTTGCATCTCAATGCCAACAAAGTCAATAACTTTTCCAGCGCGTACAGAAGCAAGACAATAATCTATGCTGCCTCCGGGTACTGAAATTTCAGGAACAATCCGAAGTTCATTACCTGGTTCGTGCAATGTCAACAGATGAATACAGTCAATAAATATCTGGCTACGCTCAAGAAGCCGAAACGGACAAATAATAATATTTCGGGTTTCTCTACCATAAGATACCGTGCAGGTACCAATAGTAATATCTGGCTCACTCTTCCGATTTTTGAGGCATTTACGGGCTAGAAAAGGACAATTTTGACTAGAGGCGATCTCGCTCCAAGTGAGTGAATAATTTGTAGGATTTCCATATAATTCAATAACTTTTGTCATGAGAATAAGCCACACCTTTCACGAGCAATAGTGATGTACTCGCCTGAAACATCAATTCCAATCGATTTTCGTTGTAGTTGGCAAGCAACTAAGTTTGTTGTGCCTGTACCCATAAACGGATCTAGCACAACACCTGATTGTGGACAGGTAGCAAGAATCGGAATTTTACAGAGATCCTCAGGATAAGGTGCAAAGTGAAGTTTTCGCTTTTGAGTGTCTTCTGGTAAGATATCCCAAACATCGCTAGGCTTACTGCCATTCGGATGGTATTTAAGAAAATAAAAACCACGTTCAGCAAGTTCACGCGCTCGTCCAGAAACTTTCACTGAGTCCGAATGTGTTGTTCGTTGCTCTCCTCGAATGATCATACGAAAGTCAGATATTTTACCTACCCGTACTTCTTCTAATATTCCATCAAGAGCCTTAAGTGCATTTGTTCGTTCTGTATCATTAAGTACTGTGGATAATTCAATTTTTCGTCGATAACGTACACCAGAAACACCTGTCGCAGAAACTACCGAACCATTGACAACCTTAGCTTGTCTTGGCTTTGAGCGAATTGCATCAACATTATAGAAATAGCGATCTGTTTTTACAAAATGAAAAACAGGCTCATATATGTTTCGGAGTTTATCTTTTGCATTATCAGGTGCGCCTTTTACCTTATTCCAAACAACACTATTGCGAAGAATCCAACCTTGATTATCAGTCATCTCAAGAGCAATTCGCCAAGGGATACCAATCAGAGATTTATTTTGATAAGCATCCCCGATATTGAGCCAAAAAGATCCGCCAGGTTTTAGGATTCGCTTTATCTCAAAAAATATTCCAAGCAGTTTTCTAGTATATTCTTCCCATTTTTCTTCCAGCCCAATTCCTCCATTAGCATAAGCTCTGTGTCCCCAGTAAGGTGGAGATGTTATTACACAATCGATGCAATTATCAGGAAATAGCTTTAAAAGCGTACAAGTATCAGCTTCTAAAAACAGAGGCATAGGATCTGATGAGGTGAGATAGTCTTTAACCTTACCCATTTTTTCTAGAAGTTCGCTTCTTACAACCATTGAGATGCCTAGCAACTACTTTCATAACTTTACTTGAATTTAAGGGAATTGCTTTGGCATTGGCTGATGCTGACTAGCAAATATAGTTTTTTAAATATTGAAAAATGCGATCGCGCCACTACATACTACCAGCGCGATCGCTTAATCATCCATGTTTTAACTAATGAGATGCAACTGACTAATAGCAGCGTTGACTAGATGATGGGTGATGGGGAGGCTATCTACTACCATTCCCAGGCATAACAGCATCATGTAAGAGATGGAATAGAGGAACAATTCTCTAGCCGTGGGGCGATCATCTGGGTTATGCAATAAGCGCCAGGATTTGCGGATAAACAAGGCTCCTAGAGATAAAGCGATCGCTGCATAAACGATACCACTAGAGTGCAGAGGATAAACCAGTAATAGAGTAGCGGCGACTGTAATTAGTGTGTAATACCAAATTTGCTTGACTGTTGCGGCATTACCTTCAACTACAGGGAGCATGGGGATACCAACTTTGGCATAGTCATCACGAATCATCAAAGCCAGTGCCCAGAAATGGGGTGGTGTCCACAAAAAGACGATGGCGAAAATTAACCATGCACTCCAGCTTAATGTACCTGTGACGGCTGCCCAACCAACTAAAGCAGGAATTGCCCCAGCCGCGCCACCGATCACAATATTTTGGGTGCTATGACGTTTCAACCAATGGGTGTAGATTAAAACGTAAAAAATAATACCAGATAACGCTAGTGAAGCAGCTAGGAGATTGGCGAATACTGTTAGTAGGGTAAAAGAAAGTACAGCTAGAGCGATCGCAAAAATTAGCGCATCACGCACTTGTACCTTACCGGATGGCATGGGACGATGGCGTGTCCGTTCCATGTCATAGTCAATATCCCGGTCATAAATGCAATTAATTGTCTGGGCGCTGGCAGCGGCCAAAGTACCACCAGCCATAGTGACTAACAATAGCACAGGGTCTACTTGTCCCTTAGCTGCAATCCACATACTTCCAGCCGTAGTAATTAACAACAACGGGATAATACGGGGTTTAGTTAGCTGGTAATAGCTTTGAATTACCTGGAGAAAACTTTCGTGGTGGCGACGAGAGACATTAGTCTCAATCATTTTGAGTTTAATTCCTTATTTTTCAACAACTTAATTGCAGCCCCAGTTGATACCGTGTTGCGTAAGAGTATGTGGGGAGATGAAGGGGATGAGGAATATTAAGGAGGATGAGGAGGATGAGGGAATTAGAATCTTTTCCCAATCTTCCCCCGCTTCCCAATCTCCCCACTTCCTCATTTCGTTTGGGTATTTGTAGCAGTTGCTGTCCAACCAACCGGGTAAGCGTTGATTTCTCGACTTGTAGCCCAGTCGCGTAATGATAGGACGGTAAAAGCTACTAAAGTACCGAGCAGAGTAGCTCCTATCAATTGGTGAGAGACTGTTAGAGGTTCGACTTGGAGATGTAAGCGGAAAGTGGCAAATCCTAAAAGGATTTGTAAAATTAACAGCCCTCCAGCCATATTAGCCAATCGTCGCAGCGCTGGATGTAGTGCAGGTGTCCACCAGGAAATCAAAACCACTGCTAAGGTTGCCACTGTTGGGGGTACTAAGCCAAAAATATGACTGTACATGACATTGCAAAGTTGAGAACCACCAAAGCACTGATGTAGCGCCCAGCGAGAGCCGACTAAAGCACCTAAGAGACTCTGGACGTAAACTAAAATCGCGGCCACTAAACCCACCCAAGGCAACTTACCAACGTTACCTGTGCCTTGATAGGGGGTTAAGGCTATACCGATAATTAGTAGGCTAGTGAAAAACAAGAGCGCTGTTCCCAAATGGGCGGTGACGATATCAAATCGCAATAATTCGGTGACAGTGAGTCCTCCCAGGATGCCTTGAAAGACGATTAAGAATAGGGCAAAAGTCGATGCCCAAGGTAGCCAGGAGGGTAAAGCACGTTTATGCCACCAGGATAAACCAAACAGAGCGATCGCGCTGATGCCAATCAAACCTGCATCCAATCTATGAAACCACTCCAAGAACACTTGGAGATTCATTTGCTTGGCTGGCACTAATTCACCGTAGCAGAGGGGCCAGTCTGGGCAAGCTAGGCCAGCATTCATCACGCGGGTAGCACTACCTATAGCCATCAAAATCAAGGTGGCTATAGACATCTTCCACACTAAGCGACGAATCATATCCTTGGGCTTTTGCTGCTCTGCTGCCGTTTCATTTTGTTGTTCTAGGACAAATTCGTTCATGAACGATACCTTCTGCCCGCCCTTGGTAAGCGGCTTAAAATTTTCTATTTTCATTACCGACCCATCTCCACCCTAGCGTATGTAACCGGGTTTATTGATGAGCTTTTACTTATTACTTTGAACTACTCCAGCGCTTATTAGCCCGAAGCTTTAGGTATTTTTCAAGTTGTCAGAAATTGATTAACGTTCATTAATTTTCAATTGCTAAATTTTCCTTAAATTTTTTTAATTTTTCGCATCTACTGTTGGCAGTATCTAATAAATCTCTTTTACTCAAAATTATTAATATAGTCGAAAAAATTAATAAAGATTTCAGACCATGAGCCACCATATTTCCTCACCTAGATTACCTTAGTAAGTGAGACGCATTGAGATAACGTAATCAATTCAATTAAGTGAGCCGTGAAAATTCCAAGTTCAATCTGGACATTACTAATAGGCATCGGGCTAACCCTGATCAGCCTTTGGTACGGTCAAAATCATGGGCTAATGCCAGTCGCTGCCGCAGATGAAGCGGATTTAGTGGATGGTCTTTTTAATACAATGATGACTGTTTCCGCAGGTATATTTTTGATTGTTGAAGGTGTATTAATTTACTGTGCAATTAAATATCGTCGGCGGGCTGGTGATAATGAAGACGGCCCACCAATCGAGGGAAACGTACCATTAGAAATACTCTGGACAGCGATCCCCGCAATTATTGTTATCGGTATTTCTGTCTATAGCTTTGAAGTTTATAATGACATCGGTGGTTTTGATCCCCACGCCATCCATGAAGCCCCGATAACTCAAAGTTCCATGACAATGCCAGGGGCTGCCATTGCTGCAACCCTCCAAGATACTCCCAACCTCAATCAAGAAAAATCTGATCAGGCAATGGAAGACCCGGCAACAGCCGCAGTCCGCAACGCCGACCAAATTCCCCAAAAACAGAATGCTCCAGGGGTGGGTATTGTGGCTCCCACCATTGGCCCCAGTCCAGAGAAAGCTGGAAAACCACCAGAATTGGTAGTCAACGTCACAGGTCTACAATACGCTTGGATTTTCACCTATCCTGAAACAGGTATCACCACTGGTGAGTTACACGTTCCCATTGGGCGCGAAGTGCAAATTAATATGACAGCCAACGATGTCATCCATGCCTTTTGGGTTCCCGAATTTCGCTTGAAACAAGATGCGATTCCCGGTAGACAAACCGAAATGCGCTTCACACCCAAAAAAGCAGGTGACTATACTCTCATCTGTGCTGAACTATGCGGCCCCTACCACGGCGCAATGCGAACACAGGTAGTGGTTGAACCGGAAGAAGCATTTAACAAATGGACACAAGAACAGGTAGCAGCTAACAGTGATACGCTCAATCAAGCCGTTGCTATCAACCCTACAGACCTAACCCCCGATGAATATCTCGCTCCTTACACCAAGGAAATGGGGATTAAGCCAGAAATGTTACATCACATTCACAAGTAGTTCAAAGTCCATAGTCCACAGTCCATAGCTATAACCAGCGACTATTGACTATGAGTCCATATTCCAAAGCTATAGCTTATGACTATTGACTATTGACCATTGACTAATGACTATTGACTCTTAACCATGACACAAGCTCAGTTGCAAGAAACTGCCAACATCCCTGCTCTAATTGACGAACCAGGGGTGAGACATTGGCGAGATTACTTCAGTTTTAATACTGACCATAAAGTGATTGGGCTACAATACCTAGTCACTTCCTTCATTTTTTACTGCATCGGCGGCGTGATGGCTGACTTGGTGCGTACAGAACTACGCACGCCAGAAGTAGATTTTGTTACCCCAGAAGTCTACAACAGTTTATTCACACTGCACGCCACAATCATGATTTTCTTGTGGATTGTGCCGGCTGGTGCAGGATTTGCTAACTATCTGATTCCCCTGATGATTGGGGCTAGAGATATGGCATTCCCTAGACTAAATGCTGTGGCTTTTTGGATGATTCCCCCGGCTGGATTGTTGCTAATTGCCAGTTTAGTTGTGGGTGATGCACCAGATGCCGGCTGGACTTCCTACCCTCCCTTGAGCCTAGTCACAGGACAAGTGGGTGAGGGTATTTGGATTATGAGTGTCCTACTGTTGGGAACATCTTCAATTTTGGGGGCGATTAACTTCCTCGTTACCATCCTCAAGATGCGTGTCCCTAGCATGGGTTTCCATCAAATGCCTTTGTTCTGTTGGGCGATGTTTGCCACTTCGGCATTGGTTTTACTTTCAACACCGGTGTTAGCAGCCGGGTTGATTTTGTTAGCCTTTGACTTAATAGCCGGAACAGCATTTTTTAACCCGACAGGTGGCGGTGATCCTGTGGTGTATCAGCATATGTTCTGGTTTTACTCCCACCCGGCGGTATACATCATGATTTTGCCCTTTTTTGGCGCAATTTCTGAGATTATCCCGATGCACTCGCGTAAACCAATTTTCGGTTATAAAGCGATCGCTTACTCATCCTTAGCCATCAGTTTCTTAGGGCTAATTGTCTGGGCGCACCATATGTTTACCAGTGGTATCCCCGGTTGGTTGCGGATGTTCTTTATGATCACCACCATGATCATTGCCGTACCGACAGGGATCAAAATTTTCAGCTGGTTAGCAACAATGTGGGGCGGAAAAATCCAGTTCAACAGCGCTATGCTGTTTGCGATGGGCTTTGTCGGCACTTTCGTAATTGGTGGTATCAGTGGTGTAATGTTGGCAGCCGTGCCTTTTGATATTCACGTCCACGATACTTATTTTGTGGTAGCTCATCTACACTATGTTTTGTTTGGTGGTAGTGTACTGGGTATTTTTGCCGCCATTTATCATTGGTTCCCGAAAATGACGGGACGAATGGTTAACGAATTTTGGGGTAAGGTTCACTTTGCCTTAACCATTGTGGGTTTAAATATGACCTTCTTACCCATGCACAATCTGGGTTTGATGGGGATGAATCGCCGGATTGCACAATATGACCCCAAGTTTGCGACATTAAACGAAATCTGCACTTACGGTTCTTACATCCTGGCAGTTTCCACATTCCCCTTTATTTTCAATGCGATTTGGAGTTGGATGTACGGCGAGAAAGCCGGTAATAATCCTTGGCGGGGACTCACCTTAGAGTGGATGACTACCTCACCACCAGCCATTGAAAATTTTGACAAACTCCCAGTATTAGCTACAGGGCCTTATGATTACGGTTTGGAAAAGGCTAACGAAGGTGTACCCTTATCTGATCCCAATCCAGTTTTATCTGCTGGCCCCAATTCAGTCCTGAGGGCTGAACCTGATGAGCCATATCCAACAATTGAGTCGTAGAAGCTAGAAGAAGCAGAGAAATCATATCTTACTCACAACTCCTCACTTAGCACTCATTACTCCCAAATTCACAATTTTTAAGATTCATGCAAAGTCAAATTATTGACCCAGCGAAAACGGAACTAAATCATCACCATACAGCAGAAGCAGTTGGTCATCACGAAGAACATCCTGATCATCGGTTGTTTGGGTTATTTGTCTTTCTGGTTGCTGAAGGAATGATATTTTTGGGCTTGTTCGGAGCCTACTTGGCTTTCCGTTCAACCTTACCTGTATGGCCCCCAGCAGGTACACCAGAGTTAGAATTATTGCTTCCTAGTGTGAATACCGTCAATCTAATTGCTAGCAGCTTCGTCATGCACAATGCTGATACTGCTATCAAAAAGAATGATGCTAAGGGTATGCGTATCTGGTTAGCAATTACTGCGGCGATGGGTGCAATTTTCTTAGTCGGTCAGGTTTATGAATATACCCATTTAGAATTTGGGCTGACAACTAACTTGTTTGCTAGCGCATTTTACGTATTAACTGGCTTTCACGGACTGCACGTAACTATCGGCGTTTTGGCAATTGTGGCTGTGTTGTGGCGATCGCGCACTCAAGGTCACTACAGTAGCGAAAAACACTTTGGTATCGAAGCTGCGGAAATATACTGGCACTTTGTAGACGTAATCTGGATTATTCTGTTCGGATTACTGTATTTACTGTAAGTATTCATTATTAGTTGTTCACTCCACGCGGACAACATAGAATTAAGCCCCCCTCTGGGGGTTTTTTTATTTATAGCGTTTCGTGATGTGGTTATTTCATTGTGAACGTGGCTGCATAAATCATTAATACTACCCTGATAACTATATAAACGTTTTATTTGAGCTTAATAACACACAATTACAAAAATAAATATTAATTTTGTCATGAAAACAATCCAAAATTATCTTGTAAAGCAACAATCTCAATTCACGCAACATCGATTTTTTCAACAACTAACTGACGACATCACTTTAGAACAATTTGCCTCAATGGCTTCATGCTTGAGCTTTTGGGTGATGTCATTTCAAGATTTACTGCGACTCAACGAAGCGCGAATTACTAACGTTGAAATCCGTGATCTTGTGCGGAGACACCGACTTGAAAATACTGGACACGAACATTGGTTTGTCAGCGATGTAAATGAGATGAAATGCAAAGTATTAACTCTGCAATCAATTTACAGTCGTAATTATGTAACTACACGAGATGCTACCTATGCAATAATGTCGGAAGTTTTTCAAGCGCGTAATGACTACGAGCGAATTGCTTTGTTGTTAGCTCTGGAGTCTACAAGTAATATTTTTTTAGGGGTTACTGTCGATTTTGTTGATACACTTAGTTACTCAATTAGCTTGAGATATTTTTCTGACTACAACCTGGAATTTGAGAAAAATTATGCAATTTTTGAGCAAAAATTAACAACCTATCTCGCAGATATTCATCTAACTCAAGATGATGAGGAAAATCTCTTGAAGATGATAGAACGGGTTTATCATGCTTTTAACTTAATGTTTGATGGACTGACATCAGCTTTAACCGTTAAACCCAAAGTTGAAAAAATACCTACTTTAGCACTTTTATAATGTATGATTTTCCTGTTATTGACTTGAAAGCACAAAAGAAAGGAAAAAATTGTGGAATCTCAATTACAAGTAGAACAGGTAATCAAAACTCTGCAACAGGATTTACCGACACTGTTTGAGAGGGATATCTCTTATAAGATTTATACAAAAGATATTTACTTTCAAGATCCTGTAAATAAATTCAAAGGTAAATTTAACTACAAGATTATCTTTTGGACTTTACGATTTCATGCACGGCTATTTTTTACCAAAATCTACTTCGATTTACATGAAGTATCTCAGCCAGCCGAAGATACTATTTTAGCTAAGTGGACGGTGCGGGGAACATTGCGTGTTCCTTGGGAAGCGCGGATTTTTTTTAATGGTTATTCAACTTATAAACTTAGGAAAAATAACTTAATCTACGAACATATAGACACTTGGGATCGCAAACCAGGAAAGATTTTGCGGCAGTTTTTATGGAAGAGAGGTAATAGTTAATTCATAATTAATTTGTTTCATCTAAGGGTACAACATCGTGAAAAAATTTATAGTCGATGTAACGATGTCCGTCAGATGTGTGATGAAAGATATCGACAAAGCGACTGTTCCATAAAATATTACGAGCAGTATAGTTATGACGGGCATGAACTACTTGTGCTACTGTTTCATCAATGCCACTGATTGAGACTACAATATTTGTGTTTGTTTTGATTAGTGACTCTGCTGACATTCCATAAAGGGGACTTGATTCATCTATTGGATGGAGTACTAACCAACTTAATGTAAAACTAGGTGTCTGATTTCTCAGCAATCTTAAATCATGTAAACGCCGGATAAATTCCCCTTCTGTTGTAATTTCATCGCGCATCAGATAAACTCGCATCTGTGCTTCTAGAATTAAATTGCGTCGCTGATTAGCAGTGCGAAACATCAGAGTTGGTACACCATTGTAAGGGGTAATCACTGCGACACTACTAAATATTACACGAGCAGAGGGACGGGAGAATCTAGCAAATGCTAGACCTGTCATCACCGCAATTCCTACCAAACCAACCATAGCTTCGATGGTGACAATAGTATTGGCGTATAGTGTTTTGGGATACATCGCACCATAGCCAATAGATGCGAGTGTTTGCACACTAAAGAAAAATAAATCTGAAAAAGAGCCTGGTTGAGCATTGGCGATACAATCTCCTCCTAACCAGTAAGCTACGGCAAATATGAGATTAATTGCTACATAAGAAAGACAAATTAGTAATAAAAAGCCAGGCCAAGGAATTGTTAATAATAAATGATAAGGATCGCGCAAGTAGGAATACCATGCACCCATACCAATAATTTGAAATTGTCCATCCTGAATTTTGATTTGAACTCGCTGTGGTCGTTTCTTTGATAGTCTCTTCAGTCGAAATTTCATCGGAAGTAGCCACAAGAACGGCAAATACTAGTAATTTTACTAAATTAAGTAGCCGTCATGAACCACGTAAAACAATAACGGATGAAAAAAGTCAATAGTCAATAGAATTGTATTCCGTACTTTTGCGCCATTTGAAATGGTGGCGTTGCTGTATGATGTTGCTTCACTCAGCAAATACACGTCCCAAGAACTCTACTATTTCCGCCCAAGCTGAGGTAGTCGCAGCAGCATCGTAGCGATCGCCATCATCACGCATGAAGGTATGTTCGGCTTCATACAAAACTACTTTGTGGGGTACTTTAGCGTCTTCAATTGCTCTAATTAAGGTGATGCGATCGCTCTCTGGTATGTGAGGATCAAGTGTACCCAGCACCAGCAACATTTCGCCTGTAATTTCGCTCACCCGATGGATAGTATCAGCTACACCCTTACCCAATTTACCACTGGGAATCCCTGTAGGATAGCAGCAGACAGAGGCTTTAATTTCATCTTCAAAGGCGGCCCGGAAGGCTAAATGTCCACCAATGCAAAAGCCAACAGTACCGATTTTATTGGTATCAACAGAGGTTTCTGCTTTGAGAAAATCGATTACAGCACGAGAATCAGCATCATATTGAGCGATCGCTGTTCGTCTCGCATTATCATTACCCCGCATTCTCCCGAGATCATTCGGTTCAATGACTAGTCCAATTGGTTCCAGGCGATGAAAAATTTCTGGTGCTGCGACTACATACCCATATCCAGCTAAATAATTAGCTAGGCGAATTATCGGGCTACCCAACTGATAAATATCGCTATAGAAGACAATCCCTGGATACACTCCTGCTGGTTTGGGAGATGCGACATAGACACGCATTAAGCTGTCATCTACTCTCAACTCTACATTGCGCTTGGTGATTTGCACTTTTTTTGCTCCGTGTCATGCTGGCGTTCATTAGCTTCTACATCGGTAAGTAATGAAATCTGGATAGGCGTTACTGTTGCTTTCTCCATAGAACTTAAAATTAAGTACTGGATTTGTATCCAAAAAAAACAATTTGTCAAACACTTTTAATTATCGATTTGAAAGAAAACTGTGTTTGTTATTATTAATAACTAAAGTTAAGGTAAATTCAAGCACATTTTATTAAGCATATAATATCTAAAATCATGGGAAATATTAATGCTGTACCCGAACCACTTGGTGAAACAACTGATGTAGAAGTTTGGCTCAGTAGAGCTGGGTTAAAATTTGCAGACTTGAGTCACGATGTCGCTAGTAAAGCTATACGTAAGCAGTGGCGAGAGTATCAAGCCGCAGTGCAGAAGTGCTGTGTGGCACTGCATCAACCACCTGAACGTGTTCAGCTAAGTGGTGTTTATGCCAAGTTGAGAATACCTGGTGATACATCAATCGCCAATGATGAAAATGTACTCAATCTCTAGATAAGTAGCAACTTGCTCTCAAACCTCAGCGTTGATCCCCTTCTCTGTGAGGGAAGGGGAGTAGGGGGAAGAAACAGGTCAAATTGAAATTGGCTGTAACTATTTTTGCGCTCTGTAAATTGGACTTAGCTGACGATAAGTACCCAGTAATTCCAAAAATTTATCAAAATCGAAACTTAAAGGGTCTACTCTTTGGCTAGAACGATCTACTGCTTTATGTGTAGTAATGCGATCTTCCGGCACTTGGCTTTGAGCAATTAACCAAGCTAAAGAATTATATTGTTCTTCTGTATACCCACTATGAGACGTTAAGAAATTGTTGCCACGTCCATCTGGTGGTGTTTCTAGGGAAACGTGATAAGCAAAATTATTGATGGATGGCGGTAAGTTAGGATTCGTTTTGACAGTTTCGCTTCCATCTGGCCCATCAAATACTGAGTTAGCAGCGCCAAAGGCTCGCTTTTCTGGCGGTACTAAATATATCACAGTTCCATCAAGCTTAATTATGGCGTGATAACTTGCTTGGACTGTTTCATCTGTATGGGGTGTTTGGAAAAAGTTAACTGCACTCGAAGCAGAATTACTAGTTTCGTGAAGAACGATAATTGGTTGATTATTTAAGGTTTGTCTATTAATATCTTGGGCATATCTTTCACCATAATTACTCGGATGTACCGCCGCAATTTCCAGTTTTGGTTTATATCTAGCGAACGCCTGAGTAGTTGTATATCTGCCAGGAGACTGATTAGTTATCGCGGGGGCGTTAACCACATCTTCAGCTTTTTTATTTTCACTTGTTACGGACTGGACTTGGATTTGGGGGTATTGTCTCCAGGCTGTAATTTCTGGATTTGATATTGCTGTATCCTGTTGTAACTGTGTAGCTTTCCCGGCTAACAATGCCAATATTAAAGCGGCTAACATCAGAAAAATCAGCGTAACTCTGGTAGCCCAGTCACGAAAATTCATTTTTTTATATTTATAATGCTGCCTTAATTAATATTAATATACTTATCCTGATAGACAATAGGTTATAAATATAATCTTTTCAACTATAAAAATATTTCTCTAGAAAGATAAAGAAGTAAAGTCAATATTGTTTAATTATAGGTTTTATTTGTTTATTTTTTCATGTCTTTAATGGCTGGGCTGGAATCTATTGTTTTAATAGATAAATAAAACTTTTTCAGGACTTAATTCCTTTAAACCTTTCCTTCGCTTTGGTAAATGCTTCTTGCATGACAGATTGAATTTTTTGCGGATCTGGTTTATTACCGCCCATTAAATCACCGAAATATACGCAAGCAGTTTCACCTAAAGACCAAGTATAAGCTGCTGCCCAAGATGCAGCGATCGCACTCCCAAATCCTGGGACAAATTTTACTAATTCTCTGCCTATGGCTTGGGCTAAAAAACCACCAGCGATCGCACTTACAATCCCACCAGCTTGCGATGGGGTGACGGTCTGACCATATAATTTGCCTAAAAGCGTCACCATCGAAACTTGTAAAGCTGTAAGTACTGGCATGGTAGCAAATGGCAATGGTACGGCTGCCAGTGTCGCCGCCATCACCGCAAAGGATAAGGTGTAACGCCTGCCAATATCTCGGTAGATATTACCTAGTTTCTCCCCTGCTTGCTGATCTAATAACTGATAAATAGCCTGGGCTTCTGCTTCTGGAAGGAGTTCTGCCAGATTATCTCTGAGGGCATCTAAGCCGTAAAATACGGGATTGTAACCATCTTCTTCTAGGGTAAAGTCAATCAGGAGAGAGCGATCGCACAATCCCGTAAAGGCTTCTTGAATCGCCACAAAAGCCCGGTTTAATTCCTCATAGTTTGGGGGATAATCTGGATGATTCTCCACACTTGGGGGGTAAACCTCATGTAAACAAGTAACTGCTAGTAAACAAGGAATGTCTGGATACTGCTGACGCAACTTTTGAGCAATTTGCCGCAGGGTATCAGTAGCAAAATCATTAATTTTCACTGTCAAAATCAAGACTCTGGCGCGGCTACTTTTCTGTTGTAAGTCTCCCACCAAATCTTGAATTACTGCTTGAGTTTCCTGGTTAATATCTCCTAGCCCTACTGTATCAGTAAAAATCAGTAGGGGCAGATCATTAGATGGATAGGCGTAGCGTTGGGTGTGTTGGGTGTGGGGGCGAAAGCCTTGTCCGACAATCTCCGCAGAAACGCCAGTGAGTCCACGGACAATGGAACTTTTACCAGCTTGCGGCTTACCAATCAACAAAGCCTCTGTAGTTGGTAGTTCTTTGCGGACTTTCTCCAAAATCTCCGCAACTTCAGCTTCACTCACACTGAACCACTGGAAAAACTTCTGGGAAACTTGTTCCACTGGTAATATCTGCACTAAGCTATCTGCTGCCTTTTTCCAGACACCAGTAACACGGTTTGTCCAAGAATTATCTTCTCGCCTAGTCATCGCACTCGATTATTGAGTTACACCCTATCTATATATTTTAATTCTGCATAACTGCATCTAATAAAACATCAGCACCAAAGCGGACGACATCGGTGCAAGGTAAACCGGTTTCTGCTATTGTTTGAGCGATCGCCTCTTTAGCTGCATACTCATCTAAATGGGCAGTATTCAAAGCTATACCCACCACAGGTACAGTCCCAAACGCCCCACCAGCACTAGCTACAGTTTCATACAGCCGAATTACTTCCGGTAACGGTGGAATCGGGACGTGGGGATTATTGCGATTATGAGTCTGTCCGGCGCGGTGTACTAAAACCAGTTGAGTAGGTTGGGAACCACGCATCAGAGGTAAGGTAGCAGTAGAACCAGGATGTAGTAAGGAACCTTGCCCTTCAATGTGCAGGATGTCATAATTTTTACCGTAGCGCATCACCACCTGTTCCACAGCACCAGCCGCAAAATCTACCCGCACCGCATCCAAGGCGACACCGTCCCCTTCCAACATCACACCAGTTTGACCGGTAGCCAAAAACTTAGAACGCCAACCCCGCAATTTTGCCGCCCAATGTAGTTCTAGACTGGTGGACATTTTCCCAATAGCCATGTCTGTTCCCACCGTCAATACCCGCCGACAGGGTAAAGTCCGTGCTGCACCACTAGCCACATCTAAATTAGCTGGTTCTTTGCGGACATCCCAAATCAATTGTCCTGGTTGGAGGAGTTCATTTAAATCGGGAATACTGGCTAAGGGTGTGTGTAAACCATTCACCAAAGACATTCCAGCTTCTAAAGCAGTTTTCAGTTCTATCCAATAATCATCTGGTACACCACCACCTTTAGGGGCAATACCAATTACCAAAACTTGGGGCTGGTACTTCAAGGCAGATGCTACCGAATCTACAATCGGTACATCACGTTTAATACCTGTAATTTCTTTCAAAGACTTGCCCGCACATTCGCGGTCAATCACTGCAACAATAGGGGCTTCACTGTAGCGTAAAAGTGCTAACCCTGTTTTACCAACAGATCCATTAGTTCCTTCATGTAGTAGAATTGCTACTCGTTGATTAAGCGGCAGACGCACTATATTTGACCCCCAAGCCTGGTAAATCGTTTGGTAATACTCGTCCCTCTTCTAGCAATGCACCTGTAAAGGGGTCATCGCTTAAATTGAGGTGACTGTCTAAATCTAAGTAATCAGCTAGTGGCGCTAGTTGTGCCGCAGCCGTATTCGATAATGTACTGTCAGAATAGCAGCCGAACATGACTTGCAACCCACAAGCCCGTGCTGTGTGTACCATCCGTAGCGCCTCAGTTAAGCCCCCAGATTTCATCAATTTAATATTGATGCCATCGACATAATTAGCTAAACGGGGAATATCAGCACTATTAAAGCAACTTTCATCGACAAAAATCGGTAGGGGCGATTTTTCCTTGAGTTTAACTAAATCCGCTTCTTTTCCCCTAACTAGCGGCTGTTCAACATATTTTATCCCCAAATCAGCCAGCCAACTGCACATCTGCACAGCATCATCCAAATACCAACCCCCGTTTGCATCCACAAAAATTTCTTGTGCTGGTGCTTCTTGCTGCACGGCTAAAAGCATTTGCTTGTCTGCTTCTATGCCATCAGGACTACCTAACTTCACTTTCAACAAGCTCACATCGGTAAATTCTAACCAGTCTCTTGTGCGTATTTTTGCTCCTTGGGGTGTATTTATCCCAATTGTGACGGAAGTTGGTACTATAGCATGGCGATCAAGTCCCCAGATTTGCCACAAAGGTAAGCCTACAAGTTTTCCCAGCCAGTCGTGCATAGCCATATCTAAGGCTGCTCTCACTGCTGAAGGAACCTGATATTTTATGAATACTTGCTCAATTTCTTGACGCTGCAACGGGCTGAATGGTTGTAAAAATGGCACAAGTTGCTGCAAGAAGTCTTTAATTGTATCAGTTGATTGTCTATGATTTCCCACACCAAACGGTGAAGCCTCACCCCAACCCTCAATGTCATCATGTACAATCTTCACCCAGACATTTGTTGTTTGTGCTGTAGTGCCGCGACTAATGGTCAAGGGAAATCTTTTATTGACCGTAAACAAAATGACTTCTACTTGCATAAGAATGCTCAATCTTTGCTGAGAGCAAAAACAGTGTAAATACAAAGTCTAGCTTATTTGAGGTATCTGTTATACTTTTTTACATTCATCCTGAATAGCTAAAATTTTAAGTAATAAGCCTTAAAGAAATGAATTTATGAGTAAATTACAAAAATGGCAAATATTAAACTCAAAGATGGTCTTGGATCATCCTTGGTGTCAAGTCAGACAAGATGAGGTTAAATTACCAAGCGGTACGATAATAGATGACTATTTTTTAAATATTAGACCTGATATTGTTCTGGTTGTGCCAATTACTGCTAATAGAGAACTTATATTTGTGCGTCAATACAGACATGGGGTAGGAAACTTTTTTCTAGAACTACCAGCAGGGAGATTTGATCCAACACAAGAAAGTGCAGAAGATGCAGGTTTGAGAGAATTACAAGAAGAAACTGGTTATGTAGCTAAAAATTTGACAAAAATTTCCATACTATATGATAATCCCAGTAAAGATACTAATCAAATTCACTTATTTTTAGCAGAAGATGTTGTTAAAGTTGGAGAACAAAATTTAGATATTACAGAAGAAATTGAAGTAGTTTTCATTCCTGTAGAGTCAGTGTTGGAGAAAATTATTCAAGGTGAGATTTCAGTGGCGGGAACTATTGCAGCTTTATTTTTAGGTTTAAAGTTGATTACGGATAAGTAATTAATTTCTGTTTTAAATTTACTGGATATTTTAAAAGTATTATTTCTCATACAAAATCTTTAAAATAAAAACCCATTCCCTGCAAGGAAATGGGTTTTTAAATGACTAATTAGCTGTAGCTTTCCTGTAATTTGCATCTAGCCAACAACGGGGAAGATTTTCGCCAGAAGGGAAAACGAGATTTTCTTTCAAGAAAGAATCGGTATCTTGTTCTTCTTGACCTTCTTGATCTTTGCCATGAACAATATCAATATTGGGGTCAATCAACTCCTGAATATCAATAATTTTCACTAAATCGCTAGTATCTTTGATTTGTAAAAACATACAATTATCCTCACTATTAACTATCTAACTTGGGAAAACTTTCATGACCAGATTTTTCGATTAATTGCCTAAAAAGCATATACGCTTCTTCTGGTGTTAGGGCTTCAGATTCTATTTCATTAGGAATGTAATATTGCCTGTTATCAGCAAAATAACGCACAACAAAGCTGTGTATCAGATTTAGTTGCAAAGCTTTTTTACCCAATTTATCTGCTGTTTCTGCCAGGGTATATTCATTATGAAACTCATGCAATACCATATAATTCACCTCCTCAAGCAAGGGGTGGAAAAAATGAAATGCTGCAATAATCTGATTAAAAAATTATATTTCGCCTTGATATTTCTCTAAAATATCAACCAAATTGACCTGACATTGCAATGGTAATAAATCTATTAAAGGCAGTTCTCGTCTACCACCGCCAATTTTTACAGTAATTGATTCTAGGACTTTTATAACTCGGTCTTCATCGACTGCATTAGAAGTAATTAAGGGATATAACTGTTCAGCAACAACGGTATGTAATTTAGCATCAGATAGATATAGATGCCATTTAGCAATATCTATATAAACATTTTCGCCAATCTCAGATGCTAGGGCTTCTAGTAATTCTGTAGTGTTAGTCTTAGCCATAAAAATCACCCCATAGGAAAAGCACTGATTCCAGAGTGCTGTTAGGTTAGTGTGAGTTTTGAGTTTTCTATCCCCTAAACTCTAGTCTCTAGCCCCTAGCCTCTTGATCATCAGTTATTTGTATCAGCAGTTGATGACAACTACTCAACATTATCGCGCAATTAGACGGCTGACTGTACAACCACAGGTTACAATTGCCCCAGCTTTAGGAGTCCATCTTCAGGTGGATTTAGGTGGTGTAGGTGAATAGTTAGCGATCGCCACAATGTAAATTAGATGCACTAACAATACTATTACCCAAACAGCCGTTAACAACGGTAGCCATTCCCATGTAGCTAGTGTGAGATTATGGAAAAACCATAAGCCGGAGTTAATCGTCGCAGTAACAGCTACATGGACGGCAAAATTCATCCGGTCATCTAACTTGCGGAATTCTGGGTCTTTGCGATCGGGTTTGCGGGGCCAACGAGGAGGCATAAATATTTGTTACAAATTTCAACACACCCTGATTATACTAAGGTGTTAGCCACAAAATCTTTGCTTTTCTCTATAAATACGTTGTGACGAGATACTTAGGACTCCCACAATTTCTTGTTTTTCGTTACGTAAAGGTATACCTTGGCAAGTGAAAGAACAATTGAGTGACATTTAAAATTTTATAGATAAAATATGATTCTACTTTTTGATAGAGGGAGCTAATAAATTCACTGGTGAAGATGATGATAATCTTTAGAGGTGGATGAAGATGGCTAAAGCAAACCCAGTACAAATCCAAAAACACTTAAAAGGTGTTGACTATCCTGCTAGTAAACAAGAGTTAATTCAACACGCTCAACAGCAGGGAGCCGATCAGAAGGTAATTTCCTTATTAGAGCAATTGCCAGAAGATGAGGAATATGACAACCCCACAGACCTGAACAAAGCTATAGGTAAAATAGAGTAATTTATGGTGCTGGTGGAAAGTAATCTCCTGATTTTCCACCAGTTTTACTAACTAATCTAATTGATTCAATTTGCATCGATTTTTCTAGAGCTTTTGCCATATCATACAAAGTTAAAGCAGCAACAGACACGGCAGTTAAAGCTTCCATTTCCACACCAGTTTCGGCTTTAGTTTTGACTGTGGCTTGTATTTGATAACCAGGAAGTTGAGAATCTGGTGTAATCTCGACAGCAACTTTTTGTAATGGCAGAGGATGACACAGGGGAATTAAATTGGATGTTTGTTTAGCCGCCATAATCCCCGCTAATCTGGCTGTGGCTAAAACATCGCCTTTGGGTGTGTTCCCAGCTTGGATAGCAGCTAAAGTCGCTGGTAGCATCCGCACTTGAGCCGCAGCCACTGCTTGCCGAACAGTAGGCACTTTATCAGACACATCTACCATCTGCGCCTGTCCCTGGCCATCTAGATGAGTGAGGTTGGCAGAATTTTTGGGAAAAGGGTCTTGCATAATTATGAATGAAGGTGCTAGTATATATTTCTTGTAAGGGCGTGTAGCTCAGTGGACTAGAGCACGTGGCTACGGACCACGGTGTCGGGGGTTCGAATCCCTCCTCGCCCGTTTGAAAGGTGAAAGTAAAAAGGTAAAAGGCAAATTGATTTTGCCCATATCTTTTTACTTTCCTAGTTAATGTTATCTAAAGAGTAGACATCTTGACCGCGACCCAAAGCAAACCGTAGGGAATAGGTTAAGTTTTTGCTGGATAGAGTCAAGAAAATCAGCAGTGCTAATAACGTTAAACCAGTAGTGTAAGCAAACATACTGCGATAGCCTGTTTGTTCAGCTACCAAACCTAAAAAGGGAGCAGCGATCGCAATCCCTAAATCAAATCCCGCGATACAAATAGCGAAAATCTGTCCCCGTTCTTGCGGTAGCGAACGGTCTGCCATCATGGTTGTAATCATCGAAATCATTGTGCCACCACCACAGCCTTCAGCCAGCGCCGCCAGGATGAAAGCATTGGTACTGTTGGCTTGCCATAGGAGTAGAGATGCCAACAAATAGGCGACTATACCAAAAGTAATGAACAAACCCCGACCAAAGCGATCGCTCGCTTTGCCGGCAAATATCCGTAAACTAAAACTAGCAATGGCGGCGATGGTATAAAACAACCCGGCATTAAATTCCACCCCTGTTGATTTAATAAACAGTGGTACAAAGGTATGTACAGCACCAACCCCTACACCAATTAGCAACATCACCAAAGTTGGTACTCTTACTCGTGGACTAGTCAAAATCTGCCAGAAATTACTATCCTTTGTGCGTGTTCGCTCTTTTTTGACTGGAGGATTATTGACTTGCAACGCACCCAATAATCCGATAAAAGCTAATTCAGCCGTTAACAAAAATAAAAAAGGATAACCAGTCGCATCTTGTAAATATCCCCCCAAGGCTGGCCCCATTGCCAAGCCAAGAGGAGCCGTTAGACTCATATAACTGATAATTTCGCCACGAGTAGCAACCGGAGATAAATCTGCCACTAAAGCACTGTAGCCAGTAGTAAAAGCAGCAATACTAATGCCATGAAATATCCGCACCAGCATTAATAATGGAATTGCTTTAAATGCCAAATAACCAAAGGGGGCGGTTGTCGCCACCATCGTACCAATTAACAAAAGTAATTTCCGACCGTGTTGATCTGCAAGTCGTCCTAGCATGGGGCGAAATAATAACAACCCAATAGCGAAACCACCCATGACAATCCCAATTTCTTGCTTGCTGCCTCCCACATCCTCAATATATAGGGGTAGGGTAGGCAAAAAGGTAGCAGTACTCGACCAGAACAATAAACCTGCCGTAAATAGAATCAGCAGGTTAAGCCGCAGACTTGCGTCAAAGGTATTAAAAGCTTTCAAGGCAGATGCAATTTAATGCTAAATGTGTTTGATTAATATTTTTACCTTAGTTAGCTTTTTTTGCTACTACTTCTCTTACTCGATAGATGGGGCGACCTTGGGATTCGTGGTATGTACGCATAAGTAACTCTGCCAGAAGACCAAAGCAGAATAGCTGTACTCCCGTTACTAGCAGCAGTACACCCAAAATCAGCAATGGGCGATTACCAATCATTTCACCTAAAACTAATTTGACAAAAGTTAAGTAAATTCCTATAGCTGTTCCCACAACCATAGAAATCAGACCCAACAGCCCAAAAACGTGCATTGGGCGCGTGAGGAATTTTTTCATAAAAGAGATAGTTAATAAATCCATCAGAACACGGAATGTCCGCCATATACCGTATTTACTCCGCCCAAAGCGTCGGGCATGGTGTCGTACAGGAATTTCCGTAATTCTGGCTCCTTCGATGTAAGCTAAAGCTGGCAAAAAGCGGTGTAGTTCACCATAGAGGTTCATATCTGCCACCACTTCTGAACGATAGGCTTTGAGAGAACAGCCATAATCATGCAATTTTACTCCCGTGATTTTGCCAATCAACCAGTTGGCAATTTTAGAAGGAAGTAACCGCGAGACGGCTGCATCCTGGCGTTTGTGTCGCCAACCACTAACTAAGTCGTAGCCTTCATCTAACTTTGCCAAGAGGATGGGGATATCTTCTGGATCATTTTGCAAATCAGCATCTAAGGTGACGATCGCTTTCCCTAAAGCATAGTTAAATCCGGCTGACATCGCCGCAGTTTGACCATAGTTACGTCGCAAAATCACCGCTTTTAAATCAGAACGGATTTGTGCTTGTTCTTTGAGAAATTTATCTGAACCGTCAGTTGAGCCATCATCGACACAAATAATTTCGTAACTCAACTCACCAGCAGATAAAGTAGATGCGATCGCCTCCAATAACAAAGGCAAACTTTCCACTTCATCATGTACTGGCACTACCACGGAAACATCAGGAATCATGGGCGAAATGCCTTCATTTTCTGGAGTCACCCTGGACGAAATCAGTTCATTTCTCATATTCCTCTGCTTCCTTAATGCCCTTGTGGTTCATAACTTTTGACAACTCTGCCAGCGCCTCGTAGTTGCTGATAATATGACCGACTGACTACATCTCCCTGTTCCGAGAGGATGTCAATTCCAATACCATTGCGTCCTTGATCTGTGCCAGAACTATGGATGTAATGACCATCTCCCAAATAAAGCGCTACATGGGTAGCTTTTTGGGGAGTGCCAAAAAATACTAAATCTCCTGGCGCTAACTCCTCAAGCGTAATTGCTTGCGTAAAAGCTTCTTGTTGATAAGCATCTCTGGGTAGCCAAATCCCCACCGATACAAACGCCGCCTGCATCAAACCAGAACAATCATAATTTGGCCCGACTGTACCCCCCCAAAGGTAATAATTCGACTGTTCCATAGCTTTTTGTGTAAAAGCAATCACCTCTGGTAGCAGTTTTTTAATTTCCGATTCCGAAAATGACTTAGCCTGATAAAGTACAGTAGCAGGTTGTAATATACCCAAGTCGCTAAGGGATAGCCACCCTGGGTAGTCATCCTCAGATAAATACACTTGAACTGCTGAACTTTGATGATTTGATGTTATCCGCAAATGTCGCCCGACTGCGGCCTGAGTTGCCAAACTGGTGCATTCAGGAGAATCATATAAGTTCAGATCCCCCAGACATTGGTATTCTCCCAACTTGGGATTTTGGATTTGTGATTCTAAATTAGAGAGCATTCTGCAATGGTTTTTTTTCAAAAAGACGAACAACTCGAAAATCTTGGTAATGGCATTTTAGAAGCTACTTGGACAGCATTTCCGACCATAGCCCGTAACCAAATTGCCCTGACTTGGATTGTTTACGATCCGCCAGTACCAGTAAATACTGGTGGTGCTTTAACTCCTGATGCTTTTTGGAACCATCCAGTCCGGGGTTTTAGTTATCGTGGGGTGGAACGAATTTATCCGGCGAGTGTAGTTAAACTGTTTTACTTGGTAGCAGCCAACGAGTGGCTAGAGAAAGGCATGACTCAAACTTCTAAGGAGTTAGAGCGTGCTTTGCGCGATATGATTGTTGATTCTAGCAATGATGCTACCAGCTTAGTGGTAGATATTTTGACTGGTACAACCTCAGGGCCAGAATTACCAGTGGGGCCTTATGACACTTGGAAATATCAACGTCATATTGTTAACCGCTATTACCAGTCTTTGGGCTGGGAAGATATGCAAACAATTAACGTCTGCCAAAAAACTTGGGGTGATGGCCCCTATGGACGGGAACGGGCGTTTTGTGGAGAGATGTTTGAGAATCGCAATATGCTGACGACCAATGCGATCGCTCGTTTGCTACATAGTATCGTTGGTGGGGTGGCTGTTTCCAGTGGGCGATCGCAAGCAATGATGGCTTTGCTCAAACGCAGTCTCCACCCTGATGATTTACCCCAGGATGTGGAAGAAGACCAAATAACAGGTTTTTTGGGTGGTGGTTTACCTCAAGATGCCCAAATTTGGTCAAAAGCAGGCTGGACAAGTCAAGTCCGTCATGATGCAGCCTATATTGAGTTACCTAATCAGCGTCCTTATTTGTTAATTGTATTTACTGAAGGTAAAGCCCATGCCAAGAGTCAGGATATTCTGCCCTTTGTATCTCGGCTAGTTACTCAAGCCATTAGCAGTTTATAAGGAAATCATCATTGTATTGGTGTATGCAGTTCATAAAAACTACCTATACCAATTTCTTGCTTTGGGTAACGCAAACAACCTATTCTTAATAGAAGAAACTTATGGTTTCATAGATAAACTCATAGAAAAACAGTAAAGGTCATGGGCGTGTCAAAAATATTCTGCAAATTTCCTTAATGCGAACTAAATAGATAAACTACCTTTCTACTAACGAAAAGTTAAGGCAATTAATTCAGGTCAAAGTTTTAACTAGATTTAATAACCTGATTGTAGTGACAAGTTATTTAAATAGTTTATTTTCTTGCAAATAGTTACGGTTAACCCTTACCCAAACAAACAATTCCCGTGTTAGAAGCAAGCATATTTGCCACAATCTTGTGCGGATTTTTCGGCATCATCCTCAAAAAGAACATTATGATGAAGATCATTTCGATGGATATCATGAGTACGGGGGTGATTGCCTATTACGTACTGATTGCATCAAGAGAAGGCTTGTTCACACCAATTTTATCCGACATTAAAAAGGGTGCTTACGCCGATCCGGTTCCCCAGGCGGTTATATTGACGGCGATTGTCATCGGCTTTTCTATTCAGGCCTTAATGTTAGTCGGGGTCATGAAGTTGGCACGAGATAACCCCACATTGGAAAGCAGTGATATCGAGAAGAACAATACGCCATGACTACTATTACCCTCGCCTGGATTGCACTACCATTTTTACTGGGTTTCATCATTTATCTTGTTCCCAAACTTGACAAATACCTAGCCCTGGGTGCGGCTCTTGCTTCGGCCGGATATGCAGCGCACTTATTTGTGGCTCAGTCGCCCCTAGAACTAAAACTACTGGATAACTTTGGTGTAACCCTCACACTGGACGAATTAACCGGCTACTTTATCCTGACAAACGCCTTGGTAACGAGCGCCGTTATCCTCTACTGTTGGCACAGTGATAAGACGGCTTTTTTTTACGCTCAAACCATGATGTTACATGGCAGCGTTAATGCCGCTTTTGCCTGCACGGACTTTATCAGTTTATACGTGGCGTTAGAGGTAAGCGGGATTGCGGCGTTTCTCTTGATTGCCTATCCCAGGACGGACAGATCAATTTGGGTGGGCTTGCGCTATCTCTTCATCAGCAACATAGCCATGTTGTTCTATCTGGTAGGGGCGGTGCTGGCTTATCAAACCAATCACTCGTTTGCTTTTTCCTCCTTACGCGGCGCACCACCGGAGGCGTTAGCACTGATATTTTTGGGGCTACTGGTAAAAGGTGGGGTATTTGTATCAGGATTGTGGCTACCCTTAACCCATTCCGAATCAGAAACACCAGTTTCCGCATTGCTTTCAGGGGTTGTTGTCAAAGCCGGAGTCTATCCTCTGGTACGTTGTGCGCTGATTTTAGATGAGGTTGACCCCATCGTCAGGATCTTTGGTGTAGGGACAGCACTTTTGGGAGTTTCCTACGCCATATTTGAAAAAGATACCAAGCGAATCCTGGCATGGAGTACTATTTCCCAGCTAGGCTGGATCATGGCCGCACCTAGCGTGGGCGGTTTTTATGCCCTAACTCACGGCTTGGTAAAGTCCGTTCTGTTCTTGATAGCTGGTAACTTACCGAGTCGAAACATTAATCAACTACAACAGAAACCAATCAATACCTCAGTCTGGATTGCCTTAGTCATAGCCAGTTTCTCCATATCCGGCTTCCCTTTGTTATCAGGCTTTGGGGCGAAGTTATTAACAATGAATAATCTGTTACCCTGGCAAGTTATCGTGATGAACGTTGCGGCTTTGGGAACAGCGATAACGTTTGCCAAATTCATATTTCTGCCACATGGGGGAACAAGTGAGGTAAAACCAGGTTTCTGGCCTGGAGTGATACTCCTGATCGGTGCGTTGGTTGTCGCTAATATCGTTTATTACGACGCTTATACAGTTGCCAACATCATCAAAGCACTAGCAATTATCGGCATTGGCTGGCTAGTGTATTTGTTTATTGTTCAAAGATTGGCTATTAAACTCCCCCGCGTACTAGAGCAATTTGAGCATCTGGTCGGTTTTATGAGTCTGATGTTAGTTCTACTCTTCTGGATGGTATTAGCATGACTGGATATCTAAATGTTTTATTGCGATTGGCTATCTGGTTCCTGCTCACCGCCAATCTGAGTGTGGCAAATATCATCATCGGTGTGAGTATTGCGCTCTTATTGCCGCATAACGACAAAACCCAGGAAAAATTAAAGGATTGGTTACGGGCTTTGTGGCAAAGCATCATGGCATTTCCCATCGCTTATAAAGAAGCATTGGAAATCATCTTTACTCCCCATGATGAAGAGGTGATAGTTATGGAACGTGTCCCCGCCAGACGGACACCCGGACTCATATTCCTCGATATATTCATCATTACATTTACACCAAAAACCATTGTTGTGAAATACCACGAAGATGGCTGGTATGAAGTACACCGGATTCAACGGAGGAAAAAGCCATGAGCCTGTTATTGATAGCAATGATTGTGGCTTTGCTCATACCTATCTATGAGGCTTGTAAAAATGAGCATATTTGGCAAAAAATGTTGGCATTGGCCAGCATTTGCTCCAAGTCGGCCGTTCTCATCTTGGTGGCATCAGTATTACGTGATGATTGGATGATCGGCATTGTTGGGGTCATGATCCTCAGTGTAGGTAATGCTGGATTAATGCTGTTGGCAAATGTGCTGAAACGGATGAGTGATGTATGATAGATGTCTTAAGTTATACCTGCATAGTTATAGGCATTGTCTTCTGGTTTTGGGGGACATCTTTCCTATTGGGCAAGCGATCGCTATTATTCAAGCTGCATACCCTCTCAGTGTCGGATACCCTTGGCTCAATTAGTATCGTCTTTGGGTTGCTCTTGCAAAGAACCAGAGAATGGCCGTTGCTCATTCTGGGTATCATTTGCTTGGCGATGTGGAACACAATGCTGGGGTATGTATTAGCATACTGTTCTAGTAATGGGGGTAAAGATGACTAAATACGATCTCTTCATCTATGTCATTATCGCTTTACTACCGTTGTCTGCTTGTTTACTAATAGTACAAGTTAACCCATATCATGCCTTGGTAATTAGGGGAATCCTGGGAGCCGTTTCGGCCTTAGCCTATACGCTTTTGGGTGCGGCGGATGTGGCTTTGACAGAAGCATTAGTGGGTACGATGTTGGCAATAACTTTGTATGCGATCGCCGTTCGTTCATCCCTAGTTATGCGCCTTGGTATCATCGAAGACCCAGTAAGTGAGAGCGAAGGCAGTTTTGGGCAACTAATGGAAGAGTTACGTAAAATTTTTGGCAAACGCTATATGCGTCTAGAACTAGTTCCCTACCCTAATAACCAAGCTTTAGAACGGGCGCTCATAGACAAAGAAGTCCATGCAACCTGTAGCAGATTGGAACAGGACAACGCGTCTGAAGACCTCTCTTACCAGACAGCCATCAGGGTGAAACGCATCTATGAAATCATGCAAAGCGAACTTGCATCACCAGTAGCAGTCCTCACCTACGTAAATACACTAGAGTCAGGGGAGGAGCATAAATGAAATGGATTTACATTGCCGCCGGGATAGCACTGTATATAAAGATGCTCGTTCTGCCGAATTCCGCACCAAAGTTGCTGGATTTCTCTATTGTGGAATCGATAGTTAAAGATGGTGGTATACCCAATGCCGTGACAGTCATTATTCTCAGAAATCGGTTGTATGACACTATCTTCGAGGTAATAGTATTTACAATCGCCATCATGGGCGCTTATTTCTTACTGGCTAATGAAAGGCCATCCTGCGCCATCTATCGTTTCACAGATAAACCATCAATTGTGCTGACGCGTTTGGGAGCAACAATTACCTCATTGGTGAGTATCGAGTTGGCTATTCGTGGACATTTAACTCCTGGTGGTGGTTTTGCGGCTGGTGTGGCCGGTGGAACAGCAATAGGCCTTGTGGCAATCACCTCATCACCAGAATGGATGGAAGCGATTTACAAGCGTTGGCACGCCGCCATCTGGGAGAAAATTTCAGTTTTAGTTTTCATTGTCCTAGCAGTGATAACTTTGTCCGGCTTTGAATTACCCCAGGGAGAGTTAGGCGCACTTTTTAGTGGGGGAATTATACCTCTGCTGAATATTCTTGTCGCCATCAAAGTTGCGTTGGGATCATGGGCGGTTATTTTGGTTTTTATTCGTTATCGAGGATTGTTATAAATATCCTCTTGATTCAATCTTTAAGTTCTACATTTTCAGGCATAAGTCTGAGACGGCTTATGCCTATGTAATGATGTAAAAATAGATTTTCTGATGTTAAAGTTTTTGTATTGTGAGAAATTCTCGGAATTTCTGGCAATTGCTAGGATTATCTATTGTGGGACTTGTTTGTTAGGAGTGAATGTGAATAATATTTTTCTTCGTAAAGATATATTTTGGTTGCCAAGTTTAGCAGCCCTCGCAGTTACAGGTACTGGCTTATCTGCTCATGCTCAAACAGTATCACCAATTGATACTAATGCTGAACTGGAGATGGAAAACCAAGAGTTGGCGATCGCTCCTCAAGCACCAGTATCAAATATAAATGAAGTACAGCAATTTCCCAGCATTAACACGGGAGATTCAGCTAATCGCACAATCACACCTGTTCCTGGAACAGTAGCAACTACATCTGCTACCCTAGCACCTGAGTATGTAGAACCGACTGCTCAACCATCTACATCTACAGTTGCACAAGCAGATATTGATGTAGGTAGACCTACCCGTGGCGGCAGAAGCTATATCGGTGTTGCTGGTAATATTGGTATAAGCGGCAGTGATTCATCCTTGGGTGATGGTAATTTTGCAGCCATTAGCAAAATTGGATTGACTAATGCTATCTCTGTCAGACCATCAGCAGTATTTGGGAGTAACACCACAATTTTAATTCCCGTCACCTACGATTTTACCTTACAAGCAGCAGACGCTTTTAGTGAACCGTTAGCGATCGCTCCTTATGTAGGTATTGGTGCAGCTATTAAAACAGGCGATGACTCAAAAGTAGGCTTTTTAGCATCTGGTGGTATTGATGTACCCCTAAACGCTCAATTTACTGCCACAGCTGCTGTGAATGCAGGCTTTTTCGATGATACTGATATCGGTTTATTGATAGGTGTCGGCTACAACTTCTCTGGTTTCTAGTTGAACTGGGGAGTGGGGACTAGGAATTTTGGATTTTGGATTAAATCAAAATCCAAAATCCAAAATTGAGAGTCTAGAGACTATTATTGGTCTTTCCCCCTCATCTCCCATACTCCCTACTCCCTCCCAACTACTTGGGTGTCACTTTATCAATAGTTTTAATTTTGCCATCGTCACTTACTGTCCACACATCGTAGACACCAACGACATCACCATTAGCATCAATATCTACGTTACCACTGGCTCCTTGGTAGTTAATATCTTGTCCTTCTCTGAGTAACTTCAAACCTTCACAGACATCAGTTACTTCTACACCAGGCGCACTAGATACTTCACGAATTTTACTCGCAATACCCACACCAGTGTTTTGTTTGGCGGCTTGCGCTGCTAATACTAGCAATGCACTCGCATCCCATGCTTGGGGGGCAAACTCTCCTGGCGCACTACCTTTTTTCGATTGCCAAAGTTGTGTTAAAGCTTCTAATCCTTTACCATCTGAGCCAGGGACTGTACCGATGATTCCAGAAGCAATGAATTTACCATCACTACTTTTGCCTACTTGACCAGGGAATTCATCAGACTTCATTCCATCTGTCAGCATGACTTGTACGCCTTGAGCTAAACCCCGCTCATAAGCTGACTTTAACAGCAAACTACCAGTCTCTACGTAAAAAACACCAAGAACTGCGTCTGGCTTACCAGCAAAGGCAGCAGCAGCTTCAGTTTCAAAGGTGGTAGCTTTTGGGTCATAACGTACAGGATTAGTCTTGTTGACTACAGTTCCACCTAGTTTTTCAAAAGCTTGAACAAAGGCTTTCTCAAAACCAACACCATAGTCATTGTTAATGACTATGGTAGAAACTCGCTTGAAGCCTTTTTTATTAGCAAGTTCGGCTAAAGCTGGGCCTTGGTAGCTATCGGGGGGAACTGTCCGCGCCCAAAAACCCTTAAAATCGCCCTTTTGCGCTTTTTCGGTAAATACTGGACTAGTACTACCAGGGGAAATCAGCATAACTTTATTCTGGGCAGCAATGGAGACAGCCGCAGTGGAAACGCTGCTGGCAAAAGAGCCAACTACACCTGCAACCTTATCTACAGTAGCCAATTTAGTCATACCAGCCGCCCCAGCCCTGGGGTCTGTTTGGTCGTCTACAGCCACCAAGGTAACAGGTTGACCATTGACACCACCACAGGCGTTGACGGTTTCTACTACCAAGGGAACAGCCGTAGCCATTTGCTGTCCTATAGACGCTAAATCTCCTGTCGCTGGTAGAAGAGAGCCGATTTTCAGACCTGAAACACTACTGGTTGTGGTGGTTTGGGTTGCTGGGGTGCTAGTTGCGCCATTGTTAGCTGTACCATTAGGGGTGGTATTTGTTTCACAGGCTGCTAATAGAAACCCAGATGTGAAGGTGACTAAAGTTAAGCTGAGAACAGCATTAATTCTTTGCATAGATTACTTTCACTCCTCAAAGATGCGGGAGCCTGAAAGTAAGATTCAAACTAGATTTTCAGGTTAGCTTGATCTTAGCAGGACTCTAAATGTTAAATGATAACACTCACCTTTAGAAGTAGAAATATTTACTCTCACATGAGTTTCTTCCTTTGACACAGAAATTTCTGTGTAGCTCTATGCTGTAAAAACGGAGAGGGAGGGATTCGAACCCTCGGTACGGAGTTGCCTGCCGTACAACAGATTAGCAATCTGCCGCTTTCGACCACTCAGCCACCTCTCCAGGTGACAAAAATAAATAGTAGCAGCTATTTTTGTCTATGTCAAATAGTTTTTAGTCAGTTGTCATTTGTCAGTAGTCAGTAGTCAGTAGCTATGGACTATTGACTATTGACTGTTGACTAATTTTTATAGAACTTGCGATCGCATCCAAGCTATGGGTAGGGTGCGTAACTTTTTCCATTGGGGGACGTAAGCGCGTTGACTGAATACATCGTAATCGTTGCGTTCAATCACATCTAAAATCTGTCCGTACAACATAGATGCTGCCCACACTGGCCAACGAGCATCGGGGGCTAGGTAGGTGATGCCATGTTCTGCTTTGATGTAGAACTGCCGCGCCCTATCTATTTGAAAGCGCATGAGGGAGCGCCAGCGCTCATCTACAACGCCTTTGCAGAAGTCTTGCTCAGTGTAGTTAAATCGTGCTAAATCTTCTAGGGGGATGTAGATTCGTCCTCGCCGGGCATCTTCTCCGACATCCCGCAGAATGTTAGTTAATTGATTGGCAATACCTAGAGCGATCGCTTCTTCTGTGGGAATATATACTGGCTGGTTTTGATGCCAAGGTGCGGTGTTAGTAGTGGTGTCTACCTCCATCACAGATGTTGACATCAACCCTACAGTCCCAGCGACGCGGTAACAGTAGAGGTATAAGTCCTCAAAGGTTTCGTAGCGGCTTCGATGCAAATCCATGCGCTGTCCAGCAATCATGTCCCGAAAAGGTTGAATGTCTAGATCAAAGCGTTGGAGTGTGTCCACCAAAGCCACGTCGTAATTTTCTTTGGGGTGTCCCGCAAAAATCGCTTCCAGATGCTGCTCCCATAGGTCTAGGGTTTCTGGTGTAGTAATGGCGGATGCGGGCCCGTCCACTAATTCATCTGTACGGCGACACCAGGCATAAATTGCCCAGATAGCTTGGCGCTTTGCCGGACTCATCAGCAATGTACCCAAGTAAAAGGTTTTGGCATACTTGGCTGTGAGATGCCGACAAAGTTTATATGACTCGTCTACAGAGACCAGCGTTTTCATGCGCGGGGGGGAATCAGGCAGTTGCAGCATTCGTTGCAGGCGGTCGGGTTAGCGTTTGCAGGTTTGAGGTGTTTTCCTCTGGCAGCGATTCACAAATCGCCTGCGCTGTTAGCTTACCAGAAAGTACGGCCCCTTCCATACTGCCTAAATAGCGTTGCATGGTGTAACTCCCACTTAGAAAGAAATTAGCAATGGGGGTTTTTTGGGGTGGGCGGTACTGTTGCCGACCAGGGGTCGCTGTGTAAACTGAACGCGGCGTTTTTACGACGTGCGATTTCAGCAATTTTGCCGGATTATCTCCTTTAAAGTGGCCGGGGAAGAGTTTTTCCAATTCGACCATAGTAGCAGAGACAATTTCTTCGTCGGATTTGCTAATCCAATCTTTGGCAGGAGCTAGAACTAATTCCAGCATTGAGCGGTCGGGGTTAGCATATTCACGACAAGTATTGCTCATATCAGCATAAACGCTGAGGAGTGGCGATCGCGAAAATAGCAGGTGATCAATATCTGTTAATTTCCGATCAAACCACAGATGGAGGTTGATTACTGGCACGCCTTCTAAACCTTCTAGCATTTGGAAGAACTCCATTTGCTGCCAAGGTTCTGGCAACATGACTTTCAATGGATCAACTGCCATAGCTGACACGTAAAAGTCTGCTGTAATCACTTCATCTGGTTCTCCATTTAACCCGCGCAGCAAGAACCCTTTTACTGTACCATCCGGGTTGAGCAAAATCTCTTTTAGAGGTGCGTTGAGCCGGACTTCTCCACCCCGTTCGGTGATGTGATCAACGATGGGTTGGCACAGCCGTTCTGTGGGAGAACCATCCAAAAAGGCTATTTTGGAGCCATATCGCTCTTGTAGAAAGCGATTTAGGGCTGTTAATAAAATTGTGGATGAAACTTCATCCGGGTTAATAAAGGTGAGAGCTTTAGAAGCAGCGATAAATACGTCGCTGGCTACCCTCTCACCAACACCTTGCCTTTTCAGCCATTCTGAGAAGCTGTACTTGTCCATCTCCTCGACATACTTTTGACCACGCACTATGGCTGGAAGTAGTCCAATGGCGAACCGAATCTTCTGCTCCCATGTCAACATATCGTTGTTGCGAAGAATCGAGGCGATGATGTTAAACGGAGATGGAATATCAGGAACATCAAAACGTGAGAGTGTTCCGGGCTTATCTGGTTGATTAAAAATCAATGTATGCTCTTTCCACTGGAGTCGGTCTTCAATGCCCAACTCTTTGAGTAATTGCAGCATATTGGGATATGCCCCAAAGAAGGCGTGTAACCCGGTTTCGTACCAGTCGCCGTCAGAGTCTTTCCACGCCGCCACAAGGCCACCCAATACGTCCCGACGCTCTAAGACAATGGGAGTGTGACCTGCGTCCGTGAGATATTTCGCGCAGGAAAGTCCTGCTAGACCAGCGCCAGCGATCGCTACTCGCATTTAAACCTACTGTTCTTCAATATTTCTTAATGGTTTTGCCGTTCTCATTATACTTTGCAATCCGTTACATTTGGCAGTAATTGTGCGATCGCTTCTCGAAAAAATTCGATACAGGTGAGTGGGAAGAGGCAGGGGCAAGGAACTAATGACTATTGAGCAATGAGTAATTTTAATTGAGATGTTGGTCTAATATCATGTTGCATTTGATAGTCGGTGGTGGCAAATTCTATTTGTAGGATGAGGCGGTCTTGGTGAGTGGGAGGGATACCTTTATGGAAGCACAGAGGATCTTCTGCAAATCCAAAGCCAGCTTTACCACAAATTTTCACCAATGATTCCTGACCATAGTAATTAGTTATGTCTCTATCTGTTTCTCTCTTACGTAACAAAATATGAGACAGTTTTTTTCGCTTATGGCTATTCTGGATGCAAATATGAGGACCACTGTGAGCATCTACGTCAGTTAAATAAAAGAAAAATTTCAGAAACTTATAATCATCTAAATCGTAGTGAAAACATTGAGCAGATTTAATTTGTTCTCGGTAAGACAAATTTCCGGGGAAACTCCACCACATCCGATTGCCTTGATGGACTGGATAAGTATTTAAATACTTGGCTGCTATTGCTAATAATTTTGGATCATTTTGCAATTTTTTAATGGCTGAACATTGAATTTCCGTATTGAAATAGTCAGCTATGGTAAATTGTTGCCCAGCTTTTATTTGTGCTGCTTCTTTCTGCTTGTAATAAAAACCAAACTCTGCTTTGCGATTACCATAACAAGCATTGGCCTTAGCGAATCGAATAATTTCTTCAACAACAGATTCGGTAAGATTAATACTCAAATGTAATCCTTGGCTATGAAGATTCTGCACAACTTCGTCTACATTGACATTTTCTGCCAAGCATGAGTTATTGATATTAATTGATGTTAAGTAAGTTTTAATTGAACGCTTTGTTAAACGCGAAATGAGAATTCTGGCAATTTTAAATCGCCCTAATTTTCGCATTAATAACCATCGAGGATTTTTCGTCAATCCCTTGTAATTTTCATAACAAGTATCATACAACGTAGCAACAATGTTTTCAATGTAGCTATTTAAAAAACTTATATACATAAATTTCCTGAACTTACAACAGCAGGATGTGGTTATGCGCTATACCTTGTTTAATGAAGCAATGGCAATAAAATAAGTATATTCATGCAATTGAATATCATAAATAATAAAGTAATCAAGTAAATATCACTACTCTTAATAAAGTAAATTTACAAGTTCTTTACTCAAGAGCTTTTTTAAATAAAGTGCTGGAAATTTTTTGATGGATTTCCAGCCAAGTTTTAATGTTCATTTAAAGGTGTTTGTATAGAGCGTACCTACCATTAATAGATGTCAATTACCACTAATGAGGGTGTAGGATAGGGGCGGATATTTTTTATGCTCTTAATTACCATCTTTAGCTACACAACCACGGGTGAAGCATTATGCCAGCATTGCAGAAGCTAGAACGCTTTGGACATCACTTGATCCTGGGTATTTCCGGTACTGCTTTGAGTGATGAAGATAAACGCGCTCTGGGTGAATTGAAACCAATAGGAGTAATATTTTTTGCTAAAAACTTTCTCGATGGTGTTACTTATGAGGTTTGGCTAGAAAGCTTTCAGCAGTTACATAGCCAGATACAAGAATATGTAGAACGCGACTCCATGTTTTTTACCCTAGACCATGAGGGAGGACGGGTTATCCGTACACCTTTACCCATTACCAGATTTCCTCAGGCATTGTTGTTGCGATCGCAGGCCCGTGAAGTAGCCAAAGCCACGGCAATTGAATTAAAATCTTTGGGAATTAACTTGTCTTGGTCGCCTGTCGCTGATATTTATTCCAATCCTCAAAATCCGATTATTGGTTCTCGCGCTTTTGGTAATACTCCTGAGACTGCGGCTAGTGGTGCGCGGGAATATTATTTAGGACTGACAGAAGCAGGAATTATCGGATGCGCCAAACATTTCCCCGGACATGGAGATACTAGCAAAGACTCCCACCTGGAATTACCGATACTCAACCTAACTCCAGAAGACTTACGAAATCGAGAACTTATTCCCTTCAAAGCTTTGATTAAGGAAAATATTCCCTTAATCATGACCGCCCATATCTTATTTCCCAAAATCGACCCTGATTTACCAGCTACCCTTTCCCGCCCTATTTTGAAAACCATACTTAGAGAAGAACTTGGTTTTCAGGGAGTAGTTGTGTCTGATGACTTAGATATGAAAGCTGTCTCAGATATGTTTACGCAAAGTGGTACTGTGGCGCGGGCTGTTGACGCTGGCTGTGATTTATATATTGTTTCGCGCAATATCCACTCATCGTCTATTGAACGTACATATAAAATTGCTGAAGACTTTGCTGATTCTTTAACTAATGGTAGCCTGTCCGAGTCAGTGGTAGAAGCAGCTAGAGAGAGAATCGAGAAACTATTGGCAGTAACTCCACAATATTCTGTACAGAGTTTAGATAGAGATACTTTAGTACGTCATGCAGAATTGGCGATCGCTTGTTCTGTTTAGTCTGAGTTTGATAATATGCCTGGATGTCACAAAAGCAACATACCCATCCCCAAAAGCTTGGTTGGTCTTTGGATGAGCGAGATCCCAAGTTCATCCAATCCCTGATGCCCCTACTGGGCTTTTTCTACCATTATTATTTTCGAGTGCAAACTAGTGGCTGGCATCACATCCCACCACAGGGGAAAGTTTTAATTGTCGGTTCCCACAATGGTGGGCTGTCAGCGCCCGATATGTTGATGATGATGTACGACTGGTTCAACCGATTTGGCGTGGAGCGACCAGCCTACGGTCTGATGCACCCTAAAGTTTGGCAGGTTAGCCCGTCATTAGCGCAACTGGTAGGTAAAGCTGGAGCTGTGATAGCTCATCCCAAAATGGCTTACACTGCCTTGCGCTCTGGAGCTAGTGTACTAGTGTATCCAGGTGGAGCCGAAGATGTTTTCCGACCTTATTATTTACGTAACAAAATTTATTTTGCAGGTCGTCAAGGCTTTATCAAGCTAGCACTACGGGAAAATGTGCCAATTATTCCGGCTATCTCTTGTGGCGCACACGATACCTTGATTGTCCTGGCTGATTTATACAAAATTGTGCAGCAATTTCACGAATGGGGTATGCCTTGGTTTTTAGGTATTGATCCCGAAGTATTTCCTATTTATCTGGGTTTACCTTGGGGCTTAGGTATTGGGCCTCTACCCAATATTCCCTTTCCTGTCTCTATTCATACAAGAATTTGTCCACCAATTACATTTGAACGCTACGGTAGAGAAGCGGCTAGCGATCGCCAATATGTCAATGAATGCTACAACTTGGTTGTCAGCAAGATGCAGCAAGAATTAGACGAGTTAGTATTACAGTCTCAGGGAACACCAAAAAATAAATTATTCCAAATTGACAGTTAGTAGGGTGCGTCAGTATGAATATTTTCTTGGTACAGCTAGGTTTTTTGGCACTGACGCACCCTACATTTTGGGTATTTCTTTATCTGGAAGTCCCTCAGAAAGGTTCACTGTAGTGAGGTACTTCCCCCAAGGATTGTTAAAATCCCCACCTGCGAGAGGTTGGGGATTTTTATTAGGATTTTAGTTAAAAACCAACGAAAATATCATTGCTAAACGCTAACTTTAGCCTTTGACCAAACACCATTTTCATCTTCGTCAAATTTTTGATGAATAGCTTCCCAAGCAGCTTGTTCAGCCGTGAACTCGTCACTTGTCTCGTTTAACACACCGTTATAGCGTTCAATAAAAGTGCTTTGGGCTTCTTGAGAAAGATGAGAACGGACTTCAGGAGACAAATCTTCTGGGCTATTACAAGGGCCAGGACAAGGACGAGTCAGAGTTTTATCAATTGTGCTAATTTCTTCGCCGCCAGCACTTTCCAGCAGCAATTGAAATTCACCACTGCGATCGCTTGGGACTTCAGTTAATAGCAAAAACTCACCAGCTTGTAAGCGGGTTTGGTATATTGTGGCTTTATCTTCTGGCATTCCTAAAGTAGTGAGAACTGAAACTAAACCAGCGCCAGCACTACCGGCGATCGCACCACTAGCAGCCCCCAATAATAAAGCACTAATGGGGCCAGCCGCTACAATCGGCCCGACAAAGGGAATAAACAGTACGCCTACACCTGTAAGCAAACTGAGGAAGGAACCAAACAAGGAACCAAAAATTGCTCCTGTCCGCAAACCACCCCAAATTACATCTCGTTTAGTAATAAAACCGGCAATTCGAGTTTCTGATTGGAAGTTTCTTCCCATTACCGAAATATGGTCTCTGGGTACACCTCTATCTAACAAACGTCGAATCACATCATCAACTTGTTTCTGCTCTTTAAATACAGCCGAAATAGTACGTTCTGCTTGATAAACTTCTGGCACTTAAATACTCCTTAATTTTAGGTTTTACTTCTTTGTGCCTTTGTAGTGAAAAAAATTTTTAACCACAGAGACACAAAGGGACAGAGATAAGAGGCTTACACACCCACAGGGGTTTTAGTTTGTGTTGCTGGTTGTGTACCGTTTGGCTCAATTGGTTGTCCTTCAATAAACGAGCGCAGCATCCAAGCTATTTCTTCATGCTCTTCCATGAGTCCGGTAAGGAAGTCAGCAGTTCCTTCGTCTTTGAACTCCTCACTACTCTGATCTACATGACCTCTGAGGTTGCGAATCAATTGCTCATGGTCTTGAACCAGGTTCGCTACCATTCCTGTAGCACTGGGAACATCACCAGCGTGTTCCTTGAGGGTGGCGAGTTTTAGAAATCCTTCCATTGAACCTATCGGATAACCGCCTAAAGTCCGAATCCGTTCAGCGATCGCATCAATATTTACTGTCAATTTCTCGTAGTGTTCTTCCCACAGTTCATGCAGACTGCGGAACTGTGGCCCGACAACATCCCAATGGTATTTTTTTGTTTTCACCAAAAGTAAATAAGAATCTGCTAAATCTTGATTCAACAGATTAATTACACCTTGACGTTGCTCGTCTGTTAAACCAATGTTTATTCTAGGCATTGCTTTTCATTTCCAGGTGAACTTATTTATTAAGTTCTCAAAATTTTGGTCTTATTAACATCGTCCAATAGGAGGATTATCCCTTAATTAATAATTACAACTAAAGGATTACTTTTATATAGAGGTTATATTTTATTTATGCAATTCTTGCTGTAATTTGTAATAGGTAATAGGCGCTTTTACAAATTGCCTATTACCTATTATCAAAACCATATCCCCTGGTAATGGGATATTTTAAGATTATTTATGCTTACTTTTTCCCTGTAACTTTTTCCAGTAAGTTCTGAATTTCACCTTCTACTGAGGTTGAGTCTTGGGAATTTTCAGGACGCTTCATTTTATTAATGTCTGCGGCTCCTTGAACTTCGTTGAGTCCTTCATTGGATTTCTTCTGCACTTCTTTCAGTCCAGGAGGTGCGGATCTAGCAACTTCGTCGGTTTTCTTCTGAGTTTCTAGAAGTTGATCAGTAGCTTCTGTCGGTTCACTTTGGTAGCTACTAATGGCAAAAGCAGGAACTGTGCTAGACAAAAATAGTAAAGCACAGGTGAAAGCAACAATTAAAAAACGGACTGGACGTAACATAGATAAAACAACACTAAAAATCTTCATTTGTAACCCTCATTAACAACATTAGCAACTCTTAATTCTTACTTTTAGGAAGAAGCACATATTTTTATTTAACTAGATTAAATAAATAGGCTTCTATCTTAGAAGTTATTAAGTTCCAAGCCCTTATGGAGAATTTTTCGATATACTTGCATTTACTCAAAATATGCAAATATTCAATTTATATACTTTATTCTTCAGTCAAGGCTCACCTGATAATATTTATATTCTAAAAAATTAAATCAATACATCGACCTGTGGAGTGAAATGAGGTTTATTTTTATTTACAATAAAATCATTCTTTAGATAGATCGAAACCGGATGAAATAGCTAGTTAATTAGTTTATTAGTCTTATTTTTATTGTCAAAAGGACAAAAAAGTAGCTTTTCACATGAATATTTAATGGTAAAAATAAAATAAGAATGCCATGAATTACTAATTTTTTAATATTTATTTCCGTATTTTGATAACCAAATCCTTGATTATTCCAAATCAGCTTTGAAAATTTAAGTAAAAATACGGCAAAAATACCCGGATATTACTAATTAGTAAAAACTCTATAGTGTACGGATTGAAGAATTTAAGTTTGTCTTTTAAATTTTGGGTTTTCGTAGTAAATCTTTGCGTAATAATCCCTGAAATAATTCTAAAAAGGGTTTTTATGTATTACTAAATTGCACATGAAGGCGCGATGAGCTACGCCCGACTCTAGGTGATTGCTTGAGATATCGTTCCGCAAATGCGCTGATGATTTCAGTTCCCGTCTTCATAAATTCAGCAGAATCACGGTTACGTAAATTTGGACTTTTGATCAAAACTTCGATTATGCAATTGATGAGGGTGAGTTGATGATTAGCCCTGTAACGAACGTGATCCGCGTCAATCAGGTAATGGCAAAAGAAGTAGCTCATGAGTGGGAGCAAGCCTCATGCAGTGAAATCAGTGCTTATTGTTTGCAGATTTTGCAAGAAATCGGTTGTAGTTATACTGAACTCCCAGAAAACTTACAAACACGCGAACAGCAACTAAATTTAATCGCAGGCTTTGCATCTTATGCTTTTGGGGAGGTAGAAAATGTCCAAAGTACTAATTGAAGATAATTTTGAAGATAGTTTTGATTGTTCAGAATGGGCAGAACAAGCCACTATACCTGCAACAGATCATGACTTGTTGATTTTGACTCAAAAGTTATCTAATCAACTAGTTCCAACCAAGGTCTTTTTTCAAGCTGTAGCGATTGCTGCTTATGATGGTGAATCTGCTTTTCGTTATGCTGATAACTATTTGACTAGCGCCAAGCATAAAAATAGACAAAAAAATGTACTTTTGTTAAGAAAACCTTTGACGAATTTTGATTATAACTAGAACTTTGCAAGTGTAGGTTTTTCCAATCAGAGCGAGTTGAACCTTAAGGAAAATTAAACATTTATTTTTCTTCCGGCGTGTTCAGCATTTCTGTCAAAAACCTACATCTAATCAAAATTCAAAATTTAAATACAAATAAACTTTCAAGTCTGTAAACTGTCCCCTCCTATACCTAGAATCGAGTTTCATACTCTAATAATAATTGACTATCATTTCCCAAATTAGTTGAGCCACGCATGAGAATTTCGTCGTTGAGACGATATAGCAGGTTGTAACGCAAAGGTTCATTGGCAAAAAAAGCGCTTGATAAAGAGACAGATAGATTGCGATTAATGTTAAACACACCCTCTGCTGATAAATCAAGAATTGAGGCTCTGCGTGATTCCTGATTAGTAGTAGGGGTAGGAAATATGCGGAATTCACTAAAACCAACAGCCTGTCCAACCGCCGTAATTGTGCCTTGCAGACCACCTAAAATAGTAGAACTGGCAAAATTAGTCAGCCCTTGTGTAGCATCTCCTTGAGCAAAGTCACTTAAAATTGAGCCACCAAGCAACGCCACGATTTCGCCTCTACTACGGCTAGGTTGACTCGTCAGTTCCAGATTATCTGTTAATTGACTAGCTGGCCCTGTCGCCCTTGCTTGGACGCGAACTGTACGTAAAGTACCAAAGTTGTTAACAGCAGCATCACTGATTTCCGCAGAAAAAGGTGATTCCAAAATGCGATTAGTTCTAGTCGATGCTTCAGGTACAAGTGTCACCAGTCGCACATCTAAAGTAGGGTCTAATCCTTGATTTGGTGTAAACTGTGCAGTGTGTTCATAGCCACGCTCCAAGGTAAATTCAGTTGTAAATAAGCTGACTCGCCCTCCTGTTAAACGGATGACTCCTTCAGGGAGCGGGTTAGCTAAAGTACCATTGATAGTCAGGTCGCCTTGAGCATCAAACCTGAGTATGGGCTGACTAAATACCTCTGCGCCTGGGAAAAAGTCCAGTAGGGATTGACTAGTTACACGAACATTATTACCCAAGGACAATTGTAAATCTGTAAATTCTACGGGTAAATTAGGTCGAGTTGTTGCGTCCTGTGTGACGATGGACTCTGTGGTTGTTGCGGGAATATTTGTATTTACTTCTATATTTGTATCACTACTGTTAGCCTCTGGTGCAGTAGCCGTATTACCAATAGTTACTTGACCATTACTGAGGGTAATCTCGCCACCAATTCGGGGTTTTAGTGCTGTTCCCCGAATCACAGCATTACCACTGACATCACCTGCATACAGTCCCTCAACTTGGAAATCTAGTTGATTCTGTATTGCTACGGTCAGAGGATTAGCTACAGGTTCCCCAACTGCAAAAATCGGCAAGATTCCTGATGCAGTTACTAACCCTTGATTATAAGTGGCCTGAATACTGTCTACGTTTAAGGTGTCACCATTAAATTGTAGTGTGCCGGTGACATTTGTCAGGGGATCAGTCAAAGCTTGAGTGCCAATGGTCGCATTGTTAATTGTGGCATTACCATTAATTATGGGCTGGTCGAAAGTACCCAGGACATTGAGATTTACCTGTCCTTGACCATCTACCCATGTAACTTGATTGTTGGTGAACAGATTTAACAATGATAAGCCTTCATTGCTAACACTGGCATTAATACTAATTTGATTATTATCTGGTGGCTCCAAGACAAAAGGTAACTCAGCCGGGATGCTACCTGTAATTTCTATAGGCTGTGTTCCTGTCAACAGTAAGGTACTGTTAAAATTCACACGAGCATTGTTATAGTCAAAGTTTACTTGACCTGTTTGCACAGGTTGTTGATTTAAAGTGGCGTTGGCTAAAGTGACTTCTCCGTTTACCGTGGGTGCTGATAAACTACCTGTTAAATTAGCGATCGCATTCACTTGTCCAGTAATATCTAGAGGATAGTTGGCAATAAATGGATCTAACAGTGACAGAGGTAAACTCTCTACACTCAACTGTCCTGATAATTGTTCGGTTCCCAACTGTCCCGCAAAAGCCACTAATCCCTGATTTATCCCTATACGTAAGGGTGAGAGGGTGACGACACCATCGGCAAAATTCCCACTAGCAACGACTTGATTAATCGAGTAATCACCCCATTGCCAATCAGCACCTTGAAAATTAAAGCCGATATTTAACCCAGTGCGCAAAGAACCACTAGCTGTAATTGCCCCACTCAAAGCACCTGTTAATTCTTCTAGTGTGGGTAAAGGTGGTGCTTGTTGTCTATCTATTTGTTCTTGTTGTGCTACTGATGCTGCAATTTTGGCAAAATACGCCAACTGGGTTTGCAAATCTGCATCAGGTAAACTTACAGGTGTAGTGTTGAGTACTTCTGCTCCCGCCAGCGTGGGAGATTCTAAACCAGTACCAAGGTCTTGAAAATCAAAAATATTAAACGCTTGTAAAAGACTTTCAATTCTAGTTTGGTTTAAATTAGCTTGTACTTGGAAACTGGGGTCATTGCCGGCTTGCAAATTGCCCCTGACAGCAATATTACTTTCACCTATTCGTAATACACCATTATTTAAACTAGCAGTGCCATCTGCGTAGTTAATGTTACCGCGAAATTCATCTGCTGAGACTCTGGCAATACGGGGATTAGCAATTGCCACATCTCCAGCTACAGCATAATTATTGAGATTAACAACTAAATTCCCCGATAATAGCCCGCCTAAAGGTCGCAATTGGTTGTCGGGGACAAAACCACCCACCAGGGCGATGGGAAACTGTTGAGCGTTGATAAATAAGTTATCTCCCTCGGTTCTACCTGTGGTGACTGCCTCATCACGCTGGACTAGAAATGATGTTGGGCGATAATTTGCATCCAAGTTGAGGGCTATCTTGTCTTGCGTCCCTGCGAGTTGCAGACTTGCCCCTTGTCCGCCTTGAAAATTGACGTTACCAGTTAAGATTGGGTCAAATGCCAAGTTACCAACATTGAAATTCCGTAGCTGGATATTGCCAGAAGCTATTGGAGTATTGAGAGTGCCTGTAACTTGCCCATTAAAATTGAGTAATCCGGCAACTGCGACATCTCCAGGAGTTTGAAAACCAGTATTACTGAGGTCGAAATTCCGCGCTTGCAGATTCAAATTCAAGCCAGCAATTTGGGGTGTACCCGTCTTTGGTAATTGTACAGCGATCGCACCACTAGCACTAAGTCCTGGGGTTGTTGCCCGTTGCACTATAATCTGCTGTCCATTCCACTGAAATTGGGCTGTAATTGGTTGGGCTAACTGTGCTAACCCTTGGGGCGCGCTGATTTGTCCGGTGGCACGAATATCTGCTAGTTGAAAAGACTCTGTTATCCCTGCCAACTGAATGTTACTATTCAGCCGTCCTTGCAGTTGGGGTGAAAAACGGTCGAGTTGAATTTGCGAAGCATTAGCCACGGCTTGCCAACGTCCAGCATTTAGGTTGACATTCCTGAGGTTCACTGTACCCCCTGCCACACTCAGGTTTGCTTGTCCGCTAGCTTTGATAGTTGAGGGTTGAATATTATCCGTGCTACCCGACAAATTGAATGTCGCATTGCTTAGGACTCCCTGGAACTGGGGCGGTATTTCCTCAAAACGGTCGAGTTGAATTTGAAAAATATTAGCAACGGCTTGCCAGCGTCCAGCATTTAGGTTGACATTCCTGAGGTTCACTATACCCCCTGCCACACTCAGGTTTGCTTGTCCGCTAGCTTGGATAGTTGAGGGTTGAATATTAGCCGTGCTACCCGATAAATTGAATGTCGCATTGCTTAGGACTCCCTGGAACTGGGGCGGTATCTCCTCGAAACGGTCGAGTTGAATTTGGTCAGCATTGACAAAAGCTTGCCAGCGTTGTTGAGCAACCAGACCTCTCGCCCTGACAGTACCACCTGCCACATTTAAGACAGCACTGGGTAAGGCAATATTATTCCCTTGTTGAGCAATGACAATTTCTCCAGTGGTCGGATAGGTAGCACTTGGTGCTTGTACCTGTGTCACCGCCCGCAAGTTGCCCAGAGTGCCAGAAACTATTGTATTTGCCGATACATTACCAACTTTGATGGCTTCGTTGGTGTTTAACAGTGCATCTCCTGGTAAATTCTGAGATCGAATATTAAATGATACATTCCCTTGGGGTGCAAGTTGGACTTGACCACTCCCCACAATTTGCCCTCCAGATGGTGGTTGTATTTGAATACCAGAAATATTCAGTGCTAAGGGCTGTTGTCCCAGAGAGCCAGTGATTTGTGCCTTAGCTGAAACATTGCCAAGGTTAATAGGGGGAGTTATACCATAACTACGTGACAGTATATCTCCTGAAACATCATTAACTAAAATATTAAAATTTACATTGCCACCTAGTTGACCTTGACCGCTTCCCGTAATTTGACCACCTGCGGCCGGAACTAATATCAGGTTAGGGACAGCAATTTGAGTTGCAGTTTCCGATACACTCAAGCGAAAGTCTGTTTTTACACCTGTAAAGAGAACGCGGTCAACTTGAATAGGCTTGATGTTGCTGGCTGTACCGGTCAGGACTGGTTGCTGTAAAGAACCTTGGACTTTAATCTCTGCTGTTACTTCTCCAGCTGTGGGGATTTGTGAAGATACATTCAATGTGTCTAAGAGTTGTTTAGCACTAACTGATTTAACCTGAGCTGCGAGATTAAAACCTGTTTGAGTATTAACTGTGCCATTTGCGACTAAGGGAACCTGACCAAAGTTAGTACTCAGATTTTCTAAAGCAATTGTCTGATCTTGAAATATTAATCTGCCATTGGCATTAAAAAACGGCTGGGGGAGATTGGGAACCTTAGCCGTAACTTGATTGGGAATAGCTGTACCCGTAATTGATATGTCCGATTGATTTGTGGGAATCTGCACTGCTAAATCAGCATCAACGCGCCCACCTTGTAAGACAATTGGTAACTCAATTAAACGACTAACATCTGATGCAAGTAAACTTTGTGCTGCAAGTTGGAGATTAGTTTGTTGTGTTTTTAGTTGTGTTTCACCAGAGATTTTAACTGCGCCTCCTCTGGTGAGTTGACCATTGATTTCATAACCTATTCTGTTATTATCAGGTGAAAATCGGGCAACACCACCAAGTTGGGCTAATACTACCGAGCCTTGTGGTCTAGTTGGGGCGGAGGCTGGTAATAACTCAATACTCCCATCAACAAGTTCGAGTGTTCGTAACTGAGTTTGTATAAATCCTGTTCCCTCCTCAGTCTTCACTTCAGCTGTCACCCAACGACCATCTTGATCCTGTTGAATGTAGACATTGGGTTGAACTAATGTGACATTTAATGCCAGCGTCCGAGTGAAGAGAATTTGCAACGGCGAGAACTGCACATCTACGGCTTGTGCTGTCACCGAGTCGGGATCAGTAGGCGTTGCTGGTATTGATAGCGAGCTAAATCTTAAACTGGAAAGGGTAAAACGTTCAACTTGCCCTAGTTTTATGGAACGTCCGAGCAATTGCTCAAGGTTTGTTTCAACTAAGGGTGCTAAATCAGTATATACATAGTTTCTCGCCCACCAAGTGCCAGTGGCAATTCCTCCCAGCGCTATAATTCCTACAACTAGACTGGCGCGTCTTAAATGTAGGAGAGAGAAACGACGGTTGTTTGGAGAGCGCGTCATTTTTGTTACTGATACTTTTACTTACCCCACAACAACATAGTTGTTTTAGTCTCTTTCCACAACAGTTTTTAGGTAGATGCGTATTTCTCTCTCCAGGGGATTGACATTTAGGTAAATTTAAACGCAGAGGAGCGCTGAGGTTTACGCAAAGGAGCGCAAAGATTGGGGCTTTAGTTGGAAACTCTGGCACAGGATGCACTACCACCGGGATCAGCGAAAATAGCTAGGGTGTGATATTCTGGCGCAGTGTCGGCGTAAAGAACTTTAAAGGTATAAAGTTTGCTTTGACCTTGAGCTTCAGTAATTACTGTTAACAGTGTATTCTCAGTACTCCGCACACCCGGAATGTTAAGTTTAGGAATACGTCGCAGTTGAATTACATTGGCGGCTGAGTTTTTACAATCTTCACTATTACCGCTTTCTTGACCAAACTGCATACACATTGGGCCGTCAAAGTCTAGTGTTACCTGGGAAGGGTCATTTAACCAAACTTTTCTAATTTTTTCACCTGCGGGAATAAAGCTAAGATTTGTCCCTTGTTCATACCAGACTTTGACAGTTGGCACTAATCCGCTTAGACCTTGTGCTTGACAAGAAAAAATAGAACGGAGAACAGAATTTTCAGCTGCGGCACGACCTGCAAGTAAGATAATTGCACCTGAAAAAATCAAGGTGGCTAAAGGTAAGCGGGGAAATTTGTTTTTAGCCTTCATGAAACTAATTAGGAATTACTTAAAGTTGTACGGCTTGATTGACATAGATTTCTACCTCAGTTCCAGCATTGAGGAGCCAAACATTGGTTTGTTGCATCATTTGAGCGATCGCTTGTTGATTGCGCTGGGAAATCAAGGGAACGACGGAGTTTAAACCACCTTCCACAACGCCGGCGGCGATGTTGCGCTGGCCGTTATTACTGGTAACTGTGGTGCCACCCTCACCGAACCTTACTTGGGAATCTACACGGTTAAATAGTTCTGCGCCTTTTGCCACGCCACCTAAAAGAAATAAACCTGCGTCCATGCCAGCGATTGATGAACCGCGATTTGGGTATTGGCGTGCTAATAAAGGAGAACCTTGAGACCCACGGATTGTTAGTGCATTGTTGGGTATGTCTCTTTCTGAAAGATTACCGTTATCTTGAACAATGGCTTTGACTATGTTGAGCTGCATTACCCCTTGGTCGGACACAGAGCGCACCTCAGTTAATAACTCGCTATTGGCTGGTAAGGCGATCGCTCCATCTACACCTTTGAGTGGTTCATTTAAACGAACCACAAACAAGTTTCTATTGTCTTTGTTGTCATCATTGCTATTACCACCTCTACCTCTGGTAGATTCTCCAAAGACAGCAGTCGCCAACACGGCTTTAGCACTGGTTCCAACTTTTAAGGATTTTGGGCTGCGAGATTGTGCTTGACTGATCAGAGAACTTGACCTTTGCGGTGGTTGAGATGAGGTCAATTCCCTTGGCTGCTGTGGGGGATTAAGCGGCGGTGGACTAGAGACAGTCATGCTAGGTTGATCTACAGCATTTGCTTGTCCGTAACTACCTAACTTGGCTAATCTTGTCCACTCATCCCAGGGGTTGGGTGGAGTTGGTGCAGGATTTGGCTCTACTAGGGGTGGTGGTGGTAGTTGGGGAGTTACAGATGCTACAGGCATAGGCATAGGCGGCGCAGGCGGGTAGGGATTTTGAGCGACGCGCTCAACAATAACAGTCCGTGGTGCAGATGTAGATACTGTTTGTGGTGCTACCCGTGCAACTGGAGTGTTTGTTTGGGGAGGAGTTACCCGTGCGGCGTTTCTGAGATTTTGCTGTGCTACTTTTACCGCCTGCGTTTGTTCAGCCAGAGCTAATTTGGTTTTTAAGGTCTCTACTTCTTGTTCGAGATTTGGCTGCGGAGTAAAATTTGAGGCTGCTGATTCTACCTGAGAGACAGCATTCTGTGTTGGCTTCTGATTATTGGCACTCATTAGTTGGGATAAAAACCCACCAGCCACCAAAACCAAGGTTAAAGTAGCTGCACCCACCAAGGCTAATTTAGCAAAGGGGTTAGATGCGAGGGATTGCTCAGTTTTAGCTTCTTGTGGTGGTGCTAGGGATGGCTGGTTAGGCGCTATCAATTCTGATGTTTCAGTCGTAGGTTCTGCTGCCAATCCGACTAATCTAGCCATCTGTGATTCCCAATCGGTAGAATCTAGTTCTGGATGGGTTAGTGGTTTTGGTTGAGTTTCGGAGGTCATGGAATAAGGAGTCATGGTGTATTAATTTGGGTGAGAGATTAATGCAAAATTCTAGAGTTTCTGGGGAGTAATAGTGTTATTTATTACATTTTATAAAAAGAAGTGAGGTTAAACCATCGTCGCTGGTGGGTGGCTGTCTTTAATTTTGAATTTTGAATTTTGAATTGATTCATCTAGTTAGAAGTTCCAGCACAATTGGTATCTTCGATGTCGCAGATATTGTAAATTTCTAATCGAGCTTCCCCCAAACGGAAAGCGGCTAAATGCCAAGGCTGGGGTGTAGATGGTAGGGAAATAGCTGGTTCATCTATGGAGCGAACCACAATTTGTTTATTAAAGGGAATGGATTTTCCTAAGTTGTCAGAACCGTTAAAAATTAATTGATTGGCAAAAATTTCTACTTTCCACTGACCCTCAGCAACTGGTCTTGGTTGAGAAATTTTTTGGATGATTAATACATGATCATCCCCTCTACTAGTATTACCAAATTGGCTAGTAGAATTTAACTGATTAATTTCTGATAAAAATTTTGGTTGTAAATTATTCACTAATAACTGCGAACTAGCTTCCCAGATAGCTGTTGGCGGCTGTTTTCGTGACCAAGTGAGCATGAGGGTCATAGTTTCGCCTACAAAGCGGCGGACTGTTTCTGGATGTCGCTCAAAGCTTTGTTTGGGGTCTACTGTAATAGCATTACCATCAATTAGTTGTACCAAAGTGCGGGGAGTTAATTGGCGATTTAATAGCTGTAACATCGACCCGTGAAACATCAGCAACAATAAGGTAAACAGGTGTAACCCAAATGTCCCTACAGCAAACAAGGGTAAAATACTAGCTTTTTTAGTTTCTGGTTTAAGTAACTGCATAAGTAGGTCGGCGTAAATAATTATTGTTGGGATAAGGCAGGGGGCAGGGAGCAGGGAGCAGGGGGAGAAAGATTTTCAGCCTTCTTTACTTTCATTTACACAGTTTGGTTTTATTGCACCGACTTACTTAAATCTAGGGAGCAGGGGAGGAAAAATTCAACGATAATATTTGCTTTTACCCGTTGAATATTTTATTTTCTCGAAGTCTTTAATACAAAATTAAATAAATCTTGGGAATTGGATAACCTGTAACATCTGTGCCTATCTAATAAAACTTCCGGCTTCGCAGGGATAAGCTGCATTTTCGTTTGTGTTTTTATAGTCATCTAACAAACACAAATTACGGATTTCATAAATTTCTAATTTGTCAGTGCGACTACTATAAATTGCTTTTTGTAGGTCGGTGCTATTTTCAGCTAAGGGATAGGGAAAATAGTCTACTGCACGTACTAATAAATCTTTATTGAAAGGAGTAATCGTTTTTCTGTCATCACTACCTTTGGTTTGAATTAGGTCAGCTACCATACCAACTCGCCATGTACCTGGTGCGATCGCTACGGGTGGATAAACTCGTTTAATAGTTAATTGTGCTGACATAGCTTGGGTAGGAGTGGTAGCAAAAACTTCTGGTGGAGTCATATCAGCGATCGCACTTAAAAAACCTTTGCGAAAATCTTCTGATAAGGCGAAACTCGCTACCCAACTACTGGTGCTGATTCTTTGACTACCTCCTTGTGGGGTTCTAATCAATATTCCTTGGTCTGCTTGGGGTTTGGCGATGTTTTCAATGCTTTGGGGTGGGAGAGTTCCCGACCAGTTGAACATGGATATCATCGTCTTACTGACAAATTGTCGAATCATCTCTGGTTCCCTGGCTAAATCATCAATCACACCTACAGGTTTACCATCGATTGTTTGCACAAAATTCGGGGGTTTACGGATACCAAGTTGACGAATATTTAACCCTTGTATTAGGAATATTACGAATACTAATAAATGTAAACTAAAGGTAGCGATCGCAAAGGTCGTCAGAACGCTGAATGTTTGTTTTTTCTGCTTTAAAAGATTGACCATTTTCCTCACCCAATTTATATAGGAAGTATATTCTATATCTGCAAAAATCCATTACCCTCCTCTAGAATTAATTTCTCTGAATCACACACAAATTCTATATTCTATCCCTCACCATATCCGCCCCATTACTAATACCATTAAATACGGCTAAAGCGGATAATCCTGCCAACGCTAAAGATAGCAATGGCGCTAAAACTCCTAAAAAAATCATGAACCACATCAAATCAGGATTGGCATTAGGGTCTTGCGCTGGGCCGTTGACAATCACGGCAGCAGTTACAATGGCAATAATATTGAATGAAAGTTTGGCAATTCCTGCTGATAAAAACCCTGTCAACCATAAGAAAATCGGTTTACCAGCCACGGGTAGTAATGAACTACCAATAGCTAAAGGCCCTAAGAGTGCTATCAGCAACATAGTTGCTTCTATCAAATTTTGAAAAGCATATTGCAATGAAACTAAGAAGTTTTTAATACTAGTTTGGACTGTATTACCTATCAAAGCACTAAAGGTAGTTTCTGATATATTGCCTGTACCAAATCTAATCTGATTAACTTGAGTTTCTAGCCTAACTATCCAAGGTCTATTGCCATATAAATCTCTATAGTCTCGCCAGAGGTTATCAATTTTCTCGCTGGCTTTTGTAAAACATTGAGTTTGTTGTTCACCAGTTAATGATTGACAAGGACGAAGTAAAGAACCTGCTACTTCTTCCGCAATACTCATATTTAATGCTTGCTGATAAACTAGGTCAGCATCTGCTGTAGCAACTACTTGTTGATTGACGGTATTGATAAAATTCCTCACACCCAATGTCAAGGTAGAAAGAAGGCTACCATTACCAGAATTACTTAATAATACGACGACAATAAAAGGCCAAACAAGCGCCGATATCGGACGAGAATACTCACTGTGAATCATATCTTTGAACCACTGGAGTACGAAAAATAACAAAGTACCAACAGCAAAAAATACTCCTAGATTTGTTAATGCTCCATATAAGTTATTATTCGTGTCATTTTGTAATAAATCTAGCCACTGATTGTCCCAACCTTCCGCAATACTGCGAGCTGTTGCAGTACCACTATTGAGTGTATCTGTAATGCCAATATCAGCTAGGAGTGGATAAATTTGCATTTTAATCATACATATAGCAGGAAGTTACAGGGAATAGGGTATATTTTTGAACTTCTCTTGTGTTTTTGTTGTCATATTTCTGACTATTGTTAGAGTTACATACGCTGTGTTTCTATGGTTAATTTTCCACCACAAAGACACAAAAAAACAGAGGTTTAATTTTCGGTTTTTCTACCAAATAAATCGATTTGAGCCGTAGTTCTTAAAAGCCTGGCTGCTTCTGCTGATGTGTCTACTCGCCGCGCTCTATTGGCTTCTTCCATTTGTTGGGAAATATTCGCCAAATTTAAATTAGAATATTGCAGAGATTGATTTGCTAGAACTGTTTGATATAAGTTTTCGCTGATAATCTTTGATTGCTCAGTTTGAATTTTGATACTTTGCACTTGTAAGTCAGCTTGACTTTGAGTGGCGTTGAGCGCTGGATTGACAGCAGTACCAGCCGCACGGATTATACTAGCTAAACCTGATTGAATTTGATCAGCTAATGCCGAAGATTTTTCAATTTCTGTGATACTTGTTTCTGTATCCTGCAATTTTGTTCTCATTCTTATTTGTCCATCTCTCCCCAGCGTTCCCTCTACTGCACTCCGGGTAAGATAACGATTAATTTCATTAGTAACTACGTTGGAACGTATCGCTTGATTATTTTCAAATTTGTCGGGGATGGAGTTAAAAAATATGATATCTCTACGCACTTGATCACTAGCCGCAATAGGATTAGGTATATTCAAATCCCCTGTGGCGCTATTGAGTGCGTTTTGAGAACTGGTTTCGAGTGGTTTTAAAGTTTCACTCAAGTTATATCGCAAATAGTCTTGTAAATCTGTGGAGTAGGATTGAAATTCTGTCCAAACTCTCCCCAGTTGTGCTGTTGCTGGGATAGTAAGTAATCCCAAAAATCCCAATGTTAATAAAATAGTTTTTTTCATTTACCTATACCCATATTTTTGACAATTAACCACCGCGTAAACTAGCTAGTAATTGACGAGCGAATACTGAAATTGCTTCATATTTATTGCTGTAATGTTGCATTGCTTGTTGACGTGCAGTTTGCTCATTGGGGTTGTTCGCAACTACCGCCAATTGTTCGTAACCAGGATAATAACGACAGAAGGTATGAATGCCGTTATCATCTAATAGCCATTGGCTATAAACTCCTTCTTTGCGAGGGAAAAAGCTTTCGGAAGCGTTACGTGCAATAATGTCTTTGGGATATTTTAAGATACTGACGAAGCTATCTACAGCTACTGGTTGGATACGACCGATTAAGCGTGTAGTTAAGTTTTGCAAAATCTTAGACGAGGCTTTAGATTTGGCGATGGTATCGGGGTCTTGTGCCGATAGGATAACTCTAATCCCGGCTTTGGCTCCGTTCGCACACATTCTGCCTACTAAGTCAGATATTTGATCAAATTCAAATAAAATCGGTGCTTCGTCAATAAAGAATATAGAAGCTGGACTGCTTAAGGCGCGGCGTAAGGCGGCTGAATAAGCACTCAAAGAAAGTACCGCCGCATCTTCGTTATCTGAGAGGTTTCGCAGCGCAAACACCAATAGTTGAGCATCTGTAGGGAAGCTGGAAGGTGCGGAAATAGCTTGTCCTACACGACTGGAAAGCCAAAATCTTAAGCGCAGATGAATTTGACTGAGTGCATCTTCCACTCGGCCACTGACAGCATCTAGTTGTAGATGTTCTGGTGAACAAAAATAGAGAAAGTCGTTGAGGGTAGGAGTTTTTTGCCATGCTGGAGTACCAAATCCACCAGCGATCGCCATTTTATATCTTTCTTGGATACCTTCATCGGCAAAGAAGGCGGTTAAGGCTAAGTTGAGGAGGGAACGGACTGTCTGTGCTAGTAGTTGGTTGTCACTGGATGAGCCTAAAACCATTGTCATGAGAGCTGATTCCAGAAAACCTGTATAATCGAGCAAGCGATCGCGTTGTTGTTCAGGATCGAGCGATCTTAAATCTGGTTGCTCAAATAAGTTATTTGATTGTCGAGAAATATCAAAGTATGCCCCGTTCCCTTCCATAAAGTGGGCATAGTCAGTAAAAGTAGATGTACCATCAGGTTTGGGAAAGTCTAAGGCGACTACAGGAATCCCATGTGCCAAAGCTTGGGTTAAAATCCCTGATACCAGCACTGATTTACCTGCGCGGGTGGTAGCAAACAAGGCTAAATTTTTATGTTGGTTAAATAAATCCAACTGTACAGGTGTACCGCCTTCTTCGGCAATTAATTCAAAGCCGTGTTTATCACCTGCTTTGGTAATTACTAAAGGCATTAAACCTGGCACTTCACTAGTTAAATATAACTGGCGGCGATTGAATGGTTTGACTAGTAAACCTTCCCAAACTATCGGTAAAGATTGTAACCACAGCTTCCAAGCGTATTCAGTTTCTCTGACTACCTGCGCCGGACGTTGAAAGCAGTTTTCTATATATCTTGTAGCTTCATCCAATTTCTCCACAGTGGGACGATGGACGAAGATTGCCACACCTGTGTAAATCGGCACAGCACCTTCAAATAATTGTTCTTGGGCTGCAACTGATTTTCTTAACTTTAATTGAGCGTTGACATCAATGGTTTTACTCTTTTCCTGCGCCAACATCGCCGTCACATTCGACTGCTTCAACACTCTTTGCAAGGTAGTTTTCACCAAAGAGGGGTTAGCCGCCGTTAGTTGACAGACAATTTCTGTGTCTACTACCGATTCTCTGGCTAGGAGTTCCCAAAGGTAACGCAATTGGGCAAATTTATTCGGCCAGCCCCCTGGTTTCTCCAAAAAAGTCATCGCCCCAATGTAATTATTATTCACATTGACCCAACGGCGATCGGCACAAGGTACACCAGACTCCATCAGCAGCGTTGTACTGTGGATATTTTCTATCAATAATTGTGTACTGGATAACTCTGAATGAACTTGTTCGTACAGTCCATTTTCATCTAGATTTACTAATTGGGGAATTTCGATTGGTTGTGTATCATTAAACCTTCTCCAGGCATTTTCCCAAAGTTCTGCCGCATTTAAAGGTTTAATATCCAAACCCATTTTGTTAGATAAAAGTTGTTCCCAACGACAAAATCCCTGTTTGTAAGCTTTGGTGATAATACTTTCAATACGCTGGTTTTGAATTTCTGCCATATCACCTTTGAACTTTAACCACCAGCCTTCTGCTTTTCCTAACAGTTTTTCAATCCAATCATCGGCGTTGGTGGAACTTGGTTCAATTGTATAAGTTACATAGATTTTCAGGAATTTTGGCTTGCGAATACCAGCAGCCGTCAATTCTTGGGTTCTCGCTCTCTCTGCCATCAATAAATACTTAATATCTCTTGATGGGGCGCGTTTAATCAAGTCTGTCAATTCTGCTTGTCGTTGTTTATCTGAACTAAAGGACCCCATGTGCAGTGTCATTTTCTCTTCTTCGGGAATGTCTTTTAATCCAGATTCAATATTATTGAAAATTGTATCTATCTGTTCTTTTCTTAAGGTGGTATGGATGCCTTTACATTCAAAACCAAAAACAAAGCAAAATTTATCCTTTTGAGTTCCTTTAGTGAGAATATACGCGCCAACATCACGACCATCCAGCGCGATGCGGAGCATGGTTGATAAATGTAACGCATCTTCAAATGGCGTTAACCTACTTTCTTGTCCGGCGAGACCGATGCTTTGTTTTCCGATTTTTTGCTTCATAGTTAACTTCTAACAAGCTTTGATAACGAGCAAAGCCTCTTGTCCAAGTGGGAACTCCGATAAATTTGCTTAAAAAGCGCCAACTCCTACCACCAGATAATATCCACCATGTAGCCATTCCCCAACCAGCGAGGAGAAAAGTCCACAGCCATCTTTGAAAATCATCTGGGAAAACACCCCCAAAAATTCCATTGATGATAAAGTAAGAAGTTAGGCAAATTACTGTCCAAGGAAATATTTGATCGGCAGGAATTGGCCCTAATGATGGTTGAGAGCCTAAAATTTGATTGACTGGGCGAAATTCTTGTTGCCGTTCCTCAGACATAACCAATCCGTAAAAATAATGGAGTTATTTATCTACTAGTATCACCGATTACAAATCCTGTTAAAACATCTGCGACTGTGACAGCAATCACAACTAACAGTGGAGTTCTGGCGATACTTTGCCAATCTTCGTCTTTACGGACTGCATTGATTACACCAATTAGAGATACAGCAATATACAGTAAAAATATTCCTCGTAATACGTTAAAAATTAAACTTACGGCTGGTTGGGTATTACTGTTATTTGTAGTCCCTTGGGTTAATGTGTTTTTGAAAAAACTTTCTGCCTTACCAAAAAATTGTGCTTGGGCAGGATAGGCAAAATAATCTAACCAAAATAAACTAAGAATGATGGCTACTGCTGATATTTGACATAAAATTAGCCACCGTTTTGGTAAATGTAACTGCTGCCCAATTTGTTGAATAAGTATGGTGATTAAACTACCAAGTACTAGGCAAAAAAGTAGTAAGGGGCTTTTTAAGCTGATAACACCTAAAAATACTGCACAAGCTAATAAAAATGGGACTGATTCAACCAAGTTTATCCGCACTGCTGCGACAATCAGCCTGAATTTATGAGCATCTTGTGTCACCTTACTTGTTGCATTTTGTCCGTCTTTTTGGACGTTTACACTCTGTCTAGGCATTTACCAATTTCCTTGCTATTGATTACAAATTCTGATTAGTACTGTTGTTTAAACTTTGATAATTTATCATGCAACAACACCCCTTGTTCAATAAGTTATTGATTTTAATTACAATATCTATCCATGATATTACATATCGTTAAAATTAAGTTAATACAATCTTAACATTATATTAAATAAAGATTGACCACGGCACATATTTCATGGCTGTAGAGTTGTCACATTCCCTTGAAACTATTTACAGACAACGTTTCAATGACCTCTCTTAACGCTTGCTTAATCTCTTGATGAGAAATTAATTCTGTTGTACATACCCAGCAATTTTCAATAACGTTTTGAAGAATTGGCGAAGAATGCTATAGTGAACCAAAGAAATTATTCAATTTGTTAAAAATTCTAGATTAAACTTGTTACTCCCCAAAAAAAGTGATTTTAGCTATATTAATAGCTCTGATGCTTTCTTGGTGATAGGTTGGCAAATCATCAGTTTTAAGCACGTGATAGATTAAGCTTGATAGACGCAAGTAACCCCATATAGAGAATGCACATCGAGAATCGTGTCATCGATAGTTAGTGATTAAACCACAGATGATCGCTTGTTTAACAACCTTTGCACTAGGTTAATAGATGGGTAGCTAAATGTCCAGTGTAAAACTCTCTAATTCACTGGGTTTTGTCGAATAGTTGTATTGGCTGCTAGGCTCAAAAATTTGTCCATTCCTATCAATGATGAACAATCAGACTCGTTTACAGATGATTTTGGCTGATACACCTGTTAGTAGAGTATTATCTGCAATCAGCTACGCTGGGCGGAACGCCATCGCAGAAGTGAATTTACCTAACTGGTGGTTAGCAGGGGGTGCAGTGCGAAACACAGTTTGGTGTTCCATCTTTGGTGAAAACTGTAGATTATTTATCAAAGATTTTGATATTGCTTTCTTTGATGAAACCGGAAACCGAACTCAAGAATTAGCAGCCCAAGCTTACCTCACAGAACAATTCCCCAATTATCTGTTCGATGTAAAAAACCAAGCTAGTTTTGCTCGATGGCGCACTGGCCACCGTCCCTACACCAGCACAGAAGACGGGATTGAAAATTGGCTACACACAGCTACTGCTGTAGGTGTGCGATTAAATACACAAGAGCAGTGGGAATTTTTCACACCCTACGGCTTAGATGATTTGTTCGCTGGTATTATTCGACCTACGCAAACTCACATTCATAATCCAGATGCTGACAATAAAGCAGCTGATTTTCTGTCAAAGTGTCCTTGTCTGCGGTTAGCTGATTCATTTGACAATTGACACGTGGAGTAAAGGTAATCCCTTGGCTTTAAACAATTTTTTATTGCAAGACAATACTGCTGGAGATTGTATTTTTGTTTGGATAGACTTAGAATCTGGTAAGGTAAAGTAGCTCAATTTATTGTATATGACTTTTTCACCAAAATTGGCTCATCAATTCTTATCTTTGGTGGTAAAGACACATTGACTGAGCATTTTTTCAATGGTGGTGCTGACAATATAATTCGCTGGATGAGGGGAAGAAAGACTAGATTAAAAAAGGAACAGATAGAATAAACAAATAGAGGTTAGGGGTTAGGTGTTAATATGATCTCTTTCCCACTCCCTAATAGCTTATCCCAAAGTAATATCTAAAAACATCATAATTACAAAGCCAACCATCACACCTATAGTGCCTTCCTTTTCTAAACCTTGGCGATGAGATTCGGGAATAATTTCATCACTAATTACAAACAACATTGCTCCGGCGGCAAATGCCATTGCCCACGGTAAGATAGAATTCGCTACACTTATCACAGCCACACCAACTAAAGCACCAATGGGTTCCACTAAACCCGTAAGTAGGGAAATCCATATGGCATAACTAGGTGAATATTTCTCTGTAACTAAAGATAAAGCAACTACTAAACCTTCAGGAATATTTTGCAGTGCAATTCCTAAAGCAATAGGAATACCATTATTAATATCATTATTGCCAAAGTTAACACCAACCGCTAATCCTTCCGGGAAGTTATGAATAGTTATAGCGGCGATAAATAACCAGATGCGCTTGAGTTTCTGACCACGACAGTTTTCTTTTCCCTTGAAAAAATGTTCGTGGGGTAAAAACCGATGAGCTAGTTGCAGGAATAGTCCACCCAAGAATACACCACCAACCATAATTAAAGCGGCATTGATGGGAAATTGACCCTGAGTAATTGCGGCTTCAGTGCCAGGGACTATTAAGGAAAATGATGTCGCTGCTAACATCACTCCACCACCAAACCCTAGCATAATTCCCTGCGATCGCTGCGTAAACTTTATTGGTAATAATACTGGCAAAGCACCAAGGAAAGTGGCAAGTCCTACTCCTAAACTGACAAATGCACCGATTACAAGACTGTTCATAGTTGAGATTGTTTGTTGAAGTTATTTAAATAAAGCATAGTTGAAATGACTATGACTTGCAATCAATGCTGGATATGAGTGTGTTTTATGACTAAGGATTAGTTTAAGTAGAAGATTCTCATTTAGTAAAAATACGCAAACATATACAAAATTTTATATAAATTTTTATACAGTAAATCTCTTAAAATAATCTTAATTTTCCAGGATTTTTATCTCAGGATATTGCATAAAAGAAAAATCCCAAACAAATAAGCTAATTGAGGCACATAGTTTAATTCATGCACTATGCGTCGGAGTATTAGCCAAAATATTTAATGGAAAATCATTGATTATGAAAATTAAAAAAATCGCTTGTGCTTTAACTCTTGCTACTACCTTAATTGCAGGTATTACATTCAAGGCAAATGCCGAACAACCCCTTGGTGTAATTACCCGTAAAAGTGAAGTTGCGCCTGAAGGTGTAGCGCGTGAAATTAAAGGAACTTTTCAATTAGAAAATGTCACGAAATATCCTTTAATCATCGAATTCTCTCCTGTGAGAACAGAGTCATATTTATTTAATGTAGGGGAACGCAGAATTATACTCAAGCCTGGTGAATCAAAAGAAATAGCTTACACAGGAGGGATTTTTCAAGATGGCAAGTGGCAAATTAACTTTCAATTAAGACTCCTGAGTGAACAAGGTATTCTTGCTGGTCGTCATACTGTAGATATTTATTTCTTAGTAGAAGAAGGTAAGTATCAAGCATCTACTTATGAAAAACTATTTTTAGTACCTGATGTCCGAGATTCGGTATTGGGAGACTCATTTTCTGTCAATCAAGATGATGGCTCAATTCCTCGCGCACCTTTAGGAGATATTCGATATCCGGCAATGAAAGACTTGCTGAATATGCAGCGAGAGTCTATCTTGAAAATTCCTACAGACTCTTCAGGTAAAACCGAAAGACCTACTATTAACATAACTAATCCTACTATTCGCCGACCTAATATTCGCCAACCGATTTTATCTCCTACTCCTATCTTGAAATCTCTGGCATCAAATAAAACTTTGTTAGCTTCTGGGACTGTACAAGCTAAGGGAGTGTTTTCTTGGAAGGGAATGGATAATCTGTTACATCCTGCATTTGGCTGGCGTGTACGCGCATGGCGGCTACAGGGTGGTAATTGGGTAAAAGTAGGAGAAGATTGGATTGAAAGTAATGGTTCTTGGAACCTTTCGTTTCCTCAACAAGCGGGTAAAGTTAAGTTTCAGTATGTGGCGTTTAATCGCTTTTTTACCCCTCAAACCTCTTTAGGAAATACTTATCGCTGGGTAGGGCCAGAAAGAAGCAGTGTAAGTTTGACCCATAACGAAGGTGGCTGGATAGCAGATACATCTGGTGGTGCAGTCCGGGGTTTGGGTGAAGTTTATCGAGAAGGGATGAATCTTTGGTCTAAACTATATTGGGATGGTGGGATTAATCCACTACGCAAAGAGTCAATCAAGGTAATTTTCCCCAATACGGCTTATGACTGTGGTAATGGTAGTGGAGTACCTTGGAGTTGCGCTAACACTGGTGGTAATATTTGGCTAATTCCTTCTCATGCCAGCCGTAACGGGGTGATGCAACATGAATTGGCTCACCAAATCAATTATGAGTATTGGGATAATAAAAGACCTGCGGGTTCTGGTGGTAGCCATACTTTAGGCGATTGTTATACACCTGGTTTAGCCATGATGGAAGGCTTCGCCAATTTTATGGTTTTCTGGACACAAGCTGTGCGTGGTGCATCTCCTGATGGTGGCTTTGATTTTGCGGTAGAAAATCCAGCTTTTGCTTGTCAGAATCCCATTAATAGAAACGAGTCTTGGACTGCGGCTACATTCTGGGATTTTCATGACACCCGCGCCGATGGTCAGGACAATTTATGGTTTAATCATCCGGGTGCAGTTCCAGGAATTTATTTGCGGGCTGGGATGAAATCTAGCATGGCAGATTTTGCAACTATCTATCGTAATGGGGCCAATGCAGAACATCGCACTATTATCGATAATATTGCTCGTCAAAACTTTATTATTCCTTAATTGAATTTGGATTAGACATTGATTTTGAAGTCAACCAATGCTTAACGTTTTAACAGTAAACAGTTACCACAGCACTGTTTACTGTTAACTGATTTAGGTTTGCCGATGAACTAGAGTGGCGCTGGCTTGGTCAACAGGCATGAGGATGACTTCATTAATATTGACATGAGGCGATCGCGTTGTACAGAAAAATATCACATCGGCAACATCCTCTGGTGTCAGTGGTTGCACTCCTTGGTAAACCTTTTTTGCCCGTTCCCTATCGCCATGAAAGCGGACTTCGCTAAATTCAGTTTCCACCATCCCAGGGTCAACAGAAGTCACACGTATCGGAGTACCCAACAAATCTTGTTTTAAGCCTTCAGAAATGGCTTTGACTGCGGCTTTCGTTGCACAGTAAACATTACCACCAGGATAAGTTTGATGTCCGGCGATAGAACCAAGGTTGACTACATGACCACGACCACGAGTTACCATCCCCGGAACAATATAACGGGTGAGATAAAGCAACCCTTTGATATTGGTATCAATCATTTCTTCCCAGTTTTGCCAGTCGCCTTCATGTAGCTTATCTAAACCGCGACTGAGACCAGCATTGTTAATGAGAATATCAATTGCCGACCAAGCAGGAGGTAAACTAATAATACTAGATTCAACAGCATGGCGATCGCTCACATCTAACTGTAGTAAATAAGTCTCTATACTAAACTCTTTACTTAGTTCATCAGCTAGTTGTTGCAATCTGTCCAGCCTCCGCGCCACCAGGATTAATTTTGCCCCCGCACCAGCAAAAACCCTAGCGCAAGCGCTACCAATCCCACTACTTGCACCGGTAATTACAACAATTTGATTTTTGAGAGAAATCATAAGTTAATAAAATAAAGGTTCGTAGTCAGGGCTACCCTACGGGAACGCTATGCGAATAGCCCTTTAAAACTATGTAAGTAAGCGATAAATCGCTCACTACAAACAAAATCTTAATATTTAATAGTCAGTTGTCAGTTGCTAATAATTTTCTTCTCCCCAAGTACGTAATTGTAAATAAACTAGTATTAAGGCTACTGCTAATAAAACTGTGGCGGCGGCGGCAGCGTAACCAAAATCAAATTGACCAAAAGCTTCTTGATAGATGTAGTAAACCAGCAAATTCGTTGTATTTAACGGGCCTCCACCAGTCATGACGTAAACTTGCTCAAAACTCCGCAATGTAAAAATAGCCGTGGTGACTGTGGCAAAAATTAAAGTGGGTCTTAGTCCTGGTAGGGTAATATGCCAAAATTGCCGCCAACCATCCGCACCATCTAATTCTGCGGCTTCGTAGCGACTGGGAGGAATGGCTTGCAACCCAGCTAAGAATACCACCATATTGAACCCTAATTGCTTCCAAATACTTAAAATAATGATTACAGGCATTGCCCAGAATGTATCTCCTAGCCAGGAAATGGCTGGGATGCCAAATATATTTAAAAATGCGTTTACTGGGCCGGAGGTTTGAAACAACCAACGAAACCCTAAACCAGCCGCTACCAAAGAAATAATTGATGGGAGAAAATAGGCACTCCGGAGAACTCCCCGCAATGCTATGGAACGGTTTAATAATACTGCCAGCCCCAGAGAGAGAACTAAACTAGGAATTAAGGAAGCCACAGTAAAATAAACGGTGTTGCCCAGAACTTGCCAAAAATCAGGGTTAAGTAACAATCGCCAGTAATTTCTGAATCCTATCCAATATGTGCCGGTGGAAGTGAAACTACCAGCAGTAAAGCTGAGATAAAACAAATAGGCGATAGGCCAGAGGACAAATAAACCCAACAAAATTACAGCCGGAGCAAGAAAAGTCCAAGCGGCGAATGTATCATTGTCTAACCATGACTTAGTAGATGTTTTTGGCATGATAATTTTCTTCTTGATTGCCTACTTCCAGAAGCTAATATACTTGGTTTTCTAATGCGTGAATTTTGAATTTTGTAGCTTGCTTCTCCAAAGGAGTATTTTGAATTGTTTATGACTCTCCGCCCTGATTCTACCTTTAGTCTTGTTTCTCCCAGCATTCACACTGATAAATTTTCTGATGGTACTCCTTTGAAACTGGGAGTGATGGCTTCTGGTAGTGGTAGCAATTTTGAGGCAGTTGCTCAAGCTATTGAAAATAAGCAACTCAACGCCCAAATACAAGTTTTAATTTACAATAATCCTACGGCTAAAGCAGCCGTTAGAGCAGCTAATAGAGGTATAGAAGCGGTTTTATTAAATCACCGTGAATATAAAAATCGGGAAATTCTTGACCAAAAAATTGTCCAAACTCTACGCCAATACGATGTGGAATGGATAATTTTAGCTGGTTGGATGCGTGTGGTGACATCAGTTTTAATTGATGCGTTTCCTAACAAAATTATTAATATCCACCCCAGTTTACTACCCAGTTTCAAGGGCATTAATGCTGTAGAACAAGCCTTAGAATCTGGGGTAAAAATCACTGGCTGCACTGCTCATTTGGTTTGTTTAGAAGTAGACAGTGGCCCGATTTTGATGCAGGCGGCTGTGCCAATATTACTAGATGACACAGCAGAAACACTCCACGCTAGGATTCAAGTCCAGGAACACCGTATATTACCACAGGCGATCGCCCTAGCAGCACAAAAGTATTCTCAAATAGTGAGTAAGGAGTAATGAGTAATGAGTAATGAGTAAGAAGTAAACAATTATTACTTTTTATATCTCCCCCTGCCTCCCCTGCTTCCCCTGCCCCTCTGCTTTCTTAAGGGTGTTGCAGCTTCCAAAAACAACTAGAAACCAAATTGGTCATAATATGAGCCACAATCGGCACTAATAAGTTACCACTCCACAAGGCACTATACCCTAATATTACCCCAACAATACTTGCCCAAACGACGTAAGGCCATTGTTGGGGTCCACTCAGATGCAAAATCCCAAAACAGAAACTAGAGCCGATAACAGCAAAATCATCTAACCCCAAAGCGGGTAACATGACACCGCGAAATAATAATTCTTCACTTAACCCTGGTAGTAAACCTAACCAGATTAAGTCAGGCCAAGCCAAAGGCTTCAGCACTAATTCTAAATAATAGTCGGCACTCCTGCGGTATGGCTTCCATAAGCTATAAGCCAGTCCACTTAAAACAGTAATAATTAACCCTACACCCAAACCAAGCAAGAAATCCCTGCCGTACCAATGCCATTCAAATAACAACAAGTTACCAAAGCGCAACCACAACTTGGCAACTGTCCACAACAGAACGGCAGTTACACCCATCGCTACTAGCACTTGGGTACGTGTCAAGTATGGAATTTCTGGTTCTTGTTTTTGTTGTTCAACCACGGGTTTTTAATGGGAGTGGGGAGTAGGGGAAGCAGAGGGGCAGGGGAAGCAGAGGGGCAGGGGAGGGAGAGAAAAGAACTGTTGACTAATTAACAAAGGGACTTTGGGTTGATGCCTGCTTTGTGGGCAACTATTAAACCCACTGCTTCTAAATAAGATTTTACTTGGGTGGATTTAATACCTAAGGCTTGGGGAGGAACTTGAATTTGAGTTTGATTTTCCTCTACAGTGATTATTTGACATTGCTTTTGGCTTAAGCTGAGTAAGGCGCTGCTACCACAGGCTGTTGATGGCATGATAATAACATCTACTTGCTCTGCCCAAATATCTCCTATTTGAGATGGGGTTGACCCTTTCTGTAATATAAATTGTGGTGCGCGACTCAATCCTACGAGTACGCTTGGTAAAAAAGTATAGCCTAATTCTTCGGCGGCAGAACGAGGGGATAAGTTTGGATATGGGGGTTCCGGTGCTAATGCGGGGGAATGGGCGCAAGGTATTTGAAAGTTTCGTACTACCAAATGGCTAATGACTGCTTCTGCACCTGCAATCGGGTCTACACCTTTACCGTGACGGTAGTTTTGTGCTGCTTCTTCATCCATATTATCGGGGAAACGGGCGACAACGGCGATCGCTTCTGCCCCACTTTTGTTAATTAATGTTTCCGCAGCTCGTAATAAGCTGTCGGGGTTGCCTATTGTTCCCCAACTTGCGCCTGATGGTGCAGTCCGCAATTCTACATTTAAGGGTGCATCGGTAATTGCATAATCGGTTAAGGTTAAGCCTAAGGTTGCTCGTGCTGCATCGGCTACTTGTAGGTGTCGTAGTCTTAAATCTGGCTCAATGCCTTGGTCTAAGAGTAACCCGATTTTGTTGTTACGTACTGGGCGTAATCCCCAGCATCCAGAGGCGAATTTGTCAAGACCGTAACCTTCTACATAGAAAGAATTGGGGATGTTCCAATACAAACTAGCACCATTGAGGACATTGGGGTGAGTGATCAGGCGATCGCAAACTTGTGCTATTAATCTAGCAACAGGTAAAGCATCCCCCGCATACCCACCAATCGCCGCACCAACGCCAGTAGGTACAATTAAGATAGCAGTGTAAGGACGATTCATATAGGTGCTGAGTTAATGTAGATTAAAAATTATGGCGGATTGATGCTTAAACATCTAGTTTTAGAGACTTTAACCCCTCAATCTTTATGGAGACTCAGCACTTAGAACTCCCTACTCAGGGCTAACTGTAGTTACCACAGCTTCCACAGTCGCTTTTTGCTGTTCATCATCTACAGCAGTAATTGCCCAACGGAGAGGTTCACCTTGCTTTTTCAACTCTGCCTCAATCACTTGTTGCAACTCTGTGGGTGTTTCTTGGATGTCGATTTCTGCACTAATAAAATGAGTTGTCATTGCTGTCAATCCGGTTGATTTGTAGCTTCTAGAATAACCGATTTCAGCCGCAGTGAAATACTGATTTTCTGTATATTGTCGATAAGAGACAGTAATTGGTAATGATAACTATCAGTAATTTAAATTTTCCCATAACTTACTGACAACCTAAAAATACCAATTACTGACATTAACCTATTTATGTTACTTACCGAATTGCAACTGATAAACAGTATCTTCTTTTTCGGTTTCAATTTTCAAATCGGAACGAGGATAAGCTACACAAAGTAATGCGTAACCTTGTTTTTGTAGTTCAGGGCTAACCCCCATACCATCAGTTTGATCTACAGTTCCGGTAATAATTTGACCAGCGCAAGTTGTACAAACACCAGCATGACAAGAACTAGGCAAATCTAACCCTTGTTCATCTGCAACTGATAAAATGGTTTTATCTTCAGGAACTTGTAAAGTGTGGGTTTTGCCTTGGTGGAGAATCTCAACGGTGTATGTTTTAGACATATACAAAATTAGAGGGAAGCAAATGACAAATAAAACATCTTATCTTATAAATAGGTAGCCAATCAAATAGTGCAAGGGCAACACAGGAATTATTTGCAAATAGCTTTGAAAAGCAAAAGTAGCTATACAGTGATAATTATAAGTCCTTGCCAGACAAAAAAATAAAGTAAGGAATCTCACTTTCTCTTAGTTCTGCCGGGAAAGACTGATAAGGTGATATTCTCCTGCGACGTAGAGAGTGATTATAAAATTTGCCGAAAGTTAAACCAAACATCTTGGAGTACACAATGCTGGAATCATACCGTCAACACGTTGCCGAAAGAGCAGCACTAGGAATTCCTCCCTTACCGTTGGATGCACAACAAACTTCAGAATTATGTGAATTACTGAAAAATCCACCAAAGGGTGAAGAAGATACATTATTACATTTATTGCGCGATCGCGTTTCTCCTGGTGTTGATCCGGCGGCTTACGTCAAAGCTGGATTTCTCACCGCCGTTGCCAAAAAGGAAGTTAAAAGTCCTGTCATTTCCTCAATAGAAGCGGTGGAATTGCTGGGAACGATGGTAGGCGGCTACAATGTGCAGTCTTTAATTGAGTTAATGCAATTCGCCACGGTATCCGTCTCCGACTCTTCCGAAACCCCCTTGGTAATGGGTGGAGAAGGTAAAGAACCCATAGCCGCCTACGCCGCCGCCGCCCTCAGTAAAATCTTGCTGGTGTATGATGCTTACCATGATATTTTGGAGTTAGCGAAAACCAACCCCTACGCTAAACAGGTAATTAACTCTTGGGCAGAGGCTGAGTGGTTTACATCTCGTCCACAGCTACCAGAATATATCAACGTCACCGTGTTTAAAGTGCCTGGGGAAACCAACACGGACGACTTATCCCCAGCCACCCACGCCACTACCCGCCCGGATATTCCCTTACACGCCTTAGCAATGTTAGAGTCAAAGCTGCCCGGAAGCTTGGAAACTATAGCTGAGTTAAAGAAAAAAGGACATCCTGTGGCTTATGTCGGCGATGTTGTAGGTACTGGTTCCTCCCGCAAATCGGCGATTAACTCAGTTTTGTGGCATACAGGAGAAGATATTCCCTATGTTCCCAACAAACGCGCTGGGGGGTATATTTTAGGTGGTGCGATCGCTCCCATCTTTTTCAATACAGCTGAAGATGCCGGTGCTTTGCCTATACAGTGCGATGTCACCAAGCTAGAAACTGGTATGGTGATTACCATCTATCCCTACAAAGGTGAAATCACTAACGAAGACGGCGAAGTTATCTCTACCTTCACCCTCAAACCAGACACCATCCTCGATGAAGTCCGCGCCGGTGGACGCATACCCCTACTAATTGGCCGTACCCTCACCGACAAAACGCGCCTTGCACTAGGTTTAGAACCCAGCACCATCTTCATTCGTCCTCAGCCACCAGCAGACACAGGCAAAGGCTACACCCTAGCACAGAAAATGGTAGGTAAAGCTTGCGGTTTACCAGGAGTTCGTCCAGGGACATCTTGCGAACCCATCATGACTACCGTTGGTTCCCAGGATACCACCGGCCCCATGACCCGCGACGAATTAAAAGAACTCGCTTGTCTGGGTTTCAGTGCTGATTTAGTCCTGCAAACCTTCTGTCATACAGCCGCATATCCCAAACCCGTAGACATCAAAACCCACCACGAACTACCAGATTTCTTCTCCTCCCGCGCTGGTGTAGCTTTGCGTCCCGGTGATGGTATCATTCACTCTTGGCTCAACCGGATGCTGTTACCTGACACAGTAGGCACAGGTGGCGACTCTCACACCCGCTTCCCCTTGGGTATTTCCTTCCCCGCCGGTTCTGGGTTAGTCGCCTTTGCTGGCGCTTTGGGTGTCATGCCATTGGATATGCCAGAATCAGTTTTGGTAAGATTCAAAGGAGAATTACAACCAGGAATCACCCTGCGAGATATTGTCAACGCCATTCCTTATGTAGCAATACAACAAGGCTTGCTAACAGTAGAGAAGGAGAACAAGAAAAACATCTTCTCTGGGCGCATTATGGAAATCGAAGGCTTACCATATTTGAAAGTAGAACAAGCCTTTGAATTTACCGATGCAACCGCCGAACGTTCCTGTGCAGGTTCTACCATTAAGCTGAGTGTCGAGACAGTCGCAGAATATCTGCGTTCCAACGTAGCCCTACTGAAGAACATGATTGCACGGGGTTATCAAGATTCCCGCACCCTCCTACGCCGTATCGCCAAAATGGAAGAATGGTTAGCCAACCCCGTATTATTAGAAGGTGATGCAGATGCGGAGTATGCAGCAATTATTGAAATTGATTTAAACGAAATCAAAGAACCAATTGTCGCTGCTCCCAACGACCCCGATAATGTTAAATTATTATCGGAAGTTGCTAATGATCCAGTACAAGAAGTATTCGTGGGTTCTTGTATGACAAATATTGGTCATTATCGGGCAACAGCAAAAGTTTTAGAAGGTGCAGGGGAAGTCAAAACTCGCCTGTGGATAGCACCACCAACCCGGATGGATGAATACCAATTAAAAGAAGAAGGTGTATACAGCGTTTTTGGTGCGGCAGGTGCGAGAACAGAAATGCCTGGATGCAGTTTATGTATGGGAAATCAGGCAAGAGTTGCTGACGGAACCACAGTATTTTCTACCTCCACCCGCAACTTCAATAACCGCATGGGTAAAGGTGCAAGAGTGTATTTAGGTTCAGCAGAATTAGCCGCCGTTTGTGCCTTGTTTGGACGCATTCCTACAGTACAGGAATATCTGGATATTGTAGCGAATAAGATTCATCCTTTTGCTGATAATTTATATCGCTATTTGAACTTTGATCAAATCGCCGGTTTTGAAGATGAAGGGCGGGTGATTTCTAAGGAGGAGCAAGCTTTGTTAATATAGCTTGATTAGGGTGAGTCTTGATGACTCACCTCAAACTCATTAATAAAGTAAAAATGCCAGCAAAAGATATTTACCACGATGCAGTCAAAAATGCTTTAATGAAGGACGGTTGGACGATTACTTTTGACCCTTATCCTATTAAGTATGAAGAAGTTAAATTACTGGCTGATTTAGCTGGTGAAAAAACTATTTCCGCAACAAGAGAAGGAGAACTAATAGTTATCGAAATTAAAAGCTTTCTTGGCCGTTCAACTATGCGTGAATTTGAAACAGCTTTGGGTCAATATCTAATTTATCAAACATTTCTCGATATCACCCAACCTCGGTACAAAATCTATTTGGCAATTAGTAAAAACATTTATGCAAAGTTTTTTCAACAAGTTGCAATTAAATTAATTTTGCAAAAATATCAGGTTCTACTGTTAGTTGTTGATATCAGTAAAGAGGAGATTATGCAATGGATCAATTAATTCATTATCAAAATGTAATTAAACAAATACTCACAGAGTATGAAAAAATTTCTTCTCAATTACCTGATCCTGATATAGATGAGGTATTGATGTTTGATGATCAAAGAAGTCAATATCTTTGGTTTAATATTGGTTGGAAAAATGATAAACGAGTGAAAGCTATTTCTGTTTATGTTCGTATTAAAAATGAAAAAATTTACATCGAGGAAGATTGGACAGAAGAAGGAATAGCTACTGAATTATTAAGAAAAGGCGTACCGAAAGAAGATATTGTTTTAGCATTTCATGATCCAGAAACTCGTAAATTGACTGAGTTTGCTGTTGCTTAATCAACCAAAATAATATTTGCGATCGCCTAAAGTTTGCCATAGTAAATAAAACTGCTATCAATCACCCTAGATTGATGTAGTCACGCCACTACGTATCTGAACTAAAATGATTGAACTACATCCTGAATTTTTAACCAAAAATGGTCAAAAGGAATTTGCTGTTTTACCTTATGAGGAGTTTTTAAAAGTTCAGGAATTGTTAGAAGATTTGGAAGATTTAAGAGATTTGCGAGAAGCGAAACAAGCAGGAAAAGATAGCCCATCAATATTGTTGTCTGATGCAAAAAAAATCTTAATAAGCTAATAAGCGAATGATTTTATAGGAAGATATGCTCAAGTCTAAGTATATTTTCTACATCTACCTGCAACTTTAATAATCGCATGGGTAAAGGTGCGAGAGTCTATTTAGGTTCAGCAGAATTAGCCGCCGTTTGTGCCTTGTTTGGACGCATTCCTACAGTACAGGAATATCTGGATATTGTAGCGAGTGAGATTCATCGTTTTGCTGATAATTTATATCGGTATTTGAACTTCGATCAAATTGCCGATTTTGAAGATGAAGTCCCAGTGATTCCATTGGAAGAGATGCCCAATATTGAAGATAATTTGGGTATGCCTACGGCAGTGAAGTAGTGATAAACCTGATTATTATAAGCAAAGTCCGCGTATGCGGGCTTTTTATTGCAAATCAATCATTACAAGTGTTGGATAACACAAAAACTTAGTTATTATCGTATATAATCACAAATCAATCAATTAGCAAGCATGAAAGCATCAGAAACGAGTCTTCGGAATTTACTAGAAGGTGGTAAACAGTTTCAAATACCTCTGTTCCAGCGACCATATTCTTGGAAACAGGAGAACTGGGAGACTCTATGGGAAGATTTAATGAGTCTTTATAATGATGATGAAAAAGGCTTCTATTTTCTTGGACCTATAGTAACTCAGGCTGAACTGGGAACTGCCGATGGTATAAGTCGATATATTGTTATAGACGGACAACAACGTTTTACAACCCTTAGCATTCTACTGGCAGCACTAAGAAATTATCTTAAGAAGTCCGACAGACAAATGTCAGAACAAATACACGAATTTTTTCTGATAAATAAGTATCAGAAAAATGATGATATTTATAAAGTACTACCTACACAAAATGATTGCGACGCATATAAAAGTATTATCGATAATAAGACGGTTAAGGCTAAACATAAAGAATCACAGTTAGGACAAATACACGCAGCATATAAATTCTTTGATGGGAAGCTTAAAAAGCCTTTTACCGATGAGGATACTTTGTTAGATTATGCAAAATTTAAAAATATTATCCTCGAACGTTTGGTGTTAGTAAATATTACTTCTGATAATAATGATAACCCCTATCTTATTTTTGAAAGCTTGAACAACAAGGGAGAAGAATTAACCCAAGCAGACTTAGTTCGTAACTATATATTTATGAAATTACCTGCTGAAGAAAGAGATGAGGTCTACAACAGTGAGTGGCTGCCTCTTCAAGAAAGTTTTAAATTAAACATGAAACAAAAGGAATATGCAGACGAACTAACGAAGGCATTTTGGTTTTATCTACGTAAAGACGGAGAGGCTATTAACGAAAAAGCCGTTTATAAATCAATAAAAAAACGTTTTGACAATTCAGAAATTGGTGTAAAAGCTGAACTGCAAAAATTAATACAGTTTACTAAGTATTATCAACGCTTTATTTTCTGTGATGAAGAACCCGAGTATAGATTAAGACATTGGTTTAGACGATTGAACAGACTCGATTTTAAGACTTGTCATATTTTTTTACTAAATGTTTACCATGAATATGAAGAAGAAAAACTATCCCTTGAAAAATTTGAACTAATTTTACTTTATTTAGAGTCATATTTTGTTCGTCGTTTATTTGCTGGAGTTTCTACAAAAACATTAGGAACTGTTTTTAATTCACTGTATAGTGAAGTTAAAAAAGCAGATCCTGATGATTTGGTCAATGGCTTACAACAAGTTCTAAAAAGTTATGATAAAAATAAAGTCTGGCCTAATGATAATGACTTTCAGAATGGTTTTTTTTCAGAAACTATGTATAGTAATAGCGTGAGTGATAGGGCAAAGCTGCTTTTAGAGAGTTTAGAATCATATTTTACGAAGGAAAAAGTTAATCCTGAAAATTTAACTGTTGAACATATTATGCCCCAAACCTTAAATAAAGACTGGAAAACAATGTTAGGAGCAAATCATACTTCTGTGCATAAAAAATGGCTACATACTTTAGGCAATCTTACCTTAACAGCATATAATTCTGAGATGGGTAATAAACCTTTTGCAGAGAAACTACTATATTTTAATAATAGTAATTTGTCCTTAAATCATTATTTCCGAAAGATATCAGTTTGGGATGAAGAAGCAATCAAAAAACGTGCAGAATACTTGGCTGGGATAGCTATTAAAGTTTGGCCTAGATAATGCAAATTTGGATTATTAGTAATCAGCTTTTGATTGTGACAGTATCGTAAAATTTACGCAGACCTAACCCCCTAACTCCCTGACCTTGTAGGCAAGGGGGAAAATTTGACAGCACTTTCATCCTCAAATCATCTCACCCCAGAGTGTAACCGCCACAAACTTGCATAAATCCCATATTTGAGCAGTAACTCCTTATTGGTTCCCACTTCTACCAATAGTCCGCGTTCCATCACATATATGCAATCAGCATTGGGGATAGTAGAAAGACGATGAGCGATCGCTATAGTAGTCCGATTTACGGTAATCTTACCTGTGGAATATTTTTTTACTTGGAAGTCCCTAACTCGAAGCGCTGGTATAAAATCGCAATGCAAACCGCCAAAACTGACTAGAAGCCCAAAATAGTGCTATTGCTAACACTACTGCACCCATTAACCAAGGAATTTGCACTCTACCTAACATGACTTCCGCCGGTATAGTAGTGAGAAATGTGACCGGAATTATAAACGTAAAGAAAAAGCGATAGGCGGCGGGGTAGGCTACCATCGGATATCTACCAGCTTCTAATAAACCCCGTAAAACTTCAGTAGCATTGTAGATTTTGACAAACCAAATACTAGTTGCCCCTAGCATAAACCATAGACTGTAGAGAATTACTAGACCGCATAACAACGGCAAGATACTGAGTAAATAGTCATTGATTTCCAAACCAAGGCGCTTACCTGCATAGCCAATGATAGCCCCACCAAAAATTAAATCTGGTACTCCCCAAGGAGATAGGGTGTGAGTAGAAAGCCAAAACTGACTGCGGATAGGTTTGAGTAGGACAAAATCTAAAGTTCCTTCTTGGACATGGCGGACGATGCGGTTGAGGTTGGGGGCGAGAAAAGTAGCGGAAAAGCCTTGTAGCAAAGTGAAAATTCCCAACACGATTAAAGCTGCTTCCCATGACCAGCCAGCAAAAGTATAGCCAGTACGGTAGAACAAGAATAGTCCGAACAGACTACCAGCTAAATTACCTAAACTACTGAGGGTAGCGATCAGAAAGTTTATGCGATACTCCATCTCAGCAGCGATCGCTGCACTCCAAAATAGTCTTAATATTTTCCCATATCTTGACATTTTACACCTGTCACCCAATTTCACTAACTGAATCTGGAAGTATCTATCATGCTAAAAAAATACATTCCTTTGGTTGCTCGTTCATTTTTGGCTGTGATTTTTATTTACGCTGGCTTGAACAAAGTTTTTAACTTTGCTGGTACAAGTGAATCTATGGCTAAAGCCGGACTACCAATAGTAGGCGTGCTACTCGTGTTTACAATTGCGTTTCAGATTTTAGGTGGGTTGTCCATTATCCTGGGCTATAAAGCTGAGATAGGGGCGATTCTACTGATTATTTTCATGATTCCTGCTACTATTGCCTTTCACAATCCTTTAGCCGATCCTAGTCAAGTGAATAATTTCTTTAAAAACCTGTCTATTATCGGTGGGCTACTGTTGGTGCTTGTTTATGGATCTGGCCCTCTTAGTTTAGATCAAAGCGATCGCTCTTCTTATGTCTCACAGTCAGAGGAATCAATAATGGGGGAATAGGGGAAAAATTTCTGGAATTTTGAATAGATTCTTCCCCAATACCTTTAAAAATTTAAGCTGCACAACAAATAGGGGTAGGTTTCAAGCCTACCCCTTTCGCTTCTGATATTTTCCGCCCAACAGCTACGGCTACAGGCTTTAAACTCTCAACTAAATTCACCATATCTTCTAGAGATAAGGCTTGACGAGCATCAGAAACAGATTTTTCTGGTTCTGGGTGACATTCAATAATTAAACCATCTGCGCCACAAGCTACAGCCGCTTTAGCTAAAGGTGCAACTAGTTCCCGTTTACCAACCGCATGGGAAGGATCTACAATCACAGGTAAGTGAGTAATTTGCTTGAGTGCTGCCACTGCTGCTAAATCTAAGACATTGCGAGTGTAATTATCAAAGCTGCGAATACCTCGTTCGCACAACACCACATCAGGATTACCATGACTGACAATGTATTCAGCCGCCATGACAAATTCTTCAATTGTGGCTGCTAAACCACGTTTGAGAAGTATGGGTTTACCAGCTTGTCCTAAAGCTTTGAGCAAATCGAAGTTTTGCATATTGCGGCTACCCACCTGCAACATATCAACATGGGTAGCTATTAGTTCAATTTGGGAAATTGCCATGACTTCAGTCACAACGGGAATATTGTAACGCGATCGCACCCCAGCTAAAACCTCTAGTCCATCTTCGCCCATGCCTTGGAAAGCGTAGGGAGAAGTACGCGGTTTGTAAACACCACCACGTAAAGCTTGTACAGACGCAGCCCCTAACTGTTGGGCGACTGTCTCCATTTGCTGCAAGCTTTCCACTGCACAAGGGCCACCGATAATTACCAGTTCTTTCCCACCGAAGACAACTGTTTCCGATATTTGCACAATTGTCTGGTGGTGAGGATGAGATTGAGCAACAAGTTTGGCGTTAATCATGGTTTGATTCTCCTGAAAGTTTTGGATTGAGAATTGAAGACTGGGTATGAGATATAAATTTTTATGCCCTTTGTCTCTTTTCCATTGCCTGAAACAAAAAAGCCCAGAACCTTTGAGTTCCGGGCGCGTATGATTTATCAGCATGACGCTATTTACCCGGAATTTGCTCTGGGCCAAAAGTAAAAGCCATAAAACCAGTTACTGAAATAGGTCATCACGATAAAATTTTGCTCCTGAAAAAACAAAAACCGCAGAGTTGTCTCTGCGGTTCACCGGGCGGCTTCCATTAGGAAACTTAATTCACCCCCGGTGAACCGCCTGATACCAAAAATAAAAGTAGCGACTGCTGTTGAACATTTGCACGATGTTAAAGCTAATAAGATATATATACGCTATGTTAAATCAAACATAACAGAAGAATTTGGTAGCGTCAAGACCAGCAAGACTTCTCAAAAAACGATAAACTCAGTACAAATCTGAGACTCAAAACTTGTTACTGATAGATACAGACAAGGATGTTTATTAACAATAAACATCTCCAGATGTAGATAATTTTATTTTTTAGATGATGGGTAATGGATGATCATAACTATCGGTAAATCAGATGAAAACATGAGTCTGTAGAGGTATTTTTTAGACAGTTCTATATTTTTCTACACAAATTTAATCTCAATCTAGTTTGATTATGCCCAGGTCTAATCTCTTCACGAAACCTTTTGATACTCATGATGTCTATCCATGCCCCGTCTGTCGGGTAGGTAAGATTTCTCACATACCATTGATGGAGGCGATGGGTTGTGATTTCTGCCACGAAATTTTTACTGTGAATATAGAACAACAGCAAATTAAAATGCCTTCGCGGCAACCCCCTCTAATTTGGCGATGGAATGGCTTTAATTGGACAGAGGCCCAGTTAGAAGGTGTGGAATTAGGTTGGGGTTATGGTTTAGCTGCAACTATTTTTGTCTTGCTGCCTACAACTTTAATTGGTATTGTCGCTTATTATTTTCCACCTCATGCCAATGATTTTCTGACTTGGCTGCCATATATTTGGACAATATTAACTTTTTTGTCGCATCTATCAATTATTATTTGGATTTTCATCGAAGTTTATCAAATTCCCGTAGCTGCATATTTACGCGCTATGAGTAGGTGGAGAAATCGGCAAGCACAATGATAATTGCATCAGCATTCAGAATAGAGAAACCAGAATCAAGATGGACTTGAGAGCCAAGCCGAATTGTGATCTTAGACCTTGTTAGCAAAAAAGTTATTGATAGACTGAGTTTGCTGCGATAGGCTTATATAATGTCTGAGTACTAGTTTTTTACCGTAGTATCTAAGCATTGTGTAAAAGTTACTACGGAATTGCCCAGTCCCTATTGATAAATATGGAGGGCTATATCTCTCATAATTTAAGTTTATTCTCCACTAAAACATCTTATGAGCGAGCTGGAGTGGTATTATAGGGTATTGGAATTGGAACCAGGGGCCACCCTTGAGGAAGTGAACCAAGCTTATAAAGATTTGGTCTTTGTGTGGCATCCCGATCGCCTCCCCAAAGATAATCTCCGCTTGCAACAAAAAGCACAAGACAAACTCAAGGCAATTAATGAGGCGCGTGATAAGTTGCGCTCTTTAAATGGAAATGGGAATGGTAATCGCCCCCATGTTTATCATAATCCTCCACCACAACCCAGAAAATCATACCAAGAAACCCATCAGCCACAAAAACAAAACTCTGATTTGAGTGGCAAAGATTTCAGTCGGGCAAATTTGAGCAATAAAGATTTATCTGGTAGAAACCTTAGTTATGCTAATTTAAGCGGCGCTAACCTCAGCGACACTTTTATGCACAAAGTGATTCTAAGAGGTGCTGATTTATCAGAAGCCAATTTGTTTAGAGCCAATTTACTGTTAGCTGACTTGAGAGAAGCCAATTTACGTTCTGCTAACTTAATTGGTGCGGATCTTAGCGGTGCTGACTTGCGAGGAGCAGACTTAACAGGAGCGCGGATTCGCTCAGGCGATCGCTTGCTAGTAAAATTGATAGGTGCAAACTTAAGCGGTGCGATTATGCCTGATGGACTTGTTCACAAATAATAACAATAACTAATGAATATTACAATTATCGGGTGCGGTTATGTTGGGAATGCGATCGCGCAGTATTGGCGACAAAATCCCAACTTGGTAATCACAGCCACTACCACTACACCTGAACGTGTGACAGAACTACAAAAAATTGCCCACAAAGTTGTAGTCACTCAAGGAAATGAGCTAGATAAATTAGTAAGCACCCTGCAAAATCAAGATGTAGTTTTGTTGAGTGTGGGAGCAAAAGGTGCTGATTTATATGAAACAGCATATTTAAATACTGCCAAAACTGTAGTTGCTGCTTTACAACAAAATTCCAGCGTCAAACAACTGATATACACAGGCACTTATTCAGTTTATGGTGATAGAAATGGTGAGTGGGTAGATGAAGAAACACCTGCTATACCTACGAGTAGGAATGCAGAAATTCTCAAGGAAACAGAAGATATTTTACTAGCAGCTTCTGATGAACAACTCCGAGTTTGTATCTTGCGCTTGGGTGGGATTTATGGACCTGGTAGAGAATTGATAAAAATATTTAGTAGAGTTCCTGGTACAACTCGCCCTGGTGATGGCAGTGATATTACCAACTGGATTCACTTAGATGATATTGTTGCTGCTATAGAATTTGTCTATCAAAATCAATTACAAGGTATTTATAATTTAGTGGATGATGGATATTTAACTATTAAAAAATTATTAGATAGTCTCATGGATTATCATAATTTACCTAAGGTAATTTGGGATGACACTCTAAAGAGTAATCGCCTTTGTAATGCCAAGGTTGCTAATCAAAAAATCAAAGAAGCTGGATATAAAATAATTCACCAAAGGATAATTTTTGAGCAGAGTTATAAATAATTTTATGCAAACAAATAACATAGACTTCGGAAATACACATTTTTATCATTGGCAGAATTATCGCTGCGCTTATCAAGTTTATCAACCCACCGAATCTAGTCATGAAGGACTTCCTTTATTATTAATTCATCCTATTGGTGTAGGCTTATCTGGTAAATTCTGGCAACGTTTTTGTCGTGAGTGGTATGCTACGGGTCAACGCAATCTTATTTATAATCCCGATTTATTAGGATGCGGCGAAAGCGACAAACCCCACATAGCTTATACCCCCAAAGATTGGGCAGAGCAATTACATTATTTTTTACAAACTGTAATCAAAACACCTGTGATTTTAGTAGTGCAAGGTGGATTATTACCAGTAGCATTAGAGTTATTACAACTAGAAGTAAATTTAATTGCTAAACTCGTACTTTCAGGGCCACCAACTTGGCCTGTAATTACCAAAAAATCACCAGACTGGCGCCAGAGATTAGCTTGGAATATTTTTGATTCACCTGTAGGTAATGCTTTTTATCGTTATGCACGTACACCAAAATTTTTGAGTTCTTTCTCCACTCGCAGCTTATTTGCTTCTGGTGATACTGTTGATGCAGAGTGGCTAGATAGTTTAGTCGCAGGTGCAGCAAATCCAGCCACTCGCCACGCTGTATTTTCGTTTTTAGCTGGGTTTTGGCGACAGGATTACACTAGCTTGATTGCAGCTATCAAACAACCCACACTAGTAGTTTTGGGAGAATCAGCGTCAAGTATTAGCAAAGAAGGGAAAGCAGCGACGGCTGACGACACTTTAGCGGATTATCTGGCTTGTTTACCACAAGGTAGAGGTGTGAAAATACCAGGAAGAAACGTTCTACCTTATGAGTCTACATCAGAATTTGTGAGAGCGATCGCCCAAATTAACACCTAGCTAATTACCCGACTTATTTAGATAATTTCTCTAAAATTAACCCTATTAAGCACTTTTTAGCACAGATAAGTAATTGCTTGATATTGTAAGTTTTTAACCTTAATAATTACAGGTTATTAACTATGGTGTTGAAAATTCACCACAATAATCTCAATGGGTGGTTAAACAATAGTAGATTTACATAGAAAATTCATATTCACCCAAGCTAGATATTTGAGATCAAAAATTATTATGAGCCAGAGAAAAGCTAGGTTTTGGCCAATAAACTCCAATAAACTAGCAGACTCAACAATATGTTTTTTGTGTGAAGGTATCGAACTACTACTAGTGGATTAAGTAGATTTGCCCTAATGTGTTAAGTATGCCAATGAGGAAAACACGGAGTAAAGTTTTGCTCATAAGTCAAAATAAAGGCAAAGAAAAAAACATTTCAGTGTTTTTTCAGGGTTTTTATTGTATGTGATCGCACTAAAAAATCACGCATTTACCTCTCGTCACAAAGTGATTGTAAGTGATCATGCCAAAAAGTTTGGTATGGGGAATTTGCAATTACGCATGAATCACGCAATTAAAGTGCGTAGATGTGTTAACTACTTCTTAAAGGATAAACATAATGAAAGTTTTGGCTAGTTTTTTGAAGCATAGTGCTTTTACCGTCGTAGGTTTAGGGTTAGTAACTGCGCCTGCTCAAGCTATTAACATTACGACTACTGGCGACCCTAACGCTTTAGTTAATGAAATTTTGGGTACTGGTATCACTATTTCCAATGTTACCTACAATGGCTCACCGGTGGCATCTGGAACTTTCTCTAATGGTTTTTCTTCAGGCATTGGCATAGATAAAGGTATCATTCTCACCAGTGGTAGAGCTGACTTGGCAGTTGGCCCCAATACCTTGGATGATGCAGGAGTTAATAACGGATTCCCCGGAGATGCTGACTTAAACAGCTTGATTCCTGGATTTACTACCCAGGATGCTGCTATTTTGGAATTTGACTTTACCTCAGATACAGGTAATTTGTTCTTTAACTACGTTTTTGCATCCGAAGAATACAACGAATTTACCAATAGTCCGTTTAACGATGTCTTTGGTTTCTTCTTGGATGGAGTGAACATTGCTCTCATCCCTGGAACTACCACACCAGTTTCAATTAACAATGTTAATGGTGGCAACCCCTTGGGTACTGGTGCTTCAAATCCAGGGTTATTTATCAATAACGACCCATCTGATGGTGGCCCATTTTTCAATATCCAATATGACGGTTTTACAAGAGTCTTCACAGCTCAAGCAACAGGACTGACTGGAACGCGTAGAATTAAACTGGCAATTGCAGATGCAGGTGATGGTGTTTTTGATTCTGCTGTATTTATTGCAGGCGGTACTTTCTCTTCTGAGCCACCACCACCAAACACTGTTCCAGAACCAGCAACTCTGATTGGTTTACTGGGTTTGGGTGCTTTTGGCATAACCTCTAAGATCAAACGCCATCAAAACCAATCAGTTAAGTGCTAACAAGAGAATTTTGATACTGAAATTCTAGATTCATAACTGCCGTATTGAAGAATCAGCAACACGGCAGTTTTTATTTTTGCCTACTAGTCTGTTCCATTAATTTTGCTGGATTCAAAAAATAGACATACCATAATTGGAGACTAATATAATTGATCAACCAAACATTTTAAGCTTGCCGCGCTACTAAAACTTTTTAGTGCAGATAAATAATCACTTCATATTGCAAGCTTTTAACCTTAATAATTGCGGGTTATTAACTATGGTATGGTGTTAAAAATCAGCCACAATAATCTCAGTGGGTGGTTAAACAACAGTAGATTTACATAGAAAATTCATATTTACCCAAGCTAGATATTTGAGATCAAAAACTACTATAAGCCAGATAAGAGCTAGGTTTTGTTCAATAAACAAGCAGACTCAACAATATGTTTTTTGTGTGAAGGTATCGAACTACTACTAGTGGATTAAGTAAATTTAACCTAATCTATTAAGTGTGCAGATGAGGAAAACACGGAGTAAAGTTTTGCTCATAAGTCAAATAAAGGTAAAGAAAACGCTATTCTCAGTGTTTTTTCAGGGTTGATATTGTGTGCGATCGCAACAAAGTACCTGATTAAAGCCTCTTACAGAGATTTACTGATGAGCAACTGCATCCAAAGTCTTCACTTGGACTACTTACTGCGATAGAGTCAGTAATTTCACAGTTGGAATCTACATTTTTGATTTAGCGAGATTAATCTCATGAAGACCTCATTCTTTTTCCGGGCAACCTTCACAACAGTAGCTGGTACCTTGTCAGCTCTGGCTATGTCCACAAGCGCCTATGCTGCTACTCTTGTTGATACAGAGTTGTCTTTACTTGTTGATGTATCTGGTAGTATCAGCGCCAGTGAATTCAACTTGCAAAAACAAGGCTATGTAGATGCTTTTAATAATGCTGATCTTTTCAACAACTTTATCTCGAAGGGAAACACCGGCAAGATTGCTGTTAACTTAATCTATTGGTCTGCTGCTAATCAGCAGCAACAGTCTGTAGGCTGGACACTAATTGATAGTGTGGAAGCGTCCCAAAACTTTGCGAATGCAATTAGTGCGACAACTCGCCCCTTCAGTGGAGGTACTGTTATCGGATCGGCAATTAATTTTGCTACCCCTCTGATCTTTAATAATGAGTTTGAAAGCAGCCGTCAAGTAATTGACGTATCTGGCGACGGTACAAGCAACGCAGCTGCTACATCTGCTGCCCGCGATGCTGCTTTAGCAGCTGGTGTTGATGCCATCAACGGTCTAGTCATTGGTAACAGCACATCTCTATTCAACTTCTATAACGATAACGTCAAGGGTGGTACGGATTCGTTTGTTTTACAAGCCAATACTTTCCAAGATTTCGCTGACACAGTTGAACTGAAACTCAGAAGAGAAATTATTTCAGAGCCTCCTACAACAACTCCCGAACCAGCTACTCTGATTGGTTTATTAGGTTTGGGTGCGTTCGGTGTAACCACCAAGCTCAAACGTCATCAAAAGCAGTCAGTTAAGTGCTAATATCCCAGCAAACTGACCAATGCCCAAGCAACAACGGGCTGTTTGTGATCAATGCGTAAGTCTGAATGAGAAATAATCATCATTGATTTTCCCAAGGGAAGTGACTCTGTAGATTGTCGCTTCTTTTTTTTGTTTTTGTTGTCAGGCTACACACACCATACTTAAGCCAAGTTTTTCGATGTTGTAAGTCTGAAGAATCAATTTATGATATACAGTTGGGTCATTCAATCAAGCTGGTGGGAATAAAGTCGCCGAACTACTTTTTAAGGAATTACTAACGGAACTCTGTCCCCCTCCGGTGTTAGAGTGAAAGATGACATTGCATAATCTTATGTCTTCTAAGACCCATTCTGAAATATAGCTTCAACCATTAGGCGCAGCATGGTCACCACCGCAGAAAAAACAAACATCGGTTACATTACCCAAATCATTGGTCCGGTTGTAGACGTTAAATTCCCTGGCGGAAAATTACCGCAAATCTACAACGCTTTGACCATCAAAGGCACTAACGAAGCTGGACAGGAACTCAACCTCACCGTCGAAGTACAGCAGCTTTTGGGCGACAACCAAATACGCGCCGTTGCTATGAGTTCCACCGATGGCTTAGTCCGTGGTCTGGAAGTCGTCGATACAGGCGCTCCCATCAGCGTACCCGTTGGTAAAGCAACTCTGGGACGGATTTTCAACGTTCTTGGCGAACCTGTAGACAACAGAGGCCCAGTCAACAACCAAGAAACCTTACCTATCCACCGTCCTGCTCCCAAATTAACCGAACTGGAAACTAAGCCTTCCGTTTTCGAGACTGGGATTAAAGTTGTTGACCTCCTCACACCCTATCGACGCGGCGGTAAAATTGGTCTGTTCGGCGGTGCGGGTGTCGGCAAAACCGTAATCATGATGGAGTTGATTAACAACATCGCAACCCAGCATGGTGGCGTGTCTGTGTTTGCTGGCGTGGGAGAGCGTACCCGTGAAGGGAATGACCTTTACAACGAAATGATTGAATCTGGGGTCATCAACAACGAGAACCTCAACGAATCGAAGATTGCGTTGGTGTACGGTCAGATGAACGAACCACCCGGAGCGAGAATGCGGGTTGGTTTGTCTGGTTTGACAATGGCGGAATACTTCCGCGATGTCAACAAACAAGACGTACTTTTGTTTATTGACAACATCTTCCGGTTCGTACAAGCTGGTTCTGAAGTATCAGCGCTGTTGGGTCGGATGCCTTCTGCTGTGGGATATCAGCCAACCTTGGGTACTGACGTAGGTCAACTGCAAGAACGGATTACCTCCACCACCGAAGGTTCTATTACCTCAATTCAAGCAGTATATGTACCTGCGGATGACTTAACTGACCCCGCACCTGCAACCACATTCGCTCACTTGGATGGTACGACAGTATTATCTCGTGGTTTGGCATCTAAAGGTATTTATCCGGCGGTAGATCCCCTGGGTTCGACTTCTACCATGTTGCAGCCCAACATTGTTGGTGACGAACACTACAACACTGCGCGTGCTGTGCAATCAACCTTGCAACGCTACAAAGAATTGCAAGACATCATCGCTATTTTGGGTCTAGATGAACTGTCTGAAGAAGACAGACTCATCGTAGCACGGGCCCGGAAAGTTGAGCGTTTCTTGTCTCAGCCTTTCTTCGTAGCTGAAGTATTCACAGGTTCTCCTGGTAAGTACGTGAAGTTAGAAGACACCATCAAAGGGTTCCAGAAGATTCTATCTGGTGAATTGGATGATCTGCCAGAGCAAGCCTTCTACTTGGTAGGCGACATCAACGAAGCGATCGCCAAAGCCGAAAAACTCAAAGGCTAAACAGTAGTGCTGAGTAATGAGTAATGAGTAATGAGTAATGAGTAATGAGTAATGAGTAATGAGTAATGTCTCTTTACTTGTTGCTGATGTGCTTTTTAAAATACCCTTTAACTCATAACTCAGCACTGATAACTGATAACTGATAACTGACAACTGAAAAAATGACCCTAACTGTCCGTGTAATTTCCCCAGATAAAACAGTGTGGGATGCGGAAGCTGATGAAGTGGTTTTACCCAGCACTACCGGTCAGCTAGGTATCCTGAGTGGACACGCTCCACTGTTAACCGCGCTGGATATTGGTGTACTACGAGTACGCGCCAGCAAGAGCCAAAATTGGCAAGCGATCGCCCTGTTGGGTGGTTTTGCCGAAGTTGAAGAAAATGAAGTCACCATCCTGGTAAATGGTGGTGAACGTGGCGACAAAATCAACCTGGAAGAAGCACGTACTGCTTACAGCCAAGCGCAAACAAAGCTGAATCAAGTACCCGCAGGCGATCGCCAAGCCCAAATCCAAGCAAGTCAAGCTTTTAAACGCGCTCGCGCTCGTTTTCAAGCGGCTGGCGGTTTGGTCTAAATCCATACATACCAAGTTTTTCAGGGTGGGCAATTTGCTCACCCTTTATCAATTAAAAATTATTGAACACTGATAATATCTGTGGGGTTGGTAATGGGCTTTATTTCTTGCGTGCTAAGGTTAATCCGTCGCCAATGGGGATTAAACTTAGGGTGATGCGCTGGTCTTGGAATAGTTTTTGGTTGAAGGCGCGGATTTTCTGAGTCCGATTATCTTGAATTTCCGGATCGGCGACTCTACCAGACCAAAGCACATTATCAATGGCAATTAGACCGCCTGGACGGATTAATTGCAGCGATCGCTCATAATAATTTTCATAGTTGCTCTTGTCTGCGTCAATGAAGGCGAAGTCAAAGGTTTCGGCTTCACCGACTGCTAGTAATTTATCTAATGTTTCCAAGGCTGGAGCTAAATGGAGGTCAATTTTATCTGCTACTCCCGCTTGCTGCCAATAACGTCTGGCGATCGCGGTAAACTCTTCACTAATATCACAGGCGACAACCTTTCCTTCCGGTGGTAAAGCTAGAGCAATCACTAAAGAACTATAACCTGTAAATACCCCCACCTCTAAAGTTTTCTTTGCCCCCAACAATTGCACCAGCAACGCCATAAATTGTCCCTGTTCTGGCGCAATCTGCATTCTCCCCACAGGATGCAGGGATGTTTCTTGTCGTAATTGAGTTAATATTTCCGGTTCCCGCAAAGAAACGGATAGTAAATAATCATACAAAGGTGATGGGATTCCTATAGTGCGAGTTGTCATAATATTAATTCGTAATTCGTAATAAATTACTTAATGCTTAGTTTTCTTCTATCTTCTGCATAGTAACTTTTTTTCCCTCTCTAGATTGAGAAAATTTGATATTTCTTTCCACCCAAAGACCGATAAATATTGATTACATAATAGTTAATTTTAAGGCAGATGAATAGGGTAAATCCTGCATCGAAAGAGAGTTGTGTAATTGTTTTTCGTGGTCAGATTAATTCTTGTGTGTCAGGTGTGAGGAGCAATTGTGTCAGTCGCGTACATTGGCTAACAACTAGTACGTTTGGCTAACATCCGGGGTGAAAATGCCTACATTTGCAGTTTGCAAGTGGGAGCAAAAACACAATTTAACCTTGGGTTGAATTTTCGATCCAAGGTTTAATTGTGAGAATTAAAAAAGTCCAAGAATTTTTTAATTCCAATGAAAAATTGCTGAAGTATTACTGGGAGAAATAGATGTCTAAGAAACAAACATTACAACCACCACAGCAACAACAGCCACCGGGTACTGAATCAAAAATGCAGCCAAGACCCAAAGCTGATGATGCTCAGTACCGGGGTAGTGGTAAGTTAAAAGATAAAGTTGCCTTAATTACAGGTGGAGATAGTGGGATTGGTCGTGCTGTAGCGATCGCCTTTGCTAAAGAAGGTGCAGATGTCGCCTTTGTTTACCTGAGTGAACATGGCGATGCGGAAGAAACCAAAAATTTAGTAGAAGAACAAGGACGGCGTGCGGTATCTATCGCCGGGGATATTACTGATGAGGCTTTTTGTCAGCGTGCGATTCAACAAACAGTAGATGAGTTTGGTAAACTGGATATTCTCATTAACAATGCTGCTGAACAACATCCCCAAGAAACCATTGAGGATATTACGAAAGAACAGTTAGAACGGACATTCCGCACTAATATTTTCTCAATGTTTTACTTGACAAAAGCAGCAGTCAAACACCTAAGAGAAGGTAGTGCAATTATCAATACCACCTCAGTTACAGCTTATAAAGGTAGTCCGCAACTACTTGATTACTCTTCAACAAAAGGTGCAATTGTTGCTTTTACCCGTTCCTTATCACAAAATTTAGTTAGTAAAGGAATTCGAGTTAATGCTGTTGCACCAGGGCCGATTTGGACACCTTTAATTCCCTCAACATTTCCAGAAGAGAAAGTAGAAACCTTTGGTAAACAAGTACCTATGCAACGAGCAGGACAACCGGAAGAAGTCGCACCTAGTTATGTGTTTTTAGCCTCTGATGACTCCTCTTATATGTCTGGACAAGTTCTGCATCCCAATGGTGGAGCAGTAGTTAACGGTTAAATAGTCAGAATTTAGAATCTAGAATTCAGAATAAATTATCTTTTGTTTATTCTGAATTCCTACCCCTAGCTTCTCAATTCTATTGTATGTCTGTCAATAGAGAGATGATTCTATACTGAACAATTGTTATATATAATAAGGAACATCTAAGAGAAACTCAAGATAGCTTATGTCATCCCTCAAACCATTACATGGTACAGAATTAGTAGATTGTGCGAGGGCAAATGCCAAGCAGGGAATCGAAGCTGCTGCTTACCAATGTGGCTATGGTGATGATCTGAATAGATTTGCACGAGAATTGAGAAAAGCGTGTGAGGAAATGAATTTACAAGTTAAAGAATTGAGCGAATTGATTACCGACCAAGACATGATCCTCAACTTGGGTACTGGTGAGATCATTGCTCCTGATACAGCTTCAGAATTGTAAATATTAAGAATTCACAACCTTAAAATTGCCCGTGCCAAATTGAAGTAAATTAAAACCCCAAGTACGTCAACGGCTGTAGTAATAAATGGTGCTGACATCAAAGCTGGATCTAAACGCAAGAAGCGAAATAAAAATGGCAGTGCCGAACCAGAGATAGAAGCTAAAACAGAGATAGCGATTAAACTAGCACCTACTGCGATCGCTACTTCGATTCTACCTTGGAGAAAATAAGCCCACACAGTGGCGACAGTACCTAACATACCTCCCAATAAAGCACCGGCGATCGCTTCCCGGCCAATTACTTGCCAAGCACCAAGCGCTCTAATTTCTTCTGTATTCATCCCGCGAATGACAACTGTAGAAGACTGAGCGCCCACGTTCCCACCAGTACCAGTCAACAAAGGGATAAATGCAGTTAGTGTGACGACTTTCGATAAAATATCCTCTTGTGACTTAATAATTGTCCCAGTCACAGTATTGGTGATTAGTAGTACGAATAACCAGAGGACGCGCTTGCGAGCTACTTCTAGTAAGTTCATCTGGAAATAATTATCACCACTAGACTGGACACCACCACCTAAAGCGTAGATATCCTTGGTGGTTTCCTCTTCTAGAATATCTATCACATCATCGACAGTAACAATCCCGACTAAAAGCTGTTGTCTATCCACCACAGGCACAGCTAGAAAATCATACCGTTGAATCAACCTAGCTACTTCTTCTTGATGGGTGTCTGTGTTGACAAAAATCACATCACGAGTCATCACCTCGCCAATACTTTGTTCTGGCTGGGATGTCACCAACTCCCGCAGTGAGACAATCCCTGTTAAACGCCTTGCTTGGTCAGTGACGTAAAGATAATAAATCATTTCACTGGCATTAGCTAGGCTGCGAATGCGCTCTAGGGCTTGTGTTACCGTCATATTTTCTTTTAGCCCAATGAACTCAAGAGTCATGATGCGCCCGGCTGTATCGGCTTCATAACCCAACATTAGGGCTGTGGCTTGGCGTTCTGTCGGACTGAGTTGTTCTAGTAGCTGATTGACAATCTTAGCAGGCAATTCATCAAATAACCTGGCTCGGTCATCTGAAGACATTTGATCGACAATATCACGGATTTCTTGACTTTTCAGTTCTTCAATTAATCTTTCTTGGACGCTGTAGTCGAGATATTCATAAACTTCAATTGCTTCATCCTTAGAAAGTAAGCGGAAAGCCAAAGCGTGCATCGTCTCCGGTAAACCTTCAATCGCTTCGGCAATATCCGCAGGCTGTACAGGTACGAGAATTGCTTTTGCTCCCTGCAAATCTCCTGCTTCTAAGAGGATTCGCAGTTGAGTCCGCACTAAATCGCGCAATTCCCTACGTGGCACATCCTGAAGGGTAGAGTTTAAATTGTTCTTCTCTGTCACTTTCCACTTTCCTCGACCAGTCTGAACAAGGTTGCTGCCATTAGTCTAAGGGATAGTGGAATAGATGACGTTAAACTTGTTGTGATTTTTTCTACTTTTAAGTGCTGTGCTTGTCAGTTGATGGTTGTTTTTTTAAGAAAACTTGGTTAAAAATCCCAAAAGTTTTTTGGTCTTTGGTGTCAAAAGAGTGCGGCGATAGGTGTCTGCGGCTTTTTTAATTGCTTCTGCTTGAGTGGGGTAGGGATGAATAACGTTACTGAGCTTGTTTAAGCCGATTTTATTGACAATTGCCGTTGTAATTTCCGAAATCATCTCACCAGCATGACTCGCCACAATGGTTGCACCGACAATTTCATCTGAGCCTTTTTTATGGTGAATTTTCAGAAAACCATCTTCTTGGGCATCGGCGATCGCTCGGTCTACACTACTAAAAGGAACTTTAATGGTCTCTACGTCTTGACTTTCATAGACTCCTACATGGGCAATTTCTGGGTCAGTATAAGTTACCCAAGGCATCACCAAACTACTCAATTTTGACCTTCCCAAGCCAAAGGGAGAAAATAGGGTATTTTTAATGACAATACGTGCGGCTGCATCGGCTGCGTGGGTAAATTTCTTATCCATGCAGATATCACCAGCAGCGTAAATCTTTGGGTTGGTTGTTTGCAGATAATCATTGACTACCACACCCCGACGCTTGTCGTATTCTACCCCGACTGCTTCCAAATTTAACCCTTCCACATTAGGCGATCGCCCCGCACCCACTAATATCTCATCCACTGTCACCGAATCACGATAACCGTTAACAGAAAAGTACAACCGTTTACCTTCCGTGACAGTTACTACTTCTTCTACCTTGGCATTTAATACTAGGCGAATCCCGTCTCGAATTAACACCTGTTGGACAATTTGCGCCGCCTCAGCATCTTCTTTATTCAGGACGTGGGAACCGTTATGAATTAGTACTACCTCACTCCCCAAGCGCCGGAATGCTTGCGATAATTCGCAACCGATGGGGCCGCCACCAATCACTGCTAACTTTTCTGGTCTTTGAATGAGAGAAAAAACCGTCTCATTAGTTAAATACCCAGCTTCTTCAATGCCGATAATGGCAGGTTTTGTTGCTCTCGCACCAGTAGCAATCACAGCTTTTTTAAATTTAAGGGTTTTACCAGCCACTTCCACGGTGTTGCTGCTAGCAAATCTACCGCTACCCAAAAAAACATCAACTCCCAGGGATGCAAAGCGTTCAGCCGAGTCATGATGGCTAATTCCGGCTCTGACTCGCCGCATCCTCTCCATGACTGCGGGAAAATCAATATCAATCTGATGGGGAATATTAATCCCTAGATTTTTGCCATTCCCGATTTCCCCCACCACCCGCGAAGACCGAATGATAGTTTTAGAAGGTACACAACCCACATTCAAGCAATCTCCACCCATGAGATGCTTTTCAATTAACGCTACCTTTAAACCCACATCCAAACCAGCCGCACCCGCCGCCACCACCAAGCCAGCCGTCCCCGCACCAATGACCACCAAATCATAATTATCAGCAGGTTGGGGATTCACCCAATTGGGCGGATGCACATGAGCAACCAGTTTCTGATTATATTCATCCACTGGGCGAACGATGACTCTATCTAGTTCGGAATTGGACATTGGGTGTAACCTCTCTCAGCAATCCAAATTATCCTATTGTAAGCAAGCTACAAAATTCACAGTTCAAAATCAGGAAATTCAGAAAACGGATGGAAAAAATGAATGATTCCCTGAAAGCTGTTAACAAAATTTCAGGTTTAATTTTATATTCAAGATTATCAAATCTAAGTTAAGTAGAAAGGCTTAATAAAATAAAAGTTCGTAGTCAGGGCTACCCTACGGGAACGCTATGCGAATAGCCCTTTAAAACCTGTTAAGAGACCATTTATAAAGTAAATCTTAAGTAGGGGAGGCAAAAAGCGGTGTAGATGTTCTTCCCGCTTTATTGCCGTTGTGTTACGGCTATGAAAGGATTTGTGACTTAGAGACAAGACAATTTAGCCGTAACGCACCATCCGTGAGGCGGTGCGTTAGGCGCAAGGATATTTATTTCGTGACCAATCATCTTGGAAATCGGCGCCTAACACACCCTACAATAATTTTATTTTTGCTTTATAAATAACCTCTAAGAAAGCGATAAATCGCTCACTACAAACTTAATCATATCTACCTACTTAATTCTTGAACTAGTGAAACCTCTTTCTTCATAGGTCTTAGCTCAAGTTTTTGCTGTGGTAGCATTTTGGCATATCTATCAGTAAGAAAACGGTTGAGCTTTCTATCTAACCTTTTCAACAATCTTTTTAATGGCTTATTTTCATTTCCAAAGCTAACTTGACGCACAAAAGGTTTAATAATCGTCGCCACTCTTCTCACACCCAATTTTTTGTACTTGGTTTGAAAATAACCATCTTCAGATAAATTCCATTTGGCGCGGATACGTTGTAAACTTCCCAAAGTCCAAGCATCACTCCAACGTAGCATATAGAAATGTAAATCACTCCATTCAAGAGGAGGCCCTGGTACATAAGTGACTAAACTATCAGGTTCAAAATAAATCTTACCGCCTGCTTCTCTCACATTCATACAAAAATCTAAGTGTTCTTTTGTGTTGAGCATTTCTTCATCTAAATAGCTAATTCGCTCAAATATTTCAGTGCGAACTAGGGTGCAATGAAATTCTGCTAATTCTGTTTCAGTTTGCTGAAGTTGGGGGCGTAAATCTGATACTTGATGACCCTGTTTGTACATTTTCTCACGTAGATGTCTTCTGCCTTTGACATCTATCACGATGTGGCTTTCTCCGCCTGCAAAATGGACTCTTTGATGTATCGGCTGTTTTTCACACATTAAAGGCCCGACTACAGTTGCGCCTGTTGTTTCTGCACAGTTAACTAAGGCTTTTAACCAACCAGGAGAAACTACAACATCATTATCAACAAATACTAAATATTTAGTATCAACGTGACTTAAACCTATATTTCGAGCGTGGTTGGGTGAAAGATAATAATCTGTGCGAATTAATTTAAAGTTTTTGGTTTGGGCTTGTATTTGTAGGTATTTACTAACTTTAGTTGGGGAATTGCCATCTACATAAATTAATTTGAAAGGTATTTCCGTATGTTCGTAAATACTTTCCAGTGATTCTTGAGTACAGCTAAAACGTTCGCGGGGTACAACAACAAGGGTGATGATTGGTTCTGACATTGTTGAGAACTCCTATTAATTTTTTGATGAGATGAGTTGTGTTTTTAGAAAACTTTGTGTGGTTAATTGACTATGTAAAACTTGTTGATATATGGCTACTAATTCATGATTTAATTTGTTCATGTCGTATTTTTCTTCAACACGCGCACGTCCAGCTTTACCCATTTTTTCCCACAATTCTGGATGTTCGATAAGATAGGTTAATTTATTGGCGATCGCCTCTACATCTCGCTCTGGTACTAAAAACCCAGAAACCTCATCCTCGACTAACTCAGGTATACCGCCATGTCTTGTACTAATCACAGGTAAACCCATCGCCATCGCTTCCTTTAATGTGTTGACTGGTGCATCTTGATTACCATCTTGAGCAGTCACACTAGGAGCGAGAAAAATATGGCATTTATCTAATATTTCTACAATTTCTTTTTGCTGTTTCCAGCCTAATAACTTTACATTTTGGCTAATATTTAATTCAGAAATAAGTTGTTCAAAAGATTCTTTAAGTTTTCCATCGCCAATAATGTTATATTCAATATTAGGATAATTTTTAACTACTTTAGCAATAGCTTTAATTACATACTCAATTCCTTTTTTTTCTACCAAGCGTCCAGTGGTAGCAATGCGAATAACACCGTCATCAGGAAAATAGCGAGACTGAAAAAAGAATTTACTACAATCAATTCCTGAACCGTGGACATGAATTTTATTTGCATCACAACCTAGAGCAACTGCTTGATTTTTGAAAAATTCGCAATTGGCTAAGAAAAAGTCTGTTTCTTGGAATAAATTTTGATAAACTTGTTCACCCCATTTAGGGAGAAACTTACTAATATCTGAACCCCTGAAGGTAGAAATTAATTTACCTTCAATTAAACCAAGTTGACGAAACCACACACCAAATACGCCCAAAGTACTAAATTGACAGTGGATAATATCGTAAGATTTCTTTTCTAAAAATGGTAATGCTCGGTAAAGCATTTTTAAGGATTTTGCTTGACTAATGTAGCGGGTAGTATTGAGTAATTGTAGACAGACACTAGGATTTTTGTAAAAATTCAGCAGTAATAAACTCACACCTTTAACCCAACGCCATAACTCATTAGTTGGACGAGTGGGAGCGTATATTGTGCGTTCGATTAGTTGATATTGTTCAACTAATGGATGCACTTTAGATGTGTCTTGAGGACGACCATCGAGAGAGTAGATATCGACATCGTGTCCGCGTTCGATAGTCCCAACGATTTGATTTAAAATAAATGGCTCAGATAGCACGGGGAAATGTGCGACAAAGAAAGCTACTTTCATATTTTTTCTTAAATACGAGTTAATTCTTGGGATAAATTAGTCACACTTTTTTGAGGTAATTCTGATTTCAGCATTTGTTGATAAATTTCGACTAATTCATCATTTAGCTTGTTCATATCGTATTTCTCTTCAACACGCCTACGTCCAGCTTTACCCATGTTTTCCCACAATTCTGGATGTTCGATGAGATAGATTAATTTATCAGCGATCGCCTCCACATCTCGCTCTGGTACTAAATATCCAGAAACTCCATCTTCGACTAATTCAGGTATACCGCCATGTCTTGTACTTATCACAGGTAAACCCATCGCCATTGCTTCTTTTAATGTGTTGACTGGTGCATCTTGATTACCATCAGTAGCCGTCACACTAGGCGCGATAAAAATATGACTATTATCTAGAATTTCTACAATCTCTGTTTGTTGTTTCCATCCCAATAATTTGACAACATGACTAATATTTAATTCAGCAATTAGTTCTTCTAACTGTTCCTTTAAATCCCCATCGCCGATGATTTTGTATTCAATATTAGGATAAAATTCAGCTATCCTAGCGACTGCACGAATAGCATATTCAATCCCTTTCTTTTCTACCAATCTTCCTGTTGTTGCAATCTTTACTTTACCATCAACAGGAAAATAACGAGGCTTGAAGGTGAATTTACTACAATCTAAACCAGAACCATGAACTACAAGTTTATGGGGATTACAGCCTAAATTAATGGCGCGTTCGCCAAAAAACTGACAATTAGCTAAAAAAAAATCACCTTCATTAAAGAGTTGTTCATAAACATTTATGCCATTGTCTTGGACATATTTACTAATATCAACACCGCGAAAAGTCGTAATTAATCTACCCGAAATTATTCCCGCTTCCCGATAGGCAAGAGCAATAGGTGCTAACGTACCAAATTGACAATGAATAATATCGTAAGAGCCATCTTCAAGTAAAGCAGCAATTCTATAAAATGTTTTGATAGTTGCTACTTCCTTGTCATACTTTCCAGAAATAAAAAATCGCCAAGTTTTCAGAGAACCCTTATGAATATTCTTCAGCATTAAACCTATACCTTTACAAAAACGCCAAACAATATTATTGGGTAAATTAGGAGGGAAATATGCCCGTTTCATTAGCCCATATTCTTCCACAAGGGGATGCACTTTCCCCGTATAATCTTTTGGTAAACCATTCACCGGATGAATATAAACATCATGTCCACGGTCAATTAACCCCGTAATTTGATTGAGAATAAACGCCTCAGACAAAATAGGAAACCGCCAAACAATAAACCCTACCTTCATAATTAAACCTCCGCCTTACTCGGTGCAAACTTCTGCGACACTTTGCGTTACTAAATCCCCTCCTGCCTCAAAAAAATGCAAATGACTATTCAAATTCATCGCTTCCAACTGTCCAGAACCTAACAAGCCATCAGTAAATCTGAGTATACTAATTCCACAATTTGACTGTTGAAAACAATGATAAAACTCAGGAATTATCCCCAATGCAGTACCAATTAAAGCCCGATTTGTACCCCCATGTGCAACCACCAACAAAGTTTTACCAACATTATTTGGTAGTACCTCATGCCAAAATTCTTTTACACGTTCATATAAATTAAGAGCAGGATAAAACCTTGTTTCATTATCTAGCCGCATCCAAAACTCATGAGGACGCTGTTTCCAAAGTTGATAAGCTTCTGGAAAGATTTCCCGCACATATTGAAACGCTAAACCTTCCCAAGCAGGCATATCATTTTCCCGTAACCTATCATCGATAAAAACTGCATTTGCTGGAACAGAAATTACCTCTAAAATTTCCTTAGCGGTTTCCTGCGCCCGCTTCAAGGAACTAATATACACAGCATCAAATGCTATTCTCTTCAGAAATTCGCCTGTGATTCGCGCATCCCTGCGCCCAACTTCTGTTAGTACCGACTCATCACTACTACCTTGATATAATCCCAAAGCATTAAATGTACTCTCTCCGTGGCGTAGAAGAACCACGCGAGTTCCTGGACATTTCTCAAGCTTCAACTGCATAGATATCTCCTTCTGGTTCGACAATACTTTGCATCCGGTACAAGGTTGCATAGCAACCACTCAAACGCATCAATTCTGCGTGAGTACCTTGTTCTAAAATGCTTCCGTCCTCGACGTAGAAAATCATATCTGCATTTTCTACCGCCTTGAGGTTGTGGGAAATGACAAATGTTGTCCGCCCCTCGGTTAATTTGGCGAGTGCAGTATTAACAGTATGTTCACTCTTGTTATCTAAACCTGTGGTGGGTTCATCCAGAATCACTATTGGTGCTTGTCGTATAGCAGCACGAGCGATCGCAATTCTTTGTCTTTGTCCTCCTGATAGTGTACCACCGCGATCGCCCAAAATAGTATCGTACCCTTGGGGCAGATTCATGATAAATTCATGAGCATTCGCCAGACGTGCAGCTTTCTCCACTTCCTTATCACTAGCGCCCAATTTCCCGTAAGCAATATTTTCCCTGACACTCACCGCAAATAACACACTCTCTTGCAAAACCACACTGATTTGCTGACGCAGAGAATTTAAGGTATATTCGCGGATATCTTGACCATCGATTAAAATTCGCCCTGCTTCTGGATCATAAAGCCGTAATATTAAACTCAGGAGGGTTGACTTACCGCCTCCAGAAGCCCCAACCAAAGCAATTTGCTGCCCTGGTTGCACAGTAAAGCTAATATCTTTTAAGATTTCAGTCCCTGTATCATAACCAAAGAAGACATTTTCAAACCTCACTGCACCGAAAAAAGGATGGGCTGGTTTCGCCCCTGGTAAATCTTGAACGTGGGGTTCATAGTCGAGAAGTTCCACCACCCGTTCCCCGGAAGCTGTGGCTTTAGCAATTTGTCCGATTTGATTGGAAAGTTTCCGCATCGGTTCAAAAGCGTTTTTGAGATAAGTCATAAATACCAACAGTTCCCCAGGCGTAAGTTCTTTGTTTAGCACCACATAAGAACCCCGCCACAACACCGCAGCAATAATCATCGCCATCAAAATTTGTACAGCCCTTTCTAGTGCGGCTGACAATCGCAGAGATTCGATAGCCTCATCTAAACTTTTTTGATTTTGCCTCGAAAAAACATCATGCAACATTTCCTGAAGAGATAGGACTTGCACAATCTTAATTGCACCAATAGTTTCGCCAGTAGTTGCAGCTAAAACACCTTCAGAATCACGATGCTTTTTCGCAAACTTGCGAATGCGACTAATCATATTGCTAGTCAACAATAAGAGTAGCGGGAAAATCCCCGTCACCACTAACGCCAACTGCCAATTTAGCCAAAACATAATTCCCAACATCCCCACCAGAGAGAATGTATTAGTAAATAAAGGTAAGGCTGTTTTCACCGTCACAGTCCGCATCTTTTCTATATCTGCGGTGACGCGGGTGATTAAATCGCCACTTTTAGATTGTTGGTGAAAGGATAAAGAAAGATGCTGTAAGTGATGAAAAACATTAGCACGTACCTCCGACAACACCCGCACTACAGCCAAAGACATTCCGTAGGTGCTGAGGTATGCAGCTACGCTACCCACCCCAGAAATCGCCACAATAGCCACAGCCGAGAACGTTAATAATAAAACAGGACTTAATCCATAAGTATTAGTAACATTCACCGTATTATTATGAGCAGGTATGAGAATATAATCAAAAACAAATTTTAAAGGCCAAGGCTCAAGTAAACGTAAGCCCGTTTCCAATAAAAGTGCCAAGAAAGAACCAGTTATTAAAACTTTTTGTTGGCGAATATAAGGCGAGAATTTTTCTAATATCTGTGAGATACCTGGAATCACACCTTTTAATTCCTTTTCTTTGGCACGTTGAGCCATTAACTACTTCTCCTTACTTGATATAGATTAAAACTGCAATTTCTCAAACTCCTCCGCGCTTATGTGTGACAGACACTTTGCTCAATTCGGGAAACCCGCCCGCGCAAGTGTCCTCCTCTCCGTGAGACAAATTCTTCAGAAAAACAGCAGTTTTCTCCGCACCCTGCAAATCAAACTGTGGGTAACTTTCCCAAGCTCTATTTTTGTTTAAGCAAGTAATAATTCTATCTGCCAGATTATATGCTTCTAAATCTTGTGCAAACATATAATCTAAAATTCCCAACTGCTGTAATTTTTGTGTCCTGATTAACTGTTCCTTATCTTCATTTTCATGCCCAATAGGAACAACAATCGCCCGGACACCAGTACTTAAAATATTTATTGTCGTATTATAACCACTGAGACTAAGAGAAATATCTGCCGTTTGCATATAAGCCAGTAGTTGTAAGGTGTATGTTTCGATATGAATATTTTCTTGATGAGCAGTAAGTTGTGTTAATTGGTCTACCTTTTCTTCTGGCATAAAAGGGCCAGTAAATATTTTAATAATACAAGGAATTTGTCTGGCTAAAATTGGACTCGCCTCTATTACTGTCTTTAAAAGCTCATAGCCAATCCTTCCACCACCAACACTCACAAGAATTTTTTTTATTCCCGGATTTACTTCACCCCATAATTGATGATCATCGATATTTTTCATTACAGGCTGAGTGACAAATCCAGTATGAATAATTTCAGCTTTGATATCTTTATATCTAGGAAAAGTTTCCGAAAATTGCTGAAATCTAGCATCTGCATGAAATAGTAATAAATCAAAATAGCGATTCATTAAATAGCAAATGGTTTCCTCTTCTTCCTGATTACTATCTTTACCGATAACATCGCGTAAACTACAAAGAATTTTTGTATCAGGACTTGTGGTTTTAATATGTTCAACCAGAGGAACTAATTCAAACAATAGCTTATGTCTACCAAAGGGGAAGAATTCTGTAATTAAATAGTCTGGCTTGGTTTTATCAAATTCAGAGATCAGGAGATTCTTTCTAAGTTCTTTTACTTCTTCTACACTGTTGTAATCATCCTCAACTATAAATCTACCATTTTCTAACCATAGTGCAGGTAATTGAATTAATTTTACTTGGGCAGGCATTTCAAAACCTACGATTTTTGGGCCGCCAACAATAAAATAAACCTGAAAATATTTAACCAAATTCCGCACGATTTCTGTGCTTCTAACTAAATGTCCCATACCACTAAGGTATTGGCAATAAAACATGATTTTCTTCATAGTTAAATAGACATTGATAATTTGTCCGGGTTAACATTTGATAGAGATATTTTTTGACATTATCCAAGCCGTTCATGCTTAACTTGAATTTGGATATCGGCAACTGATTAACCAAGGCAAACTTCAAGGCTTCAGGACTCAATTCACCTGGATTAATTGCCGGAAACAAACCTAATTTAGCCATTCTTTGGGCGCGAATTAATTGCTCTTTTGATGGGTGCGATCGCGGTATAATTACGGCAGGTTTATTTGCAGATACAATTTCACAAACTGTGTTATAACCAGCCATTGAAACTATGGCATCTGCTGCTTGGATATAACTCATCAAATCATCGGTAAATTCCCTCACTTGTACTTGAGGATTATTTTCTGCCACTTGCATAATAAGTTGTTTTTGAGTTTGCGGCATTTCTGGACCATAAATTATCAAACTTTTGTAGCTATTTGCTTCAGCCAATAATTTAATAGCACCAAGATAAGTATCAACTAATTCATAGCCATCTTCCCCACCACCAGGAGTTACTAAAATCAAACGTTCTCCGGGGGAGACTTGTAATTCATTTCTAATATTTTCCGGTGATTTTAATCCTGATTTACGTCCTATATATCCGCAGTAATGGGATTTTCGGGCGATGTTGGGGGAAAACTCATATTCTTGAACAGTGTGAAAAACTTCTGGTGTACCAACTATTAAAACTTGATGGTAAAACTTTTCGATAGCTGCATAATAGCCGTTTTTTGTCCAATCGGCGACAGTTACTTGTGGGGAGTCGAGAATATCGCGCAGTAACAAAACTAGTTTGGTTTGCGGAAGTTGGCGACGGAAATAATGGATGGTATCAGCTAACTCGTTTTTGACACCGTATGGTTTTTTATCTACCAAAAATAAGTCTGGTTGAAAGTTAATTGCAGCAGAGAGAATTAACTGCGATCGCAATCTTACCGTCTCTTCAAGTCCTATTCCCAGATATTTTACCGCCACTTCCCCAGTTGAGCCTCTGTTTAAGCAAGGAAGTTTGATATAGTCTAGGCCCTTGGGTAAACGAAACCCTTGTACCATCGGCGAACCCGACAGCAGTAATATCGAAATTCCCGGAATTTCTTGCAATAGATGTTCGCAGATAGCTAACATTCTGCGGATGTTACCGAGTCCGTATGCGTCATGGGAATATACCAACATTCGCATAATTGTTACCCATTAAGTTGGAATACACATAGCAGAAACACCCGTTTGATGTTCTCTTACCAGTACATATAATCACTTATTTATATGAGTTTTTCATGAAATTTGCATGAGAAGTTTCTCATCAAACTTTTGAGCATATTCAGCAGTATTTTTCCAGTCCAGAAAAGGTGTATATCAACTTTTTTACATGAAGTGAAGAGATGATTTTTGATATCCGGCACTGGTTTCATGAGAACTTTCTCATGTTTCCTTCATTATCTTCTCATGAAGCTTTGATTAAACTTACTTTAAGTTAAGGTTAAACTGAAATCAATAGTAGCTTACTTATCATTAGGAGGCAAACTAAGTAAGAGACATTCAGGCTCTATTTGTCAAAATTTGGACTTTACTAAACTCCACGAAGATAGTGTTTCCTCATGAATCATATCGGATTGCTAGATAAGAACGGTATTAGAGACCGTGGGAAAAATTAAGGAGTGCAAATGAACAAATTGTTACCCCACTCTGAAGAAATAACACGAACATCGGCTAGCGTCGTATCTTCAGAGGTTAGTAGTTTATCTAGCAATACTCGTAAGTGGCGCATTGCTTTATATTCCCACGACACAATGGGGCTAGGACACAAACGCCGTAATTTGTTAATTACTCAAACCTTAGGATCTTCACCCCTACAAACTGATATTTTAATGATTAGCGGCATTCAAGATGCCAGCAATCTACCAACACCACCAGGGGTGGATTGTTTGACACTCCCGGCTCTGCACAAAAACATTGATGGGCAATATCAGGCACGAAAATTGCATCTATCATTGCAGGAAATTATTACACTGCGATCGCAAGTTATCCTCACAACCATCAAAACATTTAAACCTGATATTTTCATTGTGGATAATGTACCGCGAGGAGCAGTCAAAGAACTAGACCCCACCTTAGACTACTTGCGTAGAGAAGGGAAAACTCTCTGCATTCTAGGTTTACGGGATATCTTAGATGAACCTGCTTCCGTGCGTCGAGATTGGAAACGAGCTGCTAATGAAGAGGCTATTCAAACATACTATGATCAAGTTTGGGTGTATGGCGATCGCAACATCTATGACCTAGCCAAAGAATATCACCTCCAGCCAAAAACCGTTGCCAAATTCCGCTACACAGGCTATCTTGACCAACGCAGCCGACTAAAACATCTGGATGTAGATAGCGTTCAAGCATTTAAATCCCTCAATCTGCCATCTGAACGCTTAGTATTGTGCTTAATGGGAGGCGGACAAGATGGAGCGCGTTTAGCAGAAACATTCGCTCATGCTGAACTACCACCCCAGATGAACGGTATAATCTTGACAGGCCCCTTTATGCCGCGAGAAGTTAGGCAAAAACTCCACAACTATGCAGCCCAACGTGACAATTTGCGCGTGTTGGAATATTTAGCCGAGCCGACAATGTTACTACATCAAGCCGAGCGCGTGATTGCGATGGGTGGTTACAATACCACCTGTGAATTGTTGTCATTTGGCAAGCGATCGCTGATTATACCCCGCGTCAAACCCCGAAAGGAACAATTAATCCGGGCTGAAAGATTACAAAAACTTAGCTTAATTGATGTATTGCACCCAAATCAACTAACACCTGCGGCATTAACCAACTGGCTAAAACTGGAGATTAAGCCACCACAAGTCCGTAATTTCGTCGATCTCCAAGGACTTACCCGCATTCCCCAATTCGTCGATGAAATCCTCATGTCTGCTCATCAAGCACCACCACAAGCTTCTTGAAAAGTCATCAGTCATTTGTCAAAAGCAAAAATCCCACCTCCTCAATTACGAATTACGAATTACGTAGCTTGCGTCCCGAAAGGTATTACGAAATTATGTCCATGTCTGTTGCTTATGTTCTCAAACGTTATCCTCGCTATTCTGAAACCTTTGTTGTCAATGAAATTCTGGCTCATGAAGCGGCTGGCTTAGATATCAAAATTTTCGCTTTAAGACCACCATCAGACACGCACTTTCAAAATATTATTTCCCAGGTACGTGCGCCTGTAACTTACATTCGCAAACCAATTCAAGGTCGGGTGAGCGACTCACTTAATAGCCTCGCACCTACAGCCGCTAGTTATTTCTGGGCAGAATTACAAGAAGCCAGTCAAGTTATCCCTGATTTTTGGTCAAAATTGGCATTTGCTCAAGGTGAAAAAGCCAGCACTGTCTACCAAGCTGCATGGTTAGCACGAGAAGTAAAACTCAAAGGCATTACTCATTTACACGCTCATTTTGGCACTGTAGCAACTAGTGTCGCTCGCCTAGCATCTCACTTTACAGGCATTCCCTATACCTTCACGGCTCACGCTAAAGATATCTTTCATGAAAGCGTGGAATTTGCGGATATGCAATGTAAGTTACAGGATGCGGCTAGTGTGGTAACTGTGAGTGATTATAATGTCGAATATCTGCACAAGACATATAACCTAGCCGCAAACCAAGTCCAACGCATCTATAACGGGTTAGATTTACGACAATTACAATATTCTTCGCCGGCTGAACGTCCGCCATTAATTATCTCAGTCGGTCGGTTAATTGAGAAGAAAGGGCTATCTGTTTTAATTGATGCTTGTGCGATTCTCAAGCAGAAAAATTATGAGTTTCAGTGTCAAATTGTCGGTACTGGTTCTTTAGAATTTACCTTGCGGCGGCAAATTATAGATTTGGGACTGCAATCTTGTGTGGAAATTATCGGCCCGCGTCCCCAAAATGATGTGTTTCAATTAGTACAACAAGCTGCTGTGTTTGCTGCGCCTTATGTGATTGGCAAAGATGGTAATCGGGATGGATTACCTACAGTTTTGCTGGAAGCTATGGCTTTGGGAACTCCCTGTGTGAGTACGGATGTGACGGGTATTCCTGAATTGGTACGGGATGGAGAGACTGGGTTGATTGTCGGGCAATATGATGCGGAGCAGTTAGCCAATGCTCTTGGGCAACTCCTGACAGATTCTGCTTTAAGGGTGAGGTTGTCAACTCAGGCTAGGGAATTAATTGAATCTGAGTTTGATATTCATCGTAATACGGCGGTTTTAAAGGAGTTATTTCTCACGCAGAGGAGGACACTTGCGTGGGCGGGTCTCCCGACTTGAGCAAAGTGTCCGTCGCGCAGAGGCGCAGAGGAGTATCAGAGGGTTTATACCAATTAAAAAGAATAGATACACATTCTCAAACCCTTGTGATATCAGGCTTTCTTTATTTTGAATTTTGAATTGGTATTAGGAGGTGTGAAGGGTGAGAGTTGCTTATATTTGTGCTGATCCTGGTATACCTGTATTTGGGCAGAAGGGATGCTCTATTCATGTGCAGGAGGTAATCCGAGCTTTAATCGGGCAAGGTGGACAAGTTACATTGTTTGCTACTCGGATTGGGGGAGAGTTACCGGCGGATTTGGCTGATGTGGTAGTACATCAACTTCCACCTATTCCCAAGCTAGAACGGGCGGTGCGAGAGCAGGTTGCTTTAGCCAGTAATCCTGATTTACGTTTAAATTTGGAGAAATTCGGCTCTTTTGATTTGATTTATGAGCGTTATTCTCTTTGGAGTTATGGCGCGATGGAATATGCCCAAGCTATGGGAATCCCTGGTTTGTTGGAGGTGAATTCGCCTCTGATTATCGAACAGGCACAGCATCGGGGTTTGATTGATCGTCAAAGTGCGGAAACTGTGGCTAGTCGGGTGTTCTCAGCCGCTACAGCATTGATTGCGGTTTCTGATGCAGTGAAAACTTACTTGCTGGATTATGTGGATAGTAGCAAAGTTCATGTCATCCCTAATGGTGTCAATCCTCACCGCTTTTCTAATCTGCGTTCGGCAAGTCAACGAGAAAGTTTTACAGTGGGATTTGTCGGTAGTTTGAAACCTTGGCATGGATTGCCAATCCTGACGGAAGCTTTCAGTTTACTGCATCAACGTGTTCCCAACGCCAAACTTTTGATTGTTGGTGATGGCCCGGAACGAGAGAATCTGGAAGCTGAATTAGCTACACGGGGATTAGATGCTCATACTCAATTTACAGGTGCGGTGAATCCTGATGAAATTCCCCAATTATTAGCTGCAATGGATGTGGCTGTTGCACCCTACGCCGCACAAGCTGATTTTTACTTCTCACCGTTGAAAGTGTATGAATATATGGCGGCTGGTTTGCCTGTAGTTGTTAGTCAGATTGGGCAATTGACAGACTTGATTGATCCAGGGGTGAATGGTATGCTTTGCCCTCCTGGTGATGCGATCGCCTTAGCTGACACTTTAGAACAATTATGGCGATCGCCTACTCTCCGTCATAGTTTAGGACAGGCGGCACGTAAAACTGTCATAGCAAATCATACTTGGGATGCGATCGCAGGGCAAATTCTGCATATAGCCTCTTCATTACCGATGGAGGTGAAACGATAAATGCCAAAACCCAAAAAATCAGCTGTTCCCGGTTTGTGGGGAGTGCTGGCTTATTTCTGGCCTGATATTCGTCCCCAGTATGGACTACTTTTAGTTTCGGCGATCGCCTTAATTGCAGATGTCGGATTCCGAGTATTAGAACCTTGGCCGCTCAAGTTTGTCTTTGATTACGTTCTCCTGCGTGGCGAAAGGCTCAATAGTATTCCCGTGATTGCTGGTTTAGAACCAATCACATTACTGACATTCTCAGCCGTTGCAGTCTTACTTATCACAGGCTTACGCGCCCTTGCTGCTTATTGGAGTACCGTGGGATTAGCCATAGTCGGTAGCCGAGTCATGGCGAAAGTGCGGAATCATTTATATTGTCATCTGCAAAATTTATCTTTGGCTTATCACACCAAAGCCCGTAGTGGTGATTTAATTATCCGTGTCAGTAGCGATGCTAGCCGTCTCCAAGAGATTATGATTACGGCAGCTTTACCGCTAATAGTGAGCATTCTCTCTCTATTTGGCATGATTGGGGTGATGTTTTGGATGAATCGTAGCCTCACTCTGCTATCACTCATCACATTACCGTTCTTTTGGTTAGTTACTAACCGACTCAGCCAGCGCATCAAAGATTCCTCATTAAAACAACGTCAACAAGAAGGTGCTGTGGCGGCGACTGCGGCTGAATCTATAGCTGCGATTAAATTAATAAAAGCCCTTTCCCTACAGGATGCTTTTGCGCGAGTATTTGCTCAACAAAATCAGAGTAGTTTGAAAGAAAGCGTTAAAACCCAACGGCTGGCGGCTCACTTGGAACGTACCGTTGATGCTGTAATTGCAATGGGAACAGCGATCGTTTTATGGTATGGCTCTTGGTTGGCGTTGCGTGATGCTTTAACCCCTGGGGATGTGTTGGTATTCCTTACCTACCTCAAGAATGCCTTTAAGCCAGTGCAGAACTTCGCTAAATACACGGGACGACTAGCTAAAGCTGCGGCTTCTGGTGAGCGTATTTTAGATGTGTTAAATCAAAAACCTGATATCTTTGATGCACCGGATGCCATCCCAGCACCAATTTTACGGGGTGCGGTAAGTTTTGATCACGTCCACTTTGCTTATGACTCAGGACAAGTCCTACTAGAAGATATCAATTTAAACATTCAATCGGGACAGCAAGTAGCAATTGTGGGGACTTCTGGTGGTGGTAAATCGACGTTAGTGAGTTTATTATTACGGCTTTATGATCCTACATCCGGGCGGGTGATGATTGATGGGCGGGATATTCGAGAATACACATTGGCATCATTACGTCCGCAAATTAGTGTAGTTTTGCAAGATAGTCTTTTATTCGCTGCAAGTATTAAAGAAAACATTGCCTACGGCATTGCTGGGGTGTCTGATGCGGAAATTGAAGAGGCGGCGCGTTTAGCTCATGCTCATGATTTTATCCAAGCTTTACCGCAAGGATATGACACTATTGTTGGGGAAAGAGGCGCGACTCTTTCTGGGGGACAAAGACAACGGATTGCGATCGCTCGTGCTGCTATTCGTCAAGCTCCTATCCTGATTTTAGATGAACCTACTACGGGGTTAGATAAGGGTAGTGAGAAGGCTGTGATTGATGCGCTGCAAAGGTTGTCACAAAATCGCACAACTTTTTTGATTACTCATGATCTTGATTTTGCTACTCGTGCAGATATGATTGTTTATTTGGAAAATGGGCGGGTGGTGGAACAAGGTTCTCATGTGGAGTTGATGCACAAAAATGGGCGTTATGCGGCTTTGTATGAGGTGCAGGCTTCTTTGAGGGTTTAGAGAGGGGAGATAAGAGAGTTTTTTTAACGCAGAGGGGCGCGGAGGTATGCGCGGAGGTACGCTGAGTATGGGTTTTAGTGATGAGAAGATGCCTTTTTTGGCGGATGCGGTTGATCGGGTGCGGGTGGAGGAGTGTTTTGAGGGGTGTTTGGACATAGCTAAAAATTGTCGTGTGCAGAATGTCCGGGTAATTCGTCATAAGTTGGGGCGGCGTTGTTTGATTGAATATGAGTTGATTAATAATGCCGGGGAAATTATTACGCTGATTGGTAAGGTGAGGGCGAAGGGAACGGATTTTCATAGTTATGAGTTACAGAAATCTCTATGGGAATCGGGATTTGCTGATGATAGTCCTGATGGAATTTCTGTACCTGAACCTGTAGGGATAATTCCTGAATGGCAAATGTGGTTGCAGCGTAAGGTTGAAGGGGTGACTGCTACTCAATTACTATCTCAAGCTAACGGTATTTTACCTGCAAAATTAATTGCTGAAGCTGCTTATAAATTGCATCAAGTTAATATTATTCCTCGTCGTTCTCATACGATGTCAGATGAATTAAGAATTTTGCATGAACGGATTCCATTAGTTATGGAACAATATCCACAATGGCAAGCACGTTTAAAACGCATATTAGCAGCAAGTGATGATTTAGGAGAAAAGACATCAGAATTAAAATGCTGTGGTATTCATCGTGATTTTTATCATGATCAAGTGATTATTAATAATTCTCGTTTGTATCTCATTGACCTAGATTTATATTGTATAGGTAATCCAGCAGTTGATATCGGTAATTTCATTGCTCATCTGCAAGAATACAGCTTGCGTACCTTTGGTAATTCCCAAGCATTACAAGAGTATGCAAATATTCTAACTACAAGATTCATTCAGCTTACAGGCGATGAATTTTTACCTGCAATTGAAGCTTATACTACTCTAACTTTAGTCCGACATATTCATATCAGCACTCTATTTATTGAACGTCGTCTTTTTACAGAAAGATTATTACATCTATGCGAACAGCGACTTAATGTAATTTGTAATTCGTAATAAAAAAGGCTCCGCTACACTAACGTAATTATAAATTTAGTGAATCAAATTGCTGATTTTCAGGAGATAAGATTGATGGGTTTGATTGTTGGGAAGGAAATGCACCTAATTGGTTTAATCATTTCCATTTTTTTGAGTAGTATAACTAAAGTTAGCGCAACAACTATTCCAGTAGAAGAAGAAAATAATAAATTTCATAAAATCACATCAGTTTCTCAGTTGTCGGATATTACTCCTGAAAGTTGGGCATTTCAAACACTACAAGCATTGATTGAGCAATATGATTGTGCTATCCAGGATAATACTAATAATCAAACCCTGACTAGATATGACTTTGCTAGTAAATTCCATACTTGTATTACACACATAAATAAGCTAATTAATCAGGGTAAAATTGACAAAATTAATCGAATAACCTTAACTAATATTCAACAATTAAAAACAAAATTTTCGGCAGAGTTAGCAACTTTTAGCAACCGCATAGATTTATTAGAAAAAGAAGTGGCTGCATTAGAAATACAACAGTTTTCACCCCAAGTTGAGTTAGAGGGAGAGATTATTTTTGCTGTGACTGGAGTCGCTGGTGGGAAAAAAGCCAACAGTAGAACCAAGCCAATAAATGAGAATTTAGCATTTAGCGATCGCGTCCGTCTCAGCTTAGAGACTAGTGTTACTGGTAAAGACCAATTACAAGTACGCTTGCAAGGTCGAAATACACCAGAATTAGCAGATGTTACCGGAACTCAAATGGCTAATTTGGGATTTGATGGTGACGATGATAATGAGGTGGAAGTAGATGAGATAGATTATAAATTCCCCCTAAGTAAGCAGACTCGTATAACTTTATATGCTTTGGGAGGAGGATTAGGTGATTTTGTACCTAGTGTCAATCCTCTTTTTAGCGGTAGTGGAGACGGCTCAATTTCCACATTTGGACGAGAAAATCCGATTCGCCGACAAGGTGGGGGTGCAGGTATCGGCATTTCTCATAATTTCAATGACTCTCTCAATTTCTCGTTAGGATACGTCACTAACGATGCAGCTGATCCAGAGAGAGGAATTTTTGCTAGTCCTCATGGCGCCATCGCTCAACTCACCCTTGAACCTACCAAAAACACAGCACTCAGTGTTACCTATATCTACTCTTACAATAATGTAAATACGGGAACCGGCAGCGAATTAACCGGCAATCCGTTTAATAATCAAGCAGATGCAATTACAGCTAATTCCTTTGGTGCAGAAGCTGCTTGGCAAATTAACCCAACTATCACCCTGGGAGGGCGAGTTGGTTTGATTGATGCAAAAGCAGAAGATTTACCCGCAAACCCAAATGCTGTCATCTCTACATGGGCGTTACTACTAACTCTTAGAGATATTGGCAAAGAAGGTAGTTTTGCTGGATTTGTGGTAGGTCAACCACCTAAAGTGAATCATAATAGTTTCGGTGATGCCTTTGAAGATGAGGATACATCTTTACATATAGAAGCTTTTTACCACCTGCAAATCACAGATAATCTGGCAATAACTCCAGGGTTATTTCTCATCACGAACCCAGAACATAATAATAGTAATGACAAAATTTATATTGGTACAGTTCGGACAACTTTTACCTTCTAAGTATCAGTAAGTGGAAGAAGTCTGAGGAGTCGAGATATATCACTCATTACTCATTACTCATTACTCATTACTCATTACTCATTACTCATTACTCATTACTCATTACTCATTACTCATTACTCATTACTCATTACTCATTACTCATTAC
>NZ_JACJRF010000013.1 GCF_014697105.1 Anabaena subtropica FACHB-260 | reverse complement strand
GTTCTTCTTCGCTCTCTGCGATTTCAATCTTAAAAGTGCGGCTCATGGTTATTTTAATTTATCGAGTTTGTTTCCTCTATTATATGCACCTTCATATTAAACTGGTATAAGCTCCAATATAAATTGTTGCTTTTCAGAAAGATGGCAATAACTTGTCACCAGCAAATATGGAAGCGAATTACTAGGTTTGATGACAATAATTTGTCACAGCGACATTAATCTGTCACCGACGACAAATAATTAGTCACCGTACAATTCGGTCAAAACAAAAACATTATTTTCTGAAACCTAAGCCGATGATGGGATTTGAACCCACGGCCTGCTGATTACGAATCAGCTGCTCTACCACTGAGCCACATCGGCATATACGATAAAAGATTATAGCATTATTTACTTATGGTGGAACCAAATCCCAAAAAGCGTCTTAATCCTGAACAATATGCCCGTCTTAAAGCAGAAATAGCAGCTCCATATCGCGGCTTACGGCAACTTCTCTATGTTGGGTTTGGTGCTTCTGGCTTTATTGGGGCGTTTATCTTTTTCTTTCAACTATTAGCTGGGCGAGACTTAGAAAATACTTTACCTAACTTTGCTCTTCAAGTAGGAATCGTTACTCTGATGATTTTTCTCTGGCGATGGGAACAAAGCCGCCAAAAGAGATAAGCAACATAACAGTTTGAACAGGAATGCGTTACTTAATGTTTGAGTAAAAGTACTTATTTTGTCTGAAAATACGTTTATGTTAGCCCTTTAATTTATCGTAATTTTAGTTCAAAAAAGTTATATTTTATAGATTCTGAAAGAGAAAGGAGAGAAAAGAGAAAAAATAAAAAAAATATTAGGAAATTAAAAAATCTAAAATTTTCTGAGACACTAATAATTGTTCAAACGGGGTCAGCGAATATAAAGATCCTGAATATAAGCCCATAACTTTCAATGGGGTCAAATAAATTTAAAGACCCCCAAGTTAAAAAAAGCCAGAATCTTTCAAGCGCCGAACAAGTATAACTTTGTCCGGCGCTTGAAATTTTTTTTTACTGCACTGTGTGCGTCAGTTGTCGTTGGTCATTGACTATGAACTATTGACTCTTGACTAATATCTACTGGGGAGCTTGAACTAAGTAAGATGAAGGAAGTGGTTGTGCGCGTCCAGCACTAACTAATGCTTGGTAAACAAAGGCAGCAATTTCTGCTCTGGTAGCTGGGCGATTCGGATTAAGTTGACTAACCGTGGGATAGTTGATTACTAATTGCTGTGTAGTAGCAGCTGCGACCGGCCCAACCGCATAACCAGGAATTTGACCAGCATCAGAATAGATAGAAATGACATTTTGATTGTTGGCAGTTAAGCCCAATCCATTAGCTAAAGATACCAATGCTTGGACTCTAGGAATTTCCTGCTGTGGTTTGAATGTCCCATCGGGATAACCAGAAACAAATTGACTCTGGTATGCAGAGCGAATTGCGGCAAAAGCCCAGAAATTGCTGCTGACATCTCGGAAATTAATGGCGCTGCGTTTAACTGGTGGTGTTAAAGCTTTGGTGACAATGGTGGCAAATTGAGCGCGGGTTACTGGGTCATTGGGTTTGAAAGTGCCGTCAGGAAAACCCGCAATAATATTTTGGGAAGCTAAGGCTTCAATATAACCCTTTGCCCAGTAATTTGCAGGTACATCTCTAAAGGCTGTAGCCTGACCTGGGGGTTGTTCAACCGTAGCAGCCACAAAATCTACCTGACCAAAAATCTTTTTTTGGTCAATATCGTTACCAACAGCTAGAATGCGGATGGTTTTGGTGGCATTATTTACATCATAACGAGTGTTGCTACGAATCAAGTTACCGCCAGGATTTTCATTAGTGCCGAGGTTTGGTTCGGCATTTACAGTTACTACCACGCCATCTCGCTTGTTGTTTTGAATGACGTTCTTACGCAAAATAGGTTTGGCTGTCTCTGAGATGTATAGACCATCTTGGTTCTGCACAATCTGGTTTTCTGAGATTAAAGGTGTAGAAGTACCGCCCACGGCAATCCCAAAACCAGTATCCTGAAATAAGTTATTGCGGATTTCACCACTAGCTGTTCTGGCTACAGAAATTCCGTTACCCTTGTTTTGGATAAAAATATTACCTTCAATTATGGGATTTCCTGTACCGGTAACGAAAACGCCTTCCCTGACACTATTAGTAAAAGTATTGTTTCTGATATTGGGATTGCTAGATTCTACCCATACAGCAGTACCACGTTGATTAGGATTAGTGGCAGTGATACCTGCGATCGTTGTATTGTTATTAGCCAAAATGGTAATGTCTTGTCGGGCAAAGGTACGACTAGTATAAAAACCGCCGCCTGTAATCAAGACACCTTGACCTCTAGATGATTCATCACCCCGCAGTGTTACCCCTGGTTTGAGGATTAAGGGAAATTGTTCGCCAGTTTCACTGCTATAGTTTCCTGGTGCTAATTGAATAACAGTCCCTGTTTGCGCCTGATTGAGGGCGAAGGCAATTGTTTTGTAGGGTGTTGCTGCTGTAGCACCAGCGCCAGATGTATCTGCACCTGTTGTTGGGTTGACATAAATTACTGATGCTGTTGTGGGAACTTGTGCTGTCAAAATTGGTGCAGCACCAGCATTAACCCCACTAGGTATGAGCATGAACCCGCTAGAAGCAACTAATAAAGCTGTGATTCCGGTTGGTAAGGATAAAACCGAGAGTAAATTTCTTAATGAAGAAAAGTTAAACCCCTGATGTTTCATGTTTTGCTGTGATTTGCTGATGATCAATTGGTTTAATGGGGCTATTTAGCAGATATTTAGCTAAAAACCCCTGCCAAACTATACCGGATGACTAGCAAATTCGCAGCTAAGTTTCGTAAGAAATTACATAAATTTTTCTTATTTAATGTAGAAAACTTAACTAACAAATGAAACTTTTTCGGTAGGCTGTCAGGGTGTAAAGGTTTTTAAACTTACACCCTATACCCTTATACCCCTTGCCCAAGCCCTTGATTATTAGTTTTCATCGGTAAGCTCTCATCAGTTATGAAATATTATCATCAGAGGTTTTGATTCTCTGCAATAATTGCTGGACTTGGTTGGCTTTCTCGTTTCTATTCTGTTTTTGGAAAATATTTAAGGCTTTTTCTAAGGAAGCTAGGGCTTCATCTTTTTTATTTGTTTGCCACAATGCTAAAGCTACATTAGTTAGAGCATCGCCATAGTCGGGATTAATTTCCAAAGCTTTTTGATATTCAGCGATCGCATCATTCCAGCGACTTTGACTAGCGTAAACCACACCAACTGCATTGTAAGCTACGGCATATCGTGGTCTGAGACGAATGGCTTCTCGATAGGCACTGATTGCTGGTTCTAATTTTTTACCACGAAAGAATACATTTCCTAATTGAAAGTGTCCAAAGGAATCATCTGGGTATTTTTTGAGAAATTTACACAGGGTTTCTTCTGCACCTGGTAAATTACCTTGATTGAATAAGGCATTCGCTTGTTGAATAAGTTGCGATCGCTCTTCTTGTGGATCGGCAAACTGTGCTAGTTTTTGTACTTGCTTCTGTCGCGGTTTTTGTTCTGCGTTGCTTAAAACTTCCTCACAGGTTAATTTAGCTGGCGACGGTTCCTGTGCTGTTGCAGGAGGCAATATACCAATGGTTGTGATGATACTCAGTGTTAGACAGCTAAGAGGTTGAACAAATCTTGTTTCCATTTGGTTTTTTTGCTTCATCGCCCCAATCTCTCAATCATGTTCAGGTAATCATACCTATCATAAACCGAGGCGAGGGGTGTATGGGTTTAGGGGTGTAGTGGTAAGAATAAAGAAAAATTCTACCCTCACACCCTCACACCCTTTAAAGCGTCAAAGATTGAGCATCAGTCTCAATTAACTTAGCTAAGTCTTGTAAAAATGCCGCCGCATCAGCACCGTAAATAATCCGGTGATCAGATGTAATATTTACCTGCATTTGTTGTTTGACACCAAACAAACCATCAGTGGTGGCTACCAATTGCGGACGAGATGCGCCGATCGCTAAAATTGAACCTTGTCCTGGGGGTAAAATGGCATCAAAGGTATCTACGCCAAACATCCCCAAGTTGGACAGGGTAAAGTTACCACCACTATATTCATCTGGTTGTAGTTGTTTGCTTCTGGCTCTGTCTACTAAAGATTTCCAGGTGCGTGATAGTGAGTAAATATCTACCTTGTCGGCATTTTTTAACACTGGTGTAATTAAACCGCCTCCATCCATTGCCACAGCTACGGCAACATTAATATCGGGATGGTAAACAAGACCCTGGTCTGAATAGCTGGCATTTAACAATGGGTGTTTTTGTAATGTTATCGCTACAGCTTTCGCTAGTAGCGCTGTCATGGTCACGCCTTTAGATTTAATTTGTTTGTAGAGTTTGTCTAAACCATCGGTGGTGATTGTGTAACCTACACGGAACACAGGCACATCTAGGCTTGCCACCATGTTACGAATGACGGCATTTTGTAGGGTGTTGAATGGTACTACTTGCCCAGATGTCGCTGCTACTGGTGCGGGTACGGGTGCGTGAGTCCGTGGTGCTGGCTGTGCAACCGGGGTAACGGTTGGTGTTGCAGCAGGTGCGGTGGCTGGTTGCTTGACTTTACCAGCAGCCGCTTCTATGTCATCGGCAACAATCCGACCGTAGGGGCCACTACCTTTGAGATTGGTCAAATCAACTTTCAATTCTTTCGCCAATTTCCGGGCGCGGGGTGAAGCTACAAGCCTTCCCTCACGGTGGTTAGAGCCGTTTTGCGATGCTGTGGCTGGTACACCTACGGCGGCTGCAACTGGTTCAGGGGTGGCGGTGGGAGTAGCCGCAGTGCCACCAGAACGGCCTAGAGACTTGGCGGCTTCAATTTCGGCTTCGGTTTCTACGACGTAAGCGATCGCAGCTCCTACAGGTGCGCTATCACCAGCTTCTACAATGATGTGGGCGAGATACCCTTCATAGAAGGTTTCTACGTCCATATCTGCTTTGTCTGACTCGACAACCACCACTGTTTCGCCTTTTTCCACTTTATCGCCTGGCGATTTCACCCAGGAGACGATTTTGCCTTCGGTCATGGTGGAACTAAGCGCCGGCATGAAGATTTCGTGAATGCTCATAGGGTGGTTTCAGAATCAATGGGTTTAAGGAATTTAACAGCTTTTGCCAGATCGAATTGTATCTTGGTACGAGAATTTTATGGTTGAGATTTTCTATTTTATTGCACCGCGTGTGTTAGTTGTGAGTTGTTGCTGGATCTTGTTGTTGACTGGGTACTTGGAACTTCATTATCAAGTTGGAGTCTATGGCAATAAGATTGTTGTGTGTATTTGTGTTGCTTATGACTAATCAATATTACACAGATGCTTTCCCAAGGTAGATGATAGGTTTTAGGATTTTGAGTTCAATTAAGAACCCAATATTCAGAATTAGTGTTGTTGAAATACTGAATTTAATTCTATGTCGGGAAAATTGAAGTTGTTTTTGATTTTGCTGCTTAGTCTTTTTGCTACTGCGGGTGCTGGTGTTTATCTTCATCAGTACCAAAATTCTACATTGATTGTAGATAACAGCAGTAGTCAACCACAGCAATTATCAGTTGTGAAAAACTCTCAGGAAGTTTTGCATGATCCAGAGCGGATTCAATATGAAAATATACCCTTAGAGAGAATCAATTCTACGCTCCAAGGTAGTGACCCTGAGACTTTGGCTGTAAATTTTCTGGATGACGTGACCTCATCTAGTGTTAAGCGCAAAGTAGAGGTAGCTTATCCCCAACCTAATCAAGCTTTGGTAACAGTTACACAAGTCTCAAAGAGTAAAGATACATCTGAGAAAATCAGATATCGGTTAGAGATGAACAGTTTTGGGCGATCGCTTTTGGCAAGTTCTCCCCCCGTCTGGCAAATAGTTTGGGTTGGTTCCCAAATATCATGTCAAAATGGCAACCAACCCTTAAATAAATTAACTCAACGTTGTGATTAAATGAGTTAACTGTGTGGTGTGAGGAATCTCAAGTTAAAACTCACAATTGGCAACGTTTAAACATCGCCACGAATATCTTCGACAACACCATCGCGGATGACAATTTCCACCTGCATTTTACTAATCAAGTTATCGCCACGTTCGACGCGGAAGAAACCTTCCATTTGAAATTGATTGACTTCTTGATCCAACTCAAGCATTTGTACTTGCTGGAGATTTTGCAGCATTTGGTTTTTTTGTTCGAGAAATTCGCTTTTCTTTTGATTGATTTGGAGTTGGATATTGTCAATTTGTTGGAGGGTTTGGGGCCCTGGTGGCTGGAGACTTTGCTTTTGAATGGCAGCGATCGCTCTTTGTCCTTCTTGATCTAATTGTTGCAGTTGCTGGTCAATTTGGTTAATTTGTGCTTGCAATTGCTGTTGTACTTCCTCTTTCCAGAGGGGAGTGACGATAACTTTCACGTTAACAACACGCTTTAGCAGCAATTGAGGGTTGGAGACATCTGTCATAAGATTTCGCGTTCACTCTAAATAGTTTGTAGTGTGGAATTATCAGGCAAACATGGCGTTGATAATATCGCGGTAGCGTTCTGTGACAACGTGTCGCCGGAGTTTCAGCGTTTGTGTCATTAAGCCGTTTTCAATGGAAAATGGCTCCAGAATCAGTTTAAACGGCCCAACACGGTCATCTGGGCGATAACCTGGACGGTTCTGCACTTCCCGATTCAATTCTTGCCGGAATAAACCCTGGATCATTTTACTCTCCAGGTTAATTTTTTGACTGGATGAGGAGCTTAAATTATCATCCTCTAGACTCAAGACGAGATTTTGGCTTTCTGCCCACTTTTGTAAAGCTTCTACGTTGGGGACAATTAAAGCACCAATGCTGCGTTGGTCTTGCCCAACTAGCATAATCTGATCAATGTAGGGCGATCGCAAACACGCGTCCTCAATTGGCTGCGGTTCGATATTTTCCCCATTGGACAAAACAATTGTATCTTTTGCCCTACCAGTCAGCACTAGTTCGTTATCTGGTGTTAGCCATCCCAAGTCACCGCTATCAAACCAACCTTCAGGATTAATGGCTTTGGCTGTTGCTTCTGGGTTTTGGTAATAGCCTTGCATGACTTGTGGCCCTTTCAATAACACCAAGCCTCGTTGTCCAACTGGTAAAGGCTGGCGAGTCTCAGGGTCTACGATTTTAACTTCTGTGCCGGGGATTGGTTGTCCGGATGTGCCGATAAAATTACGCCAAGGACGGCGCACATTGGTGACTGGGGATGTTTCTGTTAAACCATAGCCTTGCAGAATCTGCACGCCAATAATTTCAAAAAAGGTGTCTATGTGCCTTGGTAGCGCACCGCCGCCGCTAATTACTTGTTTAATTCTTCCTCCCGTGGCTTCCCTTACCTTGCCATAAACTAGTTTTTCCCCTAAAGCATGGAAGGGTAACAAAGCAAATGCTATTGTTTTAGCTGTTAATCGTTCCATCGATGAACTGTGGAGATGATCTAAACTTAAACCTGCTGCAATTCTTTTGGCTCTAATATATTTTTCACTCATGCCCAATAAAAACTTAATCAGGCGTTGTTTTTTCGCTGGTTGTTCGCGGAATTGTTTCTGTACTCCTTCATAAATTGATTCCCACAAGCGCGGCACAGCCACCATGTAATTGGGTTTATACTCTTTTAAATCGCCTTTTACTGAGCGTAAATTAGTATAAATTTGTGTGCAACCTTGAGACAGTAAATAATACTCAACAGTCCGTTCGTAGCTGTGCCAACTGGGTAAAATGCTGAGAGCCGTATCGCCTACTTTTGGTTGAATTACTGTTCGGAATGTTGTGACTTGGTGGAGGAGATTACTGTAACTGAGCATTACGCCCTTGGGTTTTCCCGTAGTGCCAGAAGTATAAATTAATGTTGCCAGATTATCGCGTTTCCGTTTGACTGGAACAAAGGTATGGTTTTTACCAACTTCTATTAATTGGGAAAAATTCAACACTCTGAGGTTTTGTTCTGTCGGTGGTGTTTCGTCGGTAAGCAAGACTACCAGGTGAATTGGTAAGTCGTGGAGTCTATCTTGCAGTTTATTGAATGTCTTTAAGTCTTCGAGAACTAAAACTGTGCTGCCACTATGAGCGATAATATAGAGTAATTCTTCCTTCTCTGCTTGGCAACTACGCACCGCATCGACTGCGCCAGCCGTCATAATGCCTTGATCTGCAATGAACCACCTGGGACTATTATCAGCTATTAGGGAAATGCGATCAGCTACGCTGGGCGAAACGCCATCGCCTGCTTGCACTCCCAACGCTTGCAATCCCGATGCAAATAGCTGTATTTTTTCTGCTAGTTGCTGATAAGTAATTTTGACTTCCGGTTTAGCATGGGGATTGTAGAGGGCTAAAGTCTGACCAAATTGCTTGGCAGCTATAGGCCAAATTTCAGGTAGCGACTCTACATTTGTATAATCTACCAAGCGTTGTATTTCTTTGCTCTGTTGCTTTGTAATATCGGATAGCAAGAAAGATCCTTGTTGAGTGTTCGTCATAACCCATTACCTCAAATTGAATAAATTGTTTTGTCTAAAGTAATTCTGCTATTAGGTTAGAATATCTCTTTTCCATATCTACATCACCTTGAGTGTATGCAGTTTTGTGACCTCCACGGTTGCATTGATAAAAACTTATGTTAAAGTTAGTTTATATAACTCCAGGCTGATGGTTCTGAAGTTATGAGTCACTGAAAGAAAAGTGAACGACAGAGGCCACCTAATTATGTAAAGGGGGTGATTACCTATAGGGTTACTAGATGCTTTCTTACTAACACTGATCAATGTTGTTGCTTGTTTGGTACTCCCTAAGCTTCTATCATTGATTCTCTCTTCTCCCAAGAGCAAACGGACACAAAGAGTATCTCAAGTTGCACAATCTCTGCCAAATAGTATGGGAATTACCAGTTTTCCCTACTGCACCACTTATGCCATAACAGGGAGTCAATTCTGTAAATTTAGTCCGCATTTCTGTGCTAAATGTTCTCAGAATTGAAGGAATTTATTAGCTTGACATCTCTGCACAATTCAAGCCAGTTTCTTTCTCACATCAATTCAATGAACTTGTTTGATAATAGGCAATCAACCTATTAACCATTAAACAGGACATTCTAAATAATTTAAGGTTTGTAGTAAGGACTTTAGTCCTAAAAATGACTCCAGTTCTTACTACAAGTCAAACTTATTTTTTATATAAGACTAATATTTGATTTTTGATCAATCTACTGTGATGTGTGCATACAATTATGGATTTTTAACAATTCTGCTTAATAAAAATATACATAGATGAACCTTATGGAATGTAGAAGCAATTTAAATTCACGAATCTAATCAATAGTACAAATTTTGTTTCAAACTAGATAAAAGATAATAAAAGTTTTTAAAAAGGGAGTTTTACATGAATTTAATAGACGGTATCCTCTTAACATTAGTAAATGCTATTGTCTGTATTGCTTTGCCAAAGCTCTTATCTGTAATCCAGTCCCAGAAAAAACCTCAAAATAATTTACCCAAACAGTCTGCTATAAATTCACAAGATTCTAGTTCTAACATTCCCAACTATGTAGATGTAGCTTCTTAAGGAAGAGAATCTAAAATCCCAAATCAAAATTGGTTGATTATTGACTACTTGCGATTTTGTCGCCGCCATTTTTCTCGCACTAGGCGAATTTCCTCAAAGGTGTAGCTTTCACCCAACTGTTCTTTAATGGGTGTCAAAGCTATATCACCAAGAACTTCTAAAACTTGCCAAATTTTTTGTTGATGTTCCAATGGGACTAATTGATTTAAATCCACTGGCTGATTTTTTTCAATTAGTTTACCTAAATGGGTAGAAATTGTTGAAGGGCTAAGTTTGCGTTTGTGGGCAATTTCGGCAATACTTAAACCTTGTTGATGTAGTTGTAATGTGTGTAATTCGCTATCAGAAATTACACTTGCGGAAGGTGAAACCTTAACGGGTTTTTCTTGAGGATTTTTTTCTTGGCGGTAGGCGCGAATTTCAGCAATGAACTTGTCGCCATATTGGGCTAATTTGTGACTACCAACGCCAGAGAGTTTGGAAAATTCGATTAAAGTTTGGGGTTGTACCTGTACCATTAATTTGAGGGTGGAATCATGGAAAATTACATAAGGTGGTACAGACTGTTCATCAGCGAGTTGCTTACGGAGCGATCGCAATCTATGTAATAATGCTTCTGCTTCTTCAAATTTGGGACTCTCCTCTACTAAACTCAGCTTTTGGGCTACAGGAACAGAAAGAAAAACTTGGCGTTGTCGCTTCATCACTTCCCAACTGAGGGCGTTTAATTTTAAAACTGAGTAACCATCGCTGGTTTGTTCCAATAAACCTTGATGTAAAAGTGATCTTCCTAGAGTCCGCCATTCATCTACGCTTCTATCTTTGCCAATCCCGTAGGTAGAAAGTTTGTCGTGTTCGTATTGGATAATTTTGTCTTTTTTTGCCCCCCGCAACACGTCAATTATGTGTAGCATCCCAAATCTTTCTTTACAACGCGCCACACAAGATAGAAACTTCATCGCTTCAATTGTCCAATCTTGCATCGGTTTGGGGTAACGGCAATTATCACAGTTACCACAATTACCAGGAAACCTTTCGCCAAAATAACCCAATTGAATAGTGCGACGACAGTCTGTCCCTTCAGCGTAGTCTATCATCTGTCGCAGTTGTTGTTTAGCGATCAACTGTTCTTGAGGATCAGTTTTTTGTTCAATACTCCATTCAATAGTTTTAATATCACCAAAGCTAAAAAAGATTGTACAGCGTGATGGTTCCCCATCTCTACCAGCCCTACCTGATTCCTGATAGTAACTTTCCAAATTTCGGGGAATATCAAAGTGAACAACTAACCGCACATCTGGTTTATTAATCCCCATCCCAAAGGCGATAGTTGCTACCATCACCCGCACATCATCCCGAATAAATCGCGTTTGATTTTTGCTACGTTCATCATCAGGTAATCCGGCATGATAAGATAAAGCTGAAATCTTATCATTTTGCAGTTTAAATGTTAGTTCTTCGACCTTTTTACGAGTTAAACAATAAATAATAGTTGAACCTTCAGTATCTCGAATTAATTCTAATAATTCAGCATAAGCTTGTTTACTTTTGGGGCGGACTTCATAATAAAGATTTTGGCGATTAAAACTGGCAAGGTGAATACTTGGTTGCTTTAACCCCAATTGTTGAATGATATCAGCACGGACGCGATCTGTGGCTGTGGCGGTAAGGGCAAGGACGGGAATATTTGGGTAACGTTTCCGCAGAGATTTTAACTGGCGATATTCTGGACGGAAATCATGTCCCCACTCAGAGACACAGTGCGCTTCATCGATGGCAAAGATAGATATACCAACTTTTTCGTTGACTAAATCGAGAAACGGCAGAAACCTTTCACTAAGGAGACGTTCCGGAGCGACGTAGAGTAATCTTACCTTACCATTGAGGATGGCTTCTTCACGCGATCGCACTTTATAAGCATTCAAACTACTATTAAGGAAAGTGGCAGAGATGTTATTATTTCGCAGTGCTTCCACTTGGTCTTGCATCAAAGCAATCAATGGTGATACCACCACAGTTAATCCCTGCTTCATCAATGCAGGTAACTGAAAGCACAAAGACTTTCCCCCACCTGTAGGCATCACTACCATTAAATCTCGATTTTGTAGCGCATCTTCAATTACCTGCCGTTGTCCAGGGCGGAAGTTATCATAACCGAAGTGATATTTTAGCGCTTGTTCGAGATGGGGATACTGAAGCATAGCGATCGCTTTTGTGATGGCCTTCTGCCTGAGTGTTTACGAGGATAACAGGATTTTAACAATCTCCCGCCTGCAAGTTATAGATTTTTCTCTGTGTTTCCGTGTCTCTAAGTTTTTCACCACAGCAGCGATCGCTTATTATCCTTGATTTTGAACAGTAAAATCACTTAATATTTGTTGAATTTCTTCTGCTGAGATGTCTTTCTGCTCAGATTTCGAGTAAATAGTTACTAAAATAATTATTACAATGGGGGAACCTCCGCAACGGAATGGCTCAACTTTTTAAGACAAATTTTGAATTTTAAATTGGTATCAGTCTATATCTGTGGTTTGATTTGAAAGATATCAAATTTGTACGATATCTATTCAAGTTCAAGAAGTCTCATGATGATGAAGGTTGCACCTGCTGTTGTAGTATTGGGTCAAAATAGTGTGGAAATAGCCCGTAAAATCATCGGCGTTTTACCAGGGGCGACGCTGTACGGTTTAGCAGGACGAACCTCTGGGGTTGATGTTAGCTTTACGAATTTTGGTGAAACACTACGAGAGTTGTTTGTTGGCGGAACACCGATTATAGGTATCTGTGCTGCGGGTATTCTCATTAGAACACTAGCACCCCTGATTTCTGACAAACGCCAAGAACCGCCAGTCTTGGCTGTGGCGGAGGATGGTAGCGCTGTTGTGCCTTTGTTGGGTGGACTTAATGGAGTGAATGATTTATCACGACGTATTGCTGAGGTACTTGAGGTTAAACCAGCAATCACCACAACAGGTGATATTCGTTTCCGCACAGCCTTGTTATCTCCTCCCCCTGGATATCATTTAGCAAACCCAGACGACGCAAAGACATTCATCTCAGATTTGTTAGCAGGGGCGCAGGTAAAGTTGTTAGGAACAGCCCCTTGGTTAAGTAATAGTCAGTTACCTATTGACCCTAAAGGAGATTTAACTATCCAGGTGACAGAACGCTTGGTGACTCCCACAGCGAATTGTCTGGTGTATCATCCCCAAACTGTAGCGATCGCTCTCACTGACACCTCTGTTACTGTAGACTCAATACAAGAGTTACTAGCCGACGCTGGACTTGTACCTGCATCAATTGCTGGAGTATTTGCACCCATCACTATTGCCTCTAGCCCAGCAATTCACGCTGTAGCTCATGTCTTCGGTGTACCAACCCGATTTTTCACATTAAATCAACTAGAAACCTTACTCACACAAGGTTATAGTGTTGCCCAAGCAGCAGCGTTAACCGCCACAGGTAAATCTGGTCAATTAATTTCTTCATCTTCCCATCTAGCGATAACCATTTCCCCCCAAACCATCGACCCTAATACTATTGGTCAACCACGGGGGCGATTAGCAATTATTGGTACTGGCCCTGGCGGTTCACAATGGATGTCTCCTGAGGTGAAGGAAATACTCAAGTCAGCCACTGACCTAGTAGGTTACAAAACTTATTTAGATTTAGTTGGTTCCCTGGCTGAGGGTAAGCAACGCCACGAGTCAGACAACCGCGAAGAACTGGCACGAGCAACAATGGCACTTGATTTAGCTGCGACTGGGCGATACGTGGCTGTCGTTTCTTCTGGCGACCCTGGTATCTATGCAATGGCGGCTGCTGTGTTTGAAGTCCTTGATTATCACTCTAAACCAGAATGGGAGAGTATTGACATTCATGTTGCACCAGGGATTTCCGCCATGCAAGCCGCCGCCGCTACCATTGGCGCACCCTTGGGACATGATTTTTGTGCTATTTCTCTATCTGACATCTTGAAGCCCTGGTCAATTATTGAACAACGCATTGCAGCAGCAGCCCAAGCTGATTTTGTCATTGCTTTTTACAATCCTGTTTCTAAAGAGCGCACTTGGCAATTAGCAGAAGCGAGAAATATATTATTGCGATATAGAAAACCCTCTACTCCGGTAGTATTAGCACGAAATATTAGCAGACCAGGACAAACTGTAAAAGTAATCACTCTTGATCAACTAGTACCAGATAGCGCTGATATGCGGACAGTCATCCTTGTTGGTTCCACACAAACCCGGATTATTCAGCGTATTGATGATAGTCTCTGTGTTTATACACCCCGTCGATATAGTGCTGGTTGATGATTGGCAAATTCAGCCGAGTAGGTTATGGAGGAGTAAAAGAATACAAAATATTATTACTTGAATTTGTGAATAAAGTAAAACCCCAGAACTGGGAATTTCTGGGGATATTAACCTGACCACCTCTACTTTTATAATTGAAAAAATGGGTTAGAAAATAAATTTTTGCAGACCTAAATATCTCATTTGTGTCTATAAAATAACTAGAAAAATATATCATTATTTGCTAGATGATACTTTACGGAAACATGGACTGCAAAAAACATCATATACCTATAGTTTGAAGCATGATAATTGTGTATTTACCTTGGATATTACGTTCATAAAACTGCGGCAATGAAGATATAATTCAATTATTTATGTCTAAAATGATGGCTTAATAGTATTGATTTATTATTTTAGATTCGCAAAAATAAAAACATCATGATTCAAACATGATTGTAGCCGATTACAGTGACAGAAAGCCTCATCAATGTCTGCACACGCAGGCATTTTTTATTGCCGAAAACTGTTATTCACATAATTTGGTTTTATTGTGCCAAGTTACTTATAGTATTTCTTATTTTAGTGAGTTAAATCTCGTAATTGGAAACTGGCTACAGTAGTTTCTCGATGGCTATGGTCTTTGACCAACCGGAAGTCATCGCTAGATGATAAAATTTGTTTACTATAATATGAGCTAATCATCTACATATATTTATTTGATTCAATGATAAATAAGTAACAATACTCTTGTCACCTGTCCCTACCATATCCCAAAAACAAGGGCTGATGAGGCAACATAATCTCCTGATGGACAATCATTGTCACTGTAAGATTTAATCGGAGTATTCTGAGTTGTCAGAATTAATTTCCAAGGAACCCCATGAATAAATTCATCTTGACCTTAATTTCTAGTCCTGTTTTGATAGCATCTATCTTGTCTATGACCGTTGTGGTTAATCAAGCACAAGCAATTGAGCCAGAAGTCAAAAACACAGACCGACTAACCTGTATTAGAAATAAACATAGAGTAGGATTAGTTTGTGCTAGAGCTTCTGTTTTAGCTCAAGTGCCTCAATATGAGCGAGAAATAGAATTTTCACAAGATGAGACTCCCATGTTGGAATTCAATATCGCAGAAAGTGATATCGCCGTTGCCTTGTTTGACTGCGACTGTCCTGCTTGCATTAATTCTTTACGCAAAATGCGCGGTGTCACTCCCTTAGTGTACTAAAAGTTACCCAAGCAAAGGAAATGTCAGTGACTGACATCCACAATATCTGGGTATTGTCATTTAATGACAATATGAGAGGCAGTCGGTTAGCGACTGCCTCAACTTTATTAGGGTGACTATTGTTACCCTAGTGTATTTTCTCTCCATCAATGACAGCCAGCCCAAGTTATCCATCTGTGGGAGATACCCAAGCGCAAAACGCTACCGGTAAGTTCTTGTTCTGTAATCATAGCTCCTGAGAAATTTGCACCTCTGAGTTCTGCTTCCATGACATTACTACCAATCAAATTTGCTTGTTTGAGATTAGCGCCACTCAAATCAGCACCACTCATTTCCGCCTCGCTCAGGTTAGCTCTGAATAGATTTGCCAAAATTAAAGTAGCAGTCCGTAAATCGGCTCGACTGAGATTGCTTTCTTTGAGATTGGCTCTGATTAAATCTGCACCAATGAAGTTCACCTCACTCAAGTTAGCACCACTCAAGTTAGCACCACTCAAGTCTGCATCGGTTAAATTAGCACGACTGAGATTACATCCACTCAAATTCGCTTGACTGAGGTTGGCTCCACTTAAATCAGCTTCGGCAAAATTTGTCCCACTCAAATCAGCAGCGTAAAGGTTAGCTTGATGCAGATTTGCTCTATGGAATTTCCTTTCTCCTGCTGCATATAAATCTAGGAGCTTATTAGCATCCATAATGACACCTCTGAATTTTTGTGTGTAAGTAAGTCTAGTTGTGAATCCACACTAACCACACCACACCAAAGACAATCTGTTGAGTTGTCAACAACTAGAATTTTAGAAGAAACTTGTAGTTTTATTGTGCTAGCGTTTTCAGTATTTTGCACAATTACTTAATGAAAAAATATAATCCCTACCATACAAGGATTGCTGGCTTATGAGTGTGGTTGTTTGCTCAGATGTTACTCAAAACCAGTGTAATCTGATTTTTAGCGATCGCACTGGGCGATCGCTTCGTTGGTATGATTCTAGTATGCTTAGGGACTTCCAGAAAATAAAATATTCAATGGGTAAGAGCAAATATTATCGTTGGATTTTTCCTCCCCTGCTTCCCCTGCTTCCCCTGCCCCCCCTGCTCACCAAAGCAGTGGTATATTTTTTTAGTTGGAAGTCCCTGATCTGGCGATCACATTATTTTTAACAAGGCATCAAGGCATCTAATCTGCTAAGTACTGCCATATCTTCAGCATCTAACTCTAAAGGTGTACCACTGCGAATTAGTTCAGCAAAGTCTTCATTGGGAACCATAATTGTTAATGTGTATAAGCGAGTAGAACCTGTATTTTTAATTAGATGGGTGCCGGTGGCGGGTACTAATAAACTATCTCCGGCCTTAATGGCAACTTTCTTGCCATCACAAATGGCCATACCTTGCCCTTTGATGACAAAAAACATCTCTACCGCCCATTGATGGCGATTAGGTGGTGTTTGTCCACCTGGTTCAAAAATTTCTACACAGCAAGTTAGGGAAGTATTAGCATTGGTGGAATCAAAAATAATGGCTAACCGATTTGTATCGTGAGGACTAATACGATATACTTGGTAGTCCTTGGGAGATTTAATAACTGGAATTACGCAACGAGTAGCTGGCATTTATTTATCCCCTCCTGTTGCTTCAGGATGATTTAGGGCTGTGAACATTGCTTGTGAGTCACTAACAAAACCAAAGCATTGCTTGACGTTATATAAGGTCGATAGCCAACAATAATCGGGAGAAGTTGTAGCAGTGCAATCTTTGACTAAAATGCAGTCGTATCCTAAGAAGTTAGCATCACATAAGGTAGTCAGTACACATTGATCGGCGTTGACACCAGCAAAAAATAATGTTGTAATTCCCAGATTCCGTAAAATACTATCTAAAGGCGTGTCCCAAAAGCCACTCATGCGATATTTATCCACATAAATATCTTTTGGTGATTGCTGGAGGTCGTCTACGACTGCTGCCGCCCAACTACCTGCCATCAGTACTCTAGCACCATTTTTGGGTAAGCGATCGCCTAATCCCACCCCATCCCCTGTAGGATTGTAAACATGAAGCACATTGGCGCTAATATTCATGAGGTCTGGACGATTGCCCCAATTTAACCAAATTACAGGCACACCAACAGCACGTAGTTCTGGCAATAGCTTATTTAAAGGTGCGATGGGTTTACTGGCTGGTGTCACGTCTACGCCGATATGCGCTAACCAGCCATCAGGGTGACAAAAGTCATTTTGCATATCAATGACGAGAATGGCGGTTTTGGCTAAGTCTAGGCGTAGAGTTTTGGTTTCTGTTGATAAGATAACGGGTTGTGGGGTCTTTGGCGGACGAGTGATATCTGCGATCGTTTGATTCACTACCCAAGCGTTTGGTGCTACTCCCAATGTGCGTAAAGACTGATCCATAAAATTGTATTAGCCAAGATAATTACTATTTTGTACCTTGAAATCATCTTGAGCGTTTAATTACTTAATTAAGGTTAAAACCGTGACTTTCACTATCCAAAATGTTTTGATTGCTACTGATGATGATTACATCACCACTGACGTGCAGATTGTGGACGGTAAAATCGCCGCCATTGCTCCAAATTTAGATGTTGTGGGTACTACCATTGATGGTAAACATAAGCTGTTACTGCCGGGTTTCGTCAATGCTCACACCCACTCATCAGAAATGTGGCAAAGAGGGGGAATCTCGGTTTTTCCCTTAGAGTTATGGTTAGCAGAGTTATATGATTCTGCACCCGTTGATATAGAAAAGGTTTATCTGAGTGCTTTGGGGACAGCTGTAGAAACTTTACTCTCTGGGGGAACTAGTGTAGTAGATCACTTGGTACTAATTCCTGGGGAGGAGTTAGAAACGATCGCTAGTGCAGTCCGCGCTTACAAAGAGGTGGGGATTCGGGCTTTTATCGCCCCTTTAATTCAAGATGAATCCCTTACGGCTGGGCTACCTTCCGGGGAATCTACCCAAACCCATGAGCCTTTTTTCCGTTCCACATCTGACACATTAGAACTGGTCGAGGAGGCGGTAAGACGGTTTCATCGTCCAGATGAAGGTATCAGTATTTTAGTTGCACCAACGGGGATTCAGTTGTGTACAGATGCGTTATTTGAGGGATGTATTGAGTTAAGCGATCGCTACAATCTTTGTCGTCACTCTCACTTATTGGAAACTAAAGCCCAAGAAAAACTTGCTCAAGAAAAATACGGTTGTACTGCTGTTACCCATCTGCAACGGATTGGTTTTTTAAGCGATCGCACTTCTTTAGCTCATTGTGTTTGGTTAAATGATGCTGATATTACCATTCTCGCAGAAACTCAATCTACAGTAGTTCACAACCCCTTAAGTAATTTACGTTTAGGTAGTGGTATTGCCCCCATTTTAAAATATCGCCAAGCTGGGGTAAATGTAACTTTTGGTTGTGATGGTGCTTCTAGTAATGACTCCCAAGATTTGTTAGAAGCTATTAAGATTGGTTCTATTTTGCATAACGTTACAGACTTCGATTATCGATACTGGATTTCACCCAGACAAGCAATAGAAATGGCATCTTTAGGCGCTGCCAAAGGACTCAACTTAGCAGATAAACTTGGTTCAATTGGTATTGGTAAACAAGCCGATTTAGTACTTTATGACCTGACTAATTTATCATTAATTCCCCGTACAGACCCTATTGCTTTATTGGTTTTAGGTCGTCCTACTAATGTTGTTGATAGTGCTTGGGTCAATGGCAAACAAATTATTGCTAATGGTCAAGTAACTACGATTAATGTTGATAAATTGCGAGAAGAATTATTTAATCTCAGCGAATGGGTGACTAAACGTCCATCTGAAACTGTCGCACAATTTGAGTTGCATTACCGTACAGTTATGGGTTTGTCAGAATGAAAATTGCACAGGTTTAATTATTGGCAACTATACGGAAAATGAATGTAGAGACGAGATTAATCTTGTTTCTACATTTTTTTATAAAAATAAAAACACCTATAGCGATCGCTCACGGCATATATTGTATTTAATTATACTAATTTGCATCGGACTTTGTAAAATCAACCTAATAGAAAATTATAGCAAGAAAATATAAGATATTTTGGTAGAGTAGTTGAAAAAAGATAGCAATAAGTTTAAAGTATTATCTAAATAAATCACGGTTGTACAAGCATATAGATTTAGTAAAACCTGAAAATTATGATGATTTGATATTCATAACTTACTAAAAATATTATCAACTAAGGCATTTGCAAAATAGTTGACTGTTGAGAGTGTAAATGATAAAGAGACAAAAACTAGACCCCAAAACAGAAAATCTTCTGCCAGTAACAGCAAAAGCATGACAAAAGCAACCACAGCATTACCTAGAGGCTGGAAAACACCCCCAATATCACCTTTAGTAGGTCTAGTTTTGGGACTAATGATTCTACTAATTTGTTTGATTTACAGTGTGACGCTGGGTGCAGCAGAAATACCTCTGGAGAAGATTTTGGCATCCTTTGTCACCTTTGATGGTTCCTATGAACACTTAGTGATTCAGACTGTCAGATTACCGCGATCGCTCGTTGCTATTCTTGTAGGTGCGGCCTTAGCTGTATCGGGAGCCTTAATGCAAGGTTTGACGCGCAACCCCCTAGCAGATCCAGGGATTTTGGGTATTGAGTCAGGAGCCGCACTGGCAGTTGTTGCCACAATTTTTGTTTTTGGCAGCTCGTCTTTGAGCATTTTAACCATTGTCGCCTTTCTGGGCGCAGGAGCCACGGCAATCTTAGTCTACTTCCTGGGTTCTCTGGGACGAGGAGGAGCTACACCCTTAAATCTCACCGTAGCAGGCGCAGCGCTCACGGCTCTGATTTCTTCTCTCACCACGGCTATTTTGATCGTCAGTCAAAGAACCTTAGAAGAAATTCGCTTTTGGTTAGCTGGTTCCCTAGCTGGAAGGGATCTCAATATCCTTTTGCAAGCATTACCTTTCGTTGTTATTGGTTTAGCACTCGCCTTTACCCTTGGTAGACAAATTACCACGATGAGTCTTGGTGAAGATATAGCCAAAGGCTTGGGTCAAAAGACAGCATGGGTAAAAATTATGACTGCTATCAGCGTAGTTTTGCTGGCAGGAAGTTCCGTATCCCTCGCCGGGCCAATTGGCTTTATTGGCTTAGTTGTTCCCCACATCGTGAGATTTTTCATTAAAGCTGATTATCGTTGGATTTTGCCCTACTCCGCAGTCTTAGGTGCAACTTTACTCTTGGTTGCAGATATCGCTGCCCGTGTCTTACTCAGACCCCAGGAATTACCCGTGGGTGTAATGACAGCATTGGTTGGCGCTCCCTTCTTTGTGTACTTGGCTAAGTCAAAGGTGAAAAAATGAAAGTAGATTGGCTAGTCATCCGTTCTTCGGCGGTATCTTTGCGGATTGACCGACGTGTACCACCAATGCTGTTGTGTTTGACGGTAATTATTGTATTGGTGATGGTGATAAATCTAGGGCGCGGTGAGTATCCCATCGCCCCATTAGATATCATCAAAACCGTCTTGGGTGTAAATACAGGCAATCCAGACCATGCCTTCGTAATTCACAACCTACGTTTACCCCGTACCCTTGTGGCTTTTATGGTGGGAGTGGCGTTTGCTATTTCTGGCACAATTTTCCAAGGGTTGACACGCAATCCCCTAGCTGATCCTGGTATTATCGGCATCAATGCTGGGGCAAGTCTAGCAGCAGTCACAGTAATTGTACTTTTTCCCTCAGCACCAATTTACGCATTACCACTTTCAGCTTTTGCTGGTGCTTTGGTGATGGCTGCTTTAATTTACTCCCTAGCTTGGAATCAAGGTAGTTCCCCCATTTTACTAATTTTAATGGGTGTGGGCTTATCAGCGATCGCCTCTGCCTTTACCAGCCTACTGATTACCTTTGGCGAAATTTACAGCGTCAGCGATGCTCTTGTTTGGTTAGCTGGTAGTGTCTACGGACGCACCTGGGAGCAAGTTTTTTCTTTCTTACCTTGGTTAATTATTTTCGTCCCCATCGCCTTGACACAAGCCAGACATTTGAACGCTTTAAATTTAGGAGATGATATTGCCAGAGGTTTAGGTAGTCGGGTGGAACGGCAACGTGCTTTACTCGTGCTTGTAGGTGTAGCCTTGGCAGGTGCAGGAGTAGCAACGGCGGGAATGATTGGCTTTGTGGGTTTAATTGCACCCCATTTAGGCAGACAGTTGGTCGGTACAAATCATCAAGGCTTAATTCCTACCTCAGCATTGTTGGGGGGAGTAATTGTCGTAGCGGCAGATTTATTAGGTAGAACCTTATTTGCACCTATCGAGATTCCTTGTGGAGTAGTAACGGCTGCTATTGGCGCTCCTTATTTTCTTTATTTGTTAATTCGTAATCGTAAAAAATAAACCAGGAAAATATCAATTATGAAAGGACTATCAACCAAAGGTCTGTCTTTAGCTTACGATGGCGTGTCAATTATTCGTGACCTCAATTTAGTTATACCTACCGGACAAATTAGTGCTTTAGTTGGTGCGAATGGTTGCGGGAAATCAACTCTGTTAAGAGGTCTGGCCAGGTTACTCAAACCTCACGGTGGCATAGTATATCTTGATGGCACTTCCATTGTTAATCTTTCCACCAAAGAAGTAGCGCAAAGATTGGGAATTTTGCCCCAAAGTCCAGTTGCACCAGAAGGATTAACAGTCAGAGATTTGGTTGCACAAGGACGCTACCCTTATCAAAATTGGTTACAACAGTGGTCAGCCAAAGATGAAAGAATAGTCAAACAGGCACTAGAAATTACAGACTTATTAGAGTTGGCAGATAGAGCATTAGATACCTTATCTGGTGGTCAACGTCAAAGAGCTTGGATTGCGATGGCACTAGCGCAAGATACAGATATTTTACTCTTAGATGAACCGACTACTTTTTTGGATTTAGCCCACCAAATAGAAGTTTTGGATTTATTGTATGACTTGAACCAGCATCAGGGACGGACTATCGTCATGGTACTGCACGATTTAAATCAAGCTTGTCGTTATGCTGATTACCTAGTTGCGGTGAAAGATGGTCGGATTTTCACGGCTGGAGAACCCAAGCAGGTCATGACGGAAGAGATGGTACAGGAGGTTTTTAGCCTAGAATGTCGCGTTGTTACTGACCCAGTTGTCGGCACACCGATGTGTGTTCCCATCGGCCGCAAAGGAGAGAGTAAATTACAAACCAAATATTCCAGCAATTAATCTGATGAAAAAATCTCCGCGCCCCTCCGCGTTTAACTCCGCGCCCCTCTGCGTTCAAAAACATTAATTCTGCGCCTCGCTTAACACCTAATTTCGTAGTAAGGATATTAATTTTTTATAGGACTAAAGTCCTTACTACAAACTTTTAGGGCTGTAACTTCAGCGCTTCCACAGCCGATATACCCTCACCCTGTGTGCCAAAATACCACAAAGCACCAGCCGCCTCAGCACGAGTTACAGGTTTTTTCGGTTGAAAAAGTGTTGTATAACCAAATACTCGCCGAATATTTGATTGTTCACCATTTTGAAAATCAGCTAAAACAGCTCTCAAAGCCTTGGGGTCGATTTTCCCCGCATCTTGGAAACCCCAAGTTTCCTTAACTGCATCCAAGTTAGCAATAGGTAGAGCTTGACGAGTATCTAGGGGTAATTTCCACAAAATCAACTGTTCCCTTGTCAGGGGTGCATCAGGACGGAATAAAACTGCTGTCGCCTCTCCCGACAAAGGGCTAGGAATTAAACCAGCTTCGGCTAACCCTTGAATAACTGGAAAATCAGGATCTTGAGACGACACATCAGTAAAAGCCGCTTGTGTACTTTCCACAGCTAAACGAATTTGCTTTGCTGAATTATTAGCATACATGGCATTATTAGCAGCCACTAACCAACGAGCATATTCTCGGCGAGTAACAATTTTACCGGGTTCAAATTGGTTGCTTGCGGTATTGTTATTCTTAGTCGCAGAAGATTTTGCACCAAAAACACCCAATGCAGCTAAATCTTGGATATATTGTCGCAGTTGTTGTGGTGCTTTATTTAGATCGCTAATTTCCGATGTGGCTGTAGCAGTGGTTGAATTATCTGTTGTCCAATTTGCAGGTGGAACCGGGCCTATCAACTGAGTCTCTCCAGTCGGAGGATTATTAGATGGCGCTGTAGCTGTGCTATTACGGACGTACTCAATTTGTATTGCTGTAGATGTTTGGGGTTGATTTGCTGCGGCGTTAGTCACCGATTTTGGTTGAACCGACACCTTTACTAGTAAATCGTCACGCCGTGCCTCAAATGTACCTTCTACATCATCGGTTGGCTGTTGCAAAATCTGCCAATTGTTTGTCTGAAACTGGTTACGATAAAAACTAGTAATAAAATTGCTGGGATCTGAACTCAACCAACGAGTTGATACTCGGTTTTCTGAACCACTAGCAGGGGTGACTTGCTGTAGTTGAGCGTTGTTATATAAAGGTATATCTGGAGGAAAACCAGCCGGTAATTGAATTGAGGGTTGATTTTGCTCCGGTGGTTGGGCTTCACCCTCCTTAGCTTCCCCAAATATCACTTGATTACTTTGCAATCTCGGATCTGCTGCCAAAGACTGTTCCAGATTTTTGGCAGTTGGAGTACTAGCACAGGCTGTCAAAGAAGTCAATAAAACAGCCAAACTCAAGACTAAAGCTGGTCGTTTACAAGGAAGCACAGGAAATCACAAAATGCGTGTCAATTTCTACCCTAGCGCAGACTATGACCCTAACGCTAAAGTTGAAAAAAAATCTGTCATTATTCTGTGGACTGTGGACTATGGACTAAAGTCTTAATGAAAATTGTCGCAACAAAGCAAACTTGATCATTCTTACCGGAGTTGTAGAACCTTGAATAACTGGCGGACGTAAAAAACGACCCACAGCCAAACGGGCAATTCCCTTGAGACGAGCTTGCAATCTTACTGTCAGAAATTTCCATGTTCCACCCTGTTCGCCGACGGCATACAAAGGTGTAAAGGCAAGTTTACCGTATAAAACATCGGCGCGATGAACTTTACTTAAATTATTCTGCTGATGTTCTGGATTTGGCAAACCTCCATGTTCTCCATAGTTACGCCAAGGGATATAGTTTTTCAGCTTGCGGTTGAGGAGGAATTTATCAATATCAGAATCCCAAGTTGAGTATTGAGTGGCTCCTATTTTTTCTGTAACTTCATTAGCCAGTTCTAATAGATAGATGGCACTTTGTGAATTGACAATATAAGCAACTGCGGAAGTTGAGAAACCTTGAGCATAGCCTTCCGGTGAAACATGATAAACTTGCGGCGCACAAGTGTAAAGCCAGCTAATACCAACATCACTTTGCTTAGGATTAAAAGGTAAAGGCAACTTACCAAAGCCAACCACTGGCACAAAATCCGCTTCAATAATCAGAGTTGGTTTATCTGTTTGGGCTGCTTTTTCCCAAGCATGGCGATGATTTAGTAAACACAAATAACTGCGAGAAAAGTTTTGAAATTCCGGTTTGCTTTCTTGGCGGAGGACTTCATAATGAAATCCTTCTTTAGTTAGTGTTGCTTCTAATTTATCAGTTGATTCCTTATGAGCAATAATCAAAACTCTGTCAATGTAATTAATTAGATAATTATTAACCAGGTCTTGTTGGTTCATAGTTTTAATTAATCTTCAAGTTGGGGTGCAGGCAACTCATTTAATACTCGCCAAAGGATAGTATAACTACCATCAGAGCGTTTACGTACTGGTCGGAAAGCAATAATCATATCACTACTACGAATCTGATTTAACTGGTTTATGTAGCTGCTCTTTTCTAAATTAGAAATTTGACCATTGAGAATAATCTCTGGTAATTGGAATTGCAGCGATCGCACTAAATAAGTATGATTCAATTTAGCGGTGGCACTGGCAAGAATTACCTGATTGTGCTGCCAATTCTGGTCTTTACCAGTCACAAACCGCCTTCTGTCTACTTGTAAGGCTTCTAATTGTTTGGGAGGTTGGTAGTTGAGGAAAAACTCTCGTGTTGAAGTAGGTACAGCTTTCAGGCTATTATCCAATTTTTCTAGCGGCACATCGCCCATATCTACCATAAAGCTGTAATTTACTCCCTCATGCTGGAGTTGGAAGCGATCATCTACAAGATGAAGTGTTAAGCTGGGATTAAGCTCCCCCTGAGTGTTATCCAAAGTCGGAAAAGAATAGCGATCGCTCACCCTAGACTGTAATCGGTTCGACAATGTATTGAGTGGACGCTGGTAAGCTGAAGCAGGCAAAACCCGAAAAATCCCAGTACGTGGTAATCGTAAAAACTGAGCATAGGTTTCCGGTTCTTGTGGGTCAAGTCCGTAAGCAAAACGATCAAGTGCTGTCACCGTTTCCTGTGCATCTCTAAACTTTGTTTCCGGGGGAAATACTATCTGCGCGGCTGTCAACAACTGCTTGGCCTTTGCCAGTATATTTAATGCTGCGTCTGGTGGTGCGATCGCAGGTTGCATCGGTGGTACATAATTGGCTATGGCTGTTTTACCAACTCTACCGATAATTGGTAGTGCAGATGGGGCGATAACTGTGGTAAACTGTGGCGATGCTTGTTGATTAGTTGGTGCTAGATTTGGTTCTCTGGTTGATAAAGGCGTTGCTGGCTTTCCCAGATTCGGATGTTGTACTGGTGCAATAGTTAGTATTGGATCTGAATTACGTTCACCACTGACTAAAGGTAAGCGTCTGACTAAGCCTAATTCACCACGGCGAGACAAGAGTTTATCTAACATCGGCGCAAGTTTTAATAATTCCTGGCTAGAAGCAGACAAAGCGCAATAAACCTTTGTTTGTGATTCGCTCAACTGGTCAGATAGAGGGGAAGCATTTGTCAGGTTACACAAATTATGACGGCTACGGTGCAGCCGTTTGAGAAACCCTTCTACCGTTTTAGTTTGTACATTTAATTGTCCCCGGACAGCACGCATCCGATTAGCATCTGGAGAAACCAGGGCTTGTTCAATGCGTACAATCAAATCTAGCTGTTGCTGAAGCAGACGACTGGCTTCAGTATAAAAATTTTCATCAGTTGACTCAACAGCCAGAGTATGATTATTAGACACAGACTGATATTGTAGGGCAAAAGCGTTTCCCGCAAAGCCAGTCACCAAAAAAGGTAACAAAATGGGAAAAAATATGTATCTCATCTCAAAAACCCTGTGTGGATAGGTGTAGTAAGAATCTAAAATAGATATTAAATTGAAAAAAGAACGACCACCGACAACTGTCAGTCTATTCTAATTTCCGCAAAGCGTCGCCGGGTTGTTACCAGTGCTGAAACACGATTACATGCAAGTTTCCCAGGATCAGCCTATTTATTCTGAGGCTCCACTCCAGCTGTTGCTGTTCGTTGATGGACGACCCAAGTCCAAACAGCAGGTGCAGCGTATCCGTGCTTACTTAAAACACTTGCAGGCTGAGTATAACTTTGAACTTCAAATTATTGATGTCGGGCAACAACCATACTTAGCAGAACACTTTAAGTTAGTCGCCACGCCAGCTTTAATTAAAATTCACCCGGAACCCAGACAGATTTTAGCCGGCAGTAACATTATTACTCAACTAAAAAACTGGTGGCCCCGTTGGCAAGCAGCCGCAGATGCTTATGTCAAATTACAGGAAGAGTTACAAGAACGTGTAGATGATAATGGTCGGGTAGCCCAACCTAAATCAACTATCACTTCCGTCGCTGTTTCTGCCGAACTTCTCAAGCTTTCAGACGAAATTTTTCATCTGAAACAAGAAAAAGAAAAACTACTAGAGCAGTTACAGTTTAAAGACAGAGTAATTGCCATGTTAGTTCATGACCTCCGTAATCCCTTAACCGCAGCAGCGATCGCCATCGAAACTCTACAATCTAACTACAACCCAGACAATGCCCAATTTCAACGCTTAAAACCAGCATTGGTAGTCAATTTATTAAGACAAGCCCGCACTCAAACTAAAACAATTGATAAAATGATTGCGGATCTTTTGCAGGTGGGTCGGGGTAATGATACAGAGTTCCACATTATACCACATAAAATCGAAATAGGCTCACTTTGCTTAGATGTTCTAGAAGAACTGCGCGATCGCTACACCACCAAAGCGCAAAAGGTCGAAACAGACATTCCCCAAGATTTACCTCGTGTCTACGCTGACCCCGAACGCATCCGGCAAGTACTGATAAATTTACTAGATAATGCCATCAAATACACCCCAGAAGGTGGCACAATTAACATCGCCGGATTACACCGTACTACTCAAAAAGTACAATTTAGCATTGGTGACACCGGCCCCGGTATTCCCATAGAGAATCGAGAACGTATATTTGAAAACCACTATCGCCTAGAACGAGACGAAGCAAAAGAAGGCTACGGCATCGGTCTTTCCTTGTGCCAAAGGATCATCCGCGCCCACTATGGTCAAATTTGGGTAGACTCTAACCCTTACGGTGGAGCATGGTTTCACTTCACACTACCCGTATACCCATCTTAGGGTGCAGAGGAGCCGGGGAGGATAAATATTGACTATGAACTAATGACCAATGACCATTGAATATTAACTTTCCTCCCACTGACAAACACGATTCCGTCCTGCTTCCTTCGCCTGATAAAGAGCTTTATCTGCCGCCGCAATTAAATCACAGGGCGAAGATTCCCACGTGGGGATTATGGTTGCTACACCCATACTGAGAGTAATATGTTGACTCACGGCAGATTTATCATGGACTATTTGCAGATTCCTGACACTAGCTTGTATAGTTTGGGCAACATAAATTGCTCCTGCTGCGTGAGTATATGGCATAATCACCGCAAATTCTTCACCACCATAACGGGCTACCAAGTCTCGATGCTTCTGAGCTTTGTAGCTTAAAACAGCCCCTACTTTTTGTAAACAGATGTCCCCGGCTGGATGACCATACTGGTCATTGTAAAATTTAAAAAAATCGATATCACACAAAATCAGCGATAGAGGAGCGTTCTCCTGGACTAGGTTAATCCATTGCGTGTTTAAGTAATTATCAAAGCGACGACGATTTGCTAATCCAGTTAAGCCATCCACATTGGCTAAGTGCTGTAAAGCTAAGTTAGCTGCCTCTAACTGTTTATAAACTTGTGCTTGCTGTAGCAATCTTCGTAAGCGTTGACGCAACACAGCCCAGTGAATAGGCTTAGTAATATAATCAGTTGCCCCAGCTTCAAAAGCACGATCCACAGATTCTGCATCATTTAAACTTGTAATCATCAAAATAGGAGTACGTTCCCACAATTTTGAGATGATGGTGCTACCTAAGCCAGAGTCTGTATCTAAATTTGCCAAGGCGGAAATCAGGTTATTTCTGGCAATATGCAGTAGTTGCTTACAGCAAGTGAAACCATCCATTACAGGCATCATAGCATCTAGCAACACTATATCTGGTTTAACAGTCTCATAAGCGTCTAAGCACTGTTTACCATCTGTTACTTCTACTACTCGATAGCCCTCTCTTTCCATAGCTTCACGCAACAGCATTCTGATGGTCTTGTCATCATCAGCCACCAAAATCACAGGAGGTTTTTTAGAAAGAGAATATGGGCTTATGCCTGACATGAGTTGCGTTCCATAGAAAATCAGAGTTCTGAGGACTGAAAAACTGGGAAAAGCTTCACCCTCATAGCTAAATTACTTATGAGCGATCGTTTCTTAGGGTTAGTTATAACTTCAGCAAATTTTTTGTGAGTGTGTAGACAAAAGTCTATACGGCATTTAACAATGCTGAGAAATACTGAAATAGATAGCAGTCCTATATCTGTTTTAGCTATAGACCGCCCCATAATTTGCAGATCAGAATCTGGAGTAATACAAGGTTGAGTACACATTTAATAGAGATAACAAAGGTAATTTTTCATTACCCATATCCTTATGATTATGATAAGAAATATTACTTTTATGTTTCCCGTTTGATACAGCATAATTACAGTATTAAGCAAAAATTTAAATGTGAAAGCTAATTTTTAACTACAAAAGTTCTTTTATATAGAAACTTTAAAAACTTAAAAAGTATATGAATCATCGAACTACAAAAGAAATACAGAGGAAAATACACGTTTCTATCACTGGAATTGAACCAATTGAACACAGTTGAAAAACCTGAAAATAATCAGTGTATGAGAAAATTACTTAGACTTTATAAGCTTATTATCAAGCTATTAACATAATTTGATTTTTCTGACATTGATTGGCAACCTAACTACAGAATTGCCCCATGATTTATGGTGATTTTTTAGAGAGAGCAGAAGCTAGAGACTCAAAGCAAGGGTAATCTACCACATCCATCTGAAATAAAATTCTTGGTTTATTTTGGAAATATACGTAGACAAGTCATCCACTCAAAGAATTTACAGTGGTCATTGACTAGCATATTTGGGTATATCTGGGTTGTGATAGCTCACAATACGGTACAAAACTTAAAATTAGTTACCAGTTGTTTAATAATTTTTACATACATTTATAGCTACAAAATTTGTATGGATTTTTCTAAAAAACTAATTTATCTTAATAAAATCTATGTACACAATTCATAGCATCTTTGCAATGCCAGATCCCTTAATGTATCAACTGGATAACTTTGTTGTCCTAGAAACCAACCAACCAGAACAATTCCTCACCAGCGCCGAATTATTAGAAAAACTCAAGGGGGAATTACAAAAAATTGATTTTTCAGATTTACCCCTGGAGCTACAACAATTTGATTCTTTGCAGGTTCAAGCGCAACACTTAATCGATACCAGTTGCGAGTTGGACGTAGGCGCAGGAAAATATTTGCAGTGGTACGCAGTGCGGTTGGAAAAGTAGAGACGTTATATACAACGTCTCTATAAATTATTGAACTATTGACTATTGACTGTCGACTCTTGAATGAGGGTAATCAATGCTAATTCAATTTTGTCTTCATCTACTTGAGTAATTTTCACTTCTACTCCTGGGCCAAAGTACTTGGTCATTTTTTCTTGCTTTTGTTGCCAATCGCTCATTGATATTTCCGGTGAGTCAAATTCTAAAATTAGGGTATAGGCTCCACTAGTTTCTGTTTCTCGTAGACCTGTAACTATTGGTCTTTCATCATCTGTAGGACTTAATCCCAAGTAAGACAGCGCTCCGTCTAAATGAGCATCTTGCCCGTAACAATATCGAGTGATATCTTTACGGATTTTATTTTGAGTGACCGTTGCTTGCTGCTGGCGCAAGAGTAACACGGATTGTATTGTCGGTTGACTAAAAGCTATGGGCTTGAGTTCATTAGCTTTGAGCGCTAGTCCTCCCAGTAGTAGAGGAAACCCATAAAAAAATCCGACCAAGTTTAGTGTGGCGTTATTTGCAGCATAAGCAACAAAGCCAACAATGGTTAATATGCTGCCGATGCTTAAACCAAGTGTTCCCAAAGAGATTTGGCGTAACATGAGATGAGATAGGATAAATTCTTAACACATTAGTTTTATTATCATCGGTTATGAGTGACAACTTAGGAAAGAGTAGCTGCTCTGAGCCTTGAGTTTCTCATTGAATTCAGCTACATGACCGAAAAAAGGATACAATCACTCAATAATTCAAAATATCCTACAGAAAGCACAAGCGCTACAAAATTCAAAGTTAAAAACAGTTAAATTAAGCGGTTTCCACTCCTTCTTAACTAATACTACTTGTAGATACAAGGGTCTTAAACCCTTGAATTTACGATAAGTTTATAGATAGAGAAAAAAATTTCTTCGCATACCGTCTCGTAAAAAAGGGATTGATGCACCTTTTTTGAGTTAACTTTAAATTTGAAACTACTTTCAGGATGAAAAATAATGGATTTATCAACTCTCAAAGAAAGAATTACAGCAGTTCAAAGTAAACGTGAGTACTTACTGAGCCTTTTAGAGCAACCCAACCTGGGAATTTTAAGAGTTGATGTGAATCAAGCTTTGGAAGAACTGGATGAATTGATTGAAGAATATAGACGAACTATTCCAGAAACAGGAAATAATTAAGCTGAATTAGAAACTAATAAAAATTGCGTCGGTGCTACCGTCTAAAAACGGTTTTACCGACGCTCTTGAATGATAATAATTTCCCAAGTCCCCATTTTTAAGCTATACCAATTTAGTTAAGCGACGTAACCAGCTTTAGTTATTTTGAATTGGAACCATCCCCTGCACGTCGTCCCAATTGTCTTACCAAAGCAATAAGTTCTTTGGTAGACACATCTTTTTTACAAACATCATCAAAGTTGGGTGTTGTATGCGTGTTCAGAAGACTTGTATCTTCTACTGACGAATAAGCTAGTATTTGCGTGTTGGGAGAAATGGCTTTAATATGACAAGAAGCACTCCAACCATCCATGACTGGCATTTGTAGGTCTAGAACAATGACATCAGGATTACAGTCTCTTACCATTTCTATAGCTTCTTGACCATTACTGGCCAGACCCACTACTTGAATATTTTCCTGAGCAGAAAAAGCTAATTGTAAGGTTAAACGAGTCAGTTCATGATCGTCAACCACTAGAACCTTTAAGGTAGAGGACTCACAGGAGAACATTAACATTCCCAAGAACAACTCAATACGATATTTTTTATAGTTTATGGGAACAAGTACCAACAATTACTCTATCCTATGGTTGAATAATTTGTACACAACCATAAAGATTGATTAGAGTAATTTTAAAAAAATTAAAATTTGCCGGGAAATGGGGTTGATTTAATTGTCTGTATATGCAGAACTTTTGGGTGAATCGATCAGATTTGTAACTATTCCAGTTGAACGTAATGCCATATTCATGAGAGTTTTTTGTGAGTTAGTTTCTGGACAATCTTCTCCAGGATGACGTTGAATGTAACTACCATCGGCTTGTAAATCCCAAGCTTGACGATTATCTGCTAGCAGTATTCCCAGAATTTCTTGCAAATCTTTAGCAATATCAGGGTCTTTTATAGGGGTAATGACTTCTACTCGCCTATCTAAATTACGGCTCATCCAATCAGCGCTACCAATGTAAATTTCTTCTTGACTATTGTTATGAAAGTAATAGATGCGGGAGTGTTCTAAAAAGCGGCCTATTATGCTGATAACACGAATATTTTCACTAATGTCTTTGATCCCTGGACGCAAACAGCAAATACCCCGAATGATTAAATCTATTTGTACTCCAGCACGGGAGGCTTCATACAAGGTGGCAATAATTTGTGGATCAACAAGAGAATTCATTTTGGCCACAATGCGTCCAGAAAATCCATTCTGTACGTTGGTGATTTCCCGGCGAATTAACTCCAAAAAGCGATCGCGCATATTTACAGGCGCAACCAGCAATTCTCGATAAGACTTTTGTCGGGAATAACCTGTCAAAAAATTAAATAAATCTGTAATATCAGCACCTAATTCTTCACGACAACTAAATAAACCTAAATCTGTATATAGTCTTGCTGTTTTTGGATTATAGTTGCCAGTCCCAATATGTACATAGCGACGCATCCTGTCTTTTTCTCGCCTTACTACCATCACAGTTTTGCAATGGGTTTTTAGACCTACTAAACCATAGACGACGTGGACACCAACTCTTTCTAGTCTTCTTGCCCAATAAATATTATTTTCTTCATCAAACCTCGCTTTTAGTTCTACCAGTACGGATACTTGTTTGCCATTTTCAGCCGCCGCAATTAAGGCATTAACTATAGGTGAATCTCCCGAAGTCCGGTACAAGGTCATTTTAATTGCTAAAACATTTGGATCATGGGCTGCATGGGTAATAAAGCGTACGACTGTAGCAGAAAAAGATTGATAGGGATGGTGTACAAATAAATCTTTTTCTCTAATTACAGAAAAAAAGTCTTTACCCTCTTCTAATTCCAAAACATCTGGGTCTACACTTGGTTCTCGCAACCGTTGTAGGCGTATAGGTACTACAGATTGACGTGGTGGGTCTTTGAGTTCCGCTAATGGTAAAGCCATGAATGACATCAAATCACGCAGTCCTAATAGACCATCTACCTCGTAAACATCTTGTTCTGTCAGGTCTAGGTCTTGCAGTAACCTGGTGCGAATCAGTTCTGGAGTTTGGGATTGAATTTCGATTCTGACAGGAGAACCCCCCATGCGGCGTTTTCGCAATTCTTGTTCTATCGCTAATAACAAATCATCAGCTTCATCTTCTTCCAGAGTTAGGTCAGCATCGCGGGTAATGCGGAAAGGGTGATATTCTTGGATATTCATCCCTGGAAATAGGGAATCGAGATTATGAGCGATCGCTTGCTCTAATGGTACACCTATCCAGTTAGCTGCTTGTCCGTTTTCCTGAAATGCTAACTCTGGTGGTAGGGGCAAAAATCGGGGGAGGACGCTAGGAACTTTAACTCTGGCAAAAAATTCTTCTTCTGTGTCGGGGTTTTTGACTACTACAGCCAAATTCAAGCTGAGATTAGAAATGTAGGGAAATGGATGGCTGGGGTCAACAGCTAGGGGTGTCAGAACCGGAAAAATCTGGTCTTCAAAGTAGTTATCTAGATAAGTACGTTGTTTTTGTGTCAGGTTAATATAATCCAAAATATGGATACCGTGACTAGCTAACAACGGGCGAATTACTTGTTCAAAATGTTGATGTTGTTTTGTAACTTGGGGTATCAGATTCAGCCGAATATCATTTAGCTGTTGTTGGGGTGTCCGTCCATCGGGGGTTAATTGGCTAACCTTTGCTTCTACTTGTTGTTTTAATGCTGCAACCCGCACCATGAAAAACTCATCCAAGTTAGAACTAAAAATTCCTAAAAATTTGAGTCTTTCTAATAAGGGTGTACGCGAGTCGCAAGCTTCATGTAAAACTCGGTGATTGAATTCTAACCAGCTTAACTCTCGGTTAAGATAGTATTGAGAATCGTTTAAATTGATAGAATTAGAGCTTTTCTTTGATTTAGGCATAGCGATCGCAGACTAACCTGATGCAGCCGATTTAGCTGGAGAACAATTCATATCGTAGATGAAATGGGGCATCAAGGTGAAGTAGCTGGCTAATCAATATAATCACCATACCTAAATATTTAAAATTAGGCGTTGTTGTAGGAAATATAATTAAACTCTTCAGAAAAATCTTAATTTTTCTCTGTACTTTTCCTCATTTATACACTGATTCAAAAACACCCCAATTTAAGGATTAGATGACTTTGGTGCTTCCTGTGCGTCCTTGGTAGCTGCGGAAATTGGTAATTGCAGATTTTGTTCGTAGGCGAAATCATTCTCAATAGTTATAGCTCGCTTGGGTAAACTATCGCTACGATTGATGTCGTTTTGTTTGGGAACCTGCAATGTGTATTGACCAGCAGGAAGACCATCTACACGATAAAGACCAAATTGGTCAGTTGCACCTGTTCCGACTTTTTTACCTTCAGCATTGACAAGTTCTACCGCTAAACCCGATACAGGCTGACCTGCGCTGTCTGTAATGCGTCCAGCAACGCCATATTCTACCCTCACAGGGAAACTCAACTTAGTCACCGCCGAACCAGCAACTTCAGCGATTGTACTAGTTTTAACTGGGGTCAGTTCTATGGGTAAGTCTTTGGGAAGAATTTCAACTATATGGACACCCTCTGGCAAATTACCGACAAAGAAGTTACCTTGAGCATCGGTTCTCGCACCACCGATAATTTTACCGTATTTGTCTATCACTCGGACACTAGACTCGCCTAAATCAAAGCTTTCTTTACTTCCTTCGACAAAAATACGTCCAGCGATCGCTCCTTTATCTTTACCAAAAGAGTTAAAGTTACTTGGGGAGATTCTACCATCAGAGAATGATAAATCGGATACTAGAGAAATTGTCAGGCGATCGTCACCCCAACCACCAAAACTGCTTCTAGCTCTGGAAGGTATAGCTTGATATTCGACTCTAGCAAATAGACCCGGTATCAATTGGGTGCTAGCACCAATAATTGGCCCCACATCACCATCCCGATAAGCAAGCCCTAACCTCCAACTAAATCCTCTAATATTTCTGGGATAATAATTTACTGTAGCAAGGTAGCGAGCTGGTAGATTACCACCGAAATCACTACCCAAAGATAACTGATAATTATTGTTTAATTTATAACTGAAATCCGTAGCATAGTTATCACCAAAGCTACTAAATGATAATCGAGTTAAAGCATTAGGTTGATATGCCGAATAAAACAGATATTGCCCTTCAGTATCAGGTCTACCTGTAAAATATAAACTATTGGAGGGACGGAAATAGAAAGTAGGTGCAATGTATTCAGTTGAGTTTGAATCAGATTTGCGACTACGTGCTAAAACTCCCAACCTCAAATTACTATTGAAGCGATAACCTACTTCTAAGCTATGATTATATCTTTCTCTTGAGCCATTATCACTTCTATAACCTTCGGGGAATAGCTGGGAGTTAGCATTTATATCTAACCCACCTAATTGAACATCTAAATCTGCATTATAAGCAAGCTTACCAAAAGATGTACCCACACTACCCGATAAAATCACAGGATTGGCTATACGCCAAATTGCACCTACTTGAGTTTGGAAAGTATTAGGAATTGCTTGTAATCCAGCTTCAACAGTAAAATTATCTGATAGACCTTGCCTAAATTGATAAAAGCCCACAAGGCTACCAGAATCAGAGGTATTGTAATCGTCAAAAAATGTATTTTGAGCTAAGTTACCACTAAAACCTAAACCTAATAACTGTACATTACCACCTGAAGGTAATAGTAAATCTGAAGTATTGAGTCTCACAGAGCGAATTTCAATAGGTACACTGAAATTGTTGCGGTCGTAAACCAAAACTTCAATTAAATTATTTTGACCCGCAGGCAAATTCACATCAAAAAATTCGTATATGCCATCAAATCCTACCTGCTGTTGGGCAATTATTCTACTACCAACTCGCAGTTGCACAAAACTGGCTGGAGGAACTTCACCCCGAAATGTTTGTACAGAACGAGAACTTCTTGGTATTAACTGATTAGCACTATAACTTTGTCTATAACGATCTGCGGGTAAATTAGTATAACCAAATTGTGCGCCTGTTAAAATCTGCCCATTTAATAGGGGATGTACACTTATTTGTTGACGACCTAATTGATAAAGAAATCTACCATTACGTTGATAGAAAAAGTATTCAGCTAAGTTGGGAGAATTTTCAAAATTATTATTTAACCGTACACGCCAAGTCCCACCGGCGAGTCTCCCACCCAACAGACTATAACTCTGGAATCGAGTACCACTAGAATCATTAACAACATTAAGTTCCTGTCTAAAACTAGACAATCCACTTAGCGGTGCTTTAACTTCTGGTTCTAGATCAATTGCTGCATTTCGCGCTTCTCTACTACCTGATAACCAAGGTAAACCAACAATTAAAGCTGCTTCTAAAGACCTCAATTCAATTGTGGTATTTAGTTTTTCTTGTAATAAAGAATCGCTAATGTGGGTAATTCCTTGAATGATTTCTAGTTCACTAGCAGCTAGTTTTACTGTACCCAATGGGGTTTTAATTTCTGTTGTATCGCTCGTAGTTTCAACGGTTAAACCTGTAAGTTGGGCAAAATTCTCTAAAGGTACTAGTAAAGTGTTTCCTCGACGTATAACATCTAAACTACCAACTTCCCTTTTATTAATAATTACCCCTAGTAGTAAAGTTTCTATACCAGAATTAGCGGTTTCAGTAAAAGTAGTTGTGTCTGGAATAGTTACTGGTGTTGTGATATCAGTATTTTTTTCTGGTTTGCCAAGATTTTGTGGAGAAGATTCTGTCTTGGGAGCTTGTTTACTATTTTCAGCAGAAGGGTTTTCTTGAATATTGGTAATATTATTATTAGTGGTGGTATTTTCAGCAGGTTCATTGCTGATTATGCTTTGGGCAATGAGTTTTTCACTAAAATGTTCTGTTGTAAAAATTTCTGGTGAAACACCTGTAGAAAACTCATTAGGAAACGTCTCTAATCCACTAGGAGTAGCGATCGCATACTTAAATATGTCAGATATTTGACTATCGTTCGTATCCTGTGGAGTGGAAACAGAGCTTACTAACGAAGGTGGTGTAACTGGTGGTGGTGAAGTTGGGGGGCGATCGTAGAGCATAGTTCATTAAACACAAATGTTCCTATGAGCAGTCGAGAAACTTCTTGACTGCAAACTAGTTGGGGAAGAAAATACTTAAATCAATTAAAAAATTGCAGTTGATGATATCAACAACAACTATCTGGTGCGTCTGGGAATGGTGTTACGACGAGACGAATCAGCCGGGTTGGTTACAGGCTTTTGAGGCGTATTCGCTAAAACTGACACGGTAAAAGGGACACCTTGATCAATTTTGATTCCATTCAATTCACCGTTAATATCTAAAACATATTGACCAGGTGGTAGTTTTTGTGGCAATCGGAGAGGAATTTGACGACGAGTATCTGGTAATATGGGGCTTCTAGGTAGAAAACCAGCGCTCAACACATTATCTGGTAGTTTTACCGTTTTCTTCTCCAGGTTGGCAATTTGTTTCGTAGCATTAGCACCTGGATATTTAGCAGCAGGCCAAATCGCATATTGACCAGCCATTCGCACATAGCCAGTACCTTGACTAGAAATATCAAAATTTGCTTGTACTGGGCCAGTTTTAGTATCTACAGTAATTTTATTGAGTGAAGCAACTCTCTTGATTTCACCAACATAACCATAGACAGCAACCCCAAAACGTCCAACAACTCTCACATCAGCGACACTTTTAGGACTTGCATCCCTATCGTCTGAAGGAACTTCTTCTATAAAAATAAAAGCTCGATGTTCTCCGGCTTTAGGCTGTATACGGGGACGCACGGAAAATCTAACACTTTGAGCTTTTCCTGGGGGAATAGTAAACCTAACTGGGTTAACTACAATTGATGGAGATAAAGATTGTTCAGAATTGGGTACGGCTTTAATATTATTTTTTTCGTCGAGTGTCCAATCTTGAGTATAGATTCTAAAAGTCGATGGTTTCTTCCCGTTATTTACTACTTGAAAAGATTGAGTACTAGACCTTCTTTGGTCAAGCTTTAATTCAAAGCGTGGTGGACTAACTCCAATAGAAATCGCTGAAGTAGACTGACAAGCTAAAGCAACTGCACTTGCTGTTGCCAAAAGACCTAGCCCAAAATTTCTTAGAGTTTTAGTTAGCTTTATCTGCTTGTTCATCATCAATAATAAATAGAATTAATTGTTTAAAATTCCGTAACTGTTAATTGCAAACTACCAGAATGAATACCAGCCCTTGTTACTTCAGATAAGTCTAAACTAAAAGTTGCTCCACCTTGGATTATCACCCTATCTGGTGTTGATCCTTCACCTATAGCAATAGGGGTTAGAGGGTCGATATTGACTCTAATTACAGAACTTCCTTGTGTAAGCAAAAAATCTTGAGAAGGGGTGTATTGTACCTGCAAATTATTCAGATTTTCGCTATCTATTTGAAACTGCCAAAGATTATTAATTGTCTTGCTAATTTGTGTATTACCTAAGAATGGATTAGATGTACTCAACGAGGTTTCACCTATAACTCCATTACCGTTTAAATTCACAGTCCGACCATCTGGCACAATATCTTCTTGGCTAATTTCTAGTAACTCATTTTCAATGACAATACAGCCGTTATTGGTACTTGTACAAGTTGGATTAGCAGATGCTATACCCATAGTACAGATTTGATAGAGAGCCAGCAAAATCGTTGTGATGCTGAGAAAATATTGGCGCTGCATCAAATTATTCATTCAGCAATTATTTCAATCAGAGAACTAAAAAATATGGCAATTGATTACGGACAGAGCAGAAGTAATTAAACTTTATAAATCATGGCTTAGATTAGGGTTGCTAAATCTGAGTGCATGAATCTACAAGTGTCCTAGATAGACTGAGCTTGTTTATGTGATCTGCGGACTGTCAGCTCTATGGGTTAGGGTGTAGATACACTTGAAAACTATTTACCTAACACAAGAATTTTGCTCTGAGCCGATATCAATTGCCATTACCGACTCTATTCTGGGAAATTAAATGCAGATATCTTAGTTAGCTGTAGCTGTGACAGTAATAGTACCGCCTGTGTGCAAACCAGATTCGGTGGTGGCAGAAAAGTCGAACTCAAAGCTTACGTCTCCTGTCAGAGCGTTACCGTAATCTAAACCAGGAGCAGGATTAGTAGCTTCCGCTAGAGTAGGTGTAAAAGAAACTACACTGTTGCCGCTAGTTGAATCTAAGGAAATAACAGCGCCATCAGCGGCGCCAATCCCATGTTTGATTTCACCAGTGCTGGTAATACCCCAAGTCTTGTATAGGGTAACGGGGTTAGTAATTGTTACAATGCCGCCAGCAACGGTGGCACTTGCACCACCGTTGAGTGCATTGTCAACTGTGCCATCAGTGCCAAAAGTGCCAATATTTCCAGTCTGAATAACTCCATTTGTGTATCCAGGTGCTAAGTCTGCGGGTAGTACGTTATAGGTAAGGGTCTCATAGGTTTCCAAAAAGATAATTTCTGGAACGTTGGCTTGGATTTCTACATCGGCGGTGACTGCCTTAGCAGGTGCGGAAAAGAAATTGCTAACTAAAGCTACTGTACCCAATGTTAAAGATGCTAGAGAATATATCTTTTTCATGGTCGTGTAGGTATAACTTGTGTGGTTTTGTGCTACGCCTGAACAAGCGCAAAAACAATGTAGCCCCTTGTATATTTAAGCAACATCAGAAATTTTACTGAAAGTATTTAAATTTACTATATTTATCGTAAGTAGCATTACGCTTTCTTTTTATAATACTCAGTCTATTTACGGTTAAAACAGCACAGGTTGAGATAAGACGTTTTTCGTCGTTAGATGTAGAACTTATATAAGTGACGCGATGTGCAACTTATCCTTGAAACCCCTCTCCATAGCTTGCTTCCCGCAGGGTACCTCTCCCTACAAGGAGGAGCCACTGCGTTGCGCGGGTTCCCCGCGTTGTAGCAAGTGGCGTAGAGGCTTTAATTCTTGCTCCCCTTCCTTTGTAAGGAAGGGGTTGGGGGTTAGGTTCGAGATAAAGTTGCACACCTCGTTAAGTAAGTCGGTGAGAAAAATTCAATGTATATGAAGAAATATAAATTTTCTGTAGTGTGTGTTATGTCGCATAGTGCAACACACACTACACATATTGAGATAATCGGATTCCTGTATAGCAGTCATAAATCATTTGTCAACCAAAAGATCCCCGACTTCTTTAAGAAGTCGGGGATCTGAGCCTCTCAACCTTCAGAAATCAAATAGTATTGCTATACATAGAAGGCTATTCTATTGGAACACTGAGTGAATAATATAAATTCAGGTAAAAGCAGTAAAATCACTGTCAGTAATATTATTGCTGACGACTCCATTCAATATACCTATTAATTCACTTGTACTAGTGATTGTAATTAAAGTGTTGTTAATGTTTACACCCGTACCTTGGGTAATGGTTAATTGTCCAAAGGTCAAACCACCTGCTAAACCAATCAAGTCTTGACCATCTACAAAGTCTCTGATTATATCTGTTCCACCCTTTGCTTGTAGAACAAATAGGTCATTACCACTTCCACCAACTAAAATATCATTACCCAATCCACCGACGAGAATATCGTTACCATCTCCACCCCGGAGGATGTCATTACCACTTAAACCATAAATTGTGTCGTTACCACCTTGACCATTAATGACATCGTTAGAACCATTAAGACCAACATAGTAGTTATCAAGGTTATTCAGGAAAGTGACAGCATTATTCTTATAGTTTGTTCTGTCGGTTTGGGTAGCAGTGTAAACATCGTAGACATCTTGAATAGTGTTACCATCTCCTTCAAATAGGATATTGCCTATTTTCGGCTGACTGAGGAGTGCTTCCCGGAAGTTATTCAGATTTTGCATCTGAAAATTTTGCAAAATGACTTTGGTATCAGCCACACCCTCGAAAGTAATTTCTAAGTTAGTACCATTTTGGGTGAGCAGCATATTTTGAGCAGTCATACCAGTGCCTTGAAATTTCAAGAGATCCATTTCTGCTCGTATACTGGAAGATGGATTGGAGCGATTACCTGCGCCACCAAAATCGGTGATGGTGTCTGTTCCGTCTCCTGCATTAATTATGAACTGATCATTACCACCTCCACCGATGAGGATGTCATCTCCCTTTAATCCTGTGATGATGTCGTTACCTGCTAAACCATCTATATAGTCTTCAAAATCATCGCCTTGTAGAGTATCGTTGCCGTTTGTACCAAAAGTACCAAATGATAAAGAAAAGTCATCAATGGCTAGACCGTGATCACTACCTGTATGGTCGATGTCGCGCCAACGTAGCCAGATTTCTTGGCCTGGTGCTAGATTCAGACCACTGATTTTACCAGATACGGAGGTACGGTTAGCTGCTGCATTACCATCTAGAGCCGTTGCAGTACCACCAGTTACAGGACTGGTAAAGTCAAGGTTATTAGCATCTATCCAAGTACCGCCAGTGATACTAGTAGCACCGACTTGATACTGAAAATCTACTGTTTGAGCGCCTGCGCCGCTATTACGCCATTGTTCACCTATATAGTTAATGTTCAGAAAGTCGAGGGTGATGTCTGTATTATTAACAAAGCGCACACCCCAGAAAAAACTGCCAGCGCTGGAGCCACTTGAACCTATGGAACCTAAAGCGCGATCGCTACTAGCTACAGTACCAAAACTGTATAAATTTCCAGTACTAGTGCTGCCATTAGTTGTAGAAATCTGGGTTCCAGTACCAGTACGAGCTGTATACCATCCATTCAGAGTACTGTCATTAACCCAAGTTGCAGCACCTGAAGTGCGTAAGGTATTAAAGTTTTCAGTATAAACGTTATTATTGAGAATGCTAGAAAGTTGGATTGCTGACATAATAAAACCTGGGATATTGTTGTTTTTGGTTAGTCAATTTATTTATAGGAACTCTCGTTTACCTACTATCTAAATTCATACATAGATAAATTAATCTATTATGAGAGTATTGGTTTGAGCTTTTGAATTATCAAGAATTATTGAATAAAACTCACAACCACAATCTAAATATTGCAACTAACAAGGTTAATTTACCCATGTACAACAGATAAATTGAGCCGTTAGATAATGCTTTGATAAAATTGGAATAAATAAACAGTAAAATAACTGTAAATAGCTCTAAATATAAGTTTTAGTTGGCAATTCAGCCGATGAAGTTCAGCAAACATTGAATAAGAAAAAATACTTTCATTTTATATTTAGCTCATTTACTATATTCTTAGCTATTAGTCACCGTCTTCAGCGTATCTACTTAAGTAATTAATTAGTATTTTTTAATCCGGAGTAATACTGAGTAAGTACAGAGGGACGCAGAATATTGCCAAAGTTAATCCAAAAAGATTTACTTTGATAACAACAAACTTACTCTGCATAGACAAATGTTCCAAGCTACTCGTCGCCGTCTGGCTATTTGGTACACTGCTGTAACTGCCGTCTTGTTACTGCTGTTTGCTAGTGGTGTGTATTTATATGTCCGTAGTACATTGGTGGAACGGATTGACGATACGCTCAATCATGTGGTGGAGATTGTGGAGCGATCGCTTGTTATTGAACCAGTTAACGGTGAACCTGAGCAACTACGCATTAATGTAGAAGCAAGTTTTCGCAACAATGCTAATACTGTAGAAGACGACCATATTGATCTAGAGTGGTTTAGTCCTACTGGTGAGTTAATCTGGTCAACTTTTTCTGAACCCCTGAATATTTCCATTCACAGTAACCGCACTGGTGAAACCGTTCACGTCTTTAAACAGGACAGATGGACAAACGAAAAAACTCCTAACTCTCAACTCAATACTCAAGATTCAGGACTATTACTACGACAAGTTACACAACGAGTAGAAGTTGGACGACAGGTTTTGGGATATCTGCGTGTGAGTCATCCTTGGTTTGAGGTGACTAAACCGAGTCGCCAGTTAATTTTTGATTTGGCGCTGGGTACGGGGTTAATGGTGCTTTCTGTCGCTGCTAGTGGATGGTTTTTGTCTGGTAAAGCAATGGAACCGGTTGGTGAATCTTACCAGCGTCTCAAGCAATTTACGGCGGATGCTTCCCATGAACTCAGAAGTCCTATCACGTTGATTCAAACTAATGTCCAAGTTGCTTTGGCTGACTTGGATTTGACTGAATCTGAAGCTGCTACATCTTCTAATTATCGCCAACAATTAAAGGTGGTGGAACGACTAACCAAGCGTTTGGGTAAGTTAGTCAATGACTTATTGTTTTTAGCACGTCAGGATGGTGGTGTGAGTAGAGATGGCTTTTCATCTTGTCCGCTTGATGCTTTATTGATGGACGTGGTGGAAGAACAACAATTGTTAGCTACAGAAAAAGCAGTTACTCTTAATCTGCACTTAATTGATCCTCCAGATTCAGAAACTAGCCCTGAATTATTAGACAATTGGTTCACACTGCTGGGTAATTGGGATCAACTGGTGCGATTATTTACCAATTTGATTGGTAACGCTCTATATTACACATTAGCTGGTGGTGCGGTGAATGTGGAATTGGCGCGGATAGATAAAGCTCGCTATGGTACTAGTGAATTACAAATTAAGGTGAGCGATACTGGTATTGGTATTCCTTCCGAGGCGTTACCACGGTTATTTGATCGCTTTTATCGAGTTGATCCAGCACGCACTCATAAGAGTGAAAATGTAGGTAAAGACAGTACTACAGGCTCAGGATTAGGACTAGCGATCGCTCAAGCAATTGTCGAACATCACCAAGGTAATATTCAAGTCGAAAGCACTCTAGGTAAAGGTACTACTTTCATCATCACTTTACCAATAACTCTAGAGTCTTAATTTGATAATTGATATTTGTTTCCTGTGATAGATGAATATATTTAACTCTACATACTAATTTATCTATATAAATGTTGCATTTTTAAGCATAATTTTTGCATGAATTTTCAGTTAGTTAGATTGCTAAATTTATGTTTGAATAATGCAGTCATCAAAAAATATTGGAGGGCTTGATGACAACTTCTATCCCAGAAAAGAGTATACCTTTTTTAGAAAAAGTTAAGGCAGAAAGTGGTCTTGCTGATATTTATGATGCCAGAGATATAACTGAAGTAGTCTTTCGCGTCATGCGTGATTTAATGACTACGGAAGCTGCGGACAGAGTTGAAGCAGAATTACATGAACCTGCGGAAGAAAGTGAGGATAAGTCTCTGCAAATGGAAATTGCTGATTTGTGGCATGATACCAATCCTCTTGTCAGTTTCTTGAGTCGGGTTCGTCCACCTTGGCAAGGCCCTGGCATTTTTAAAATCGATAGCGATCGCTTCTTATTCCGGGTAGCAAATGAAGGGGGAATGCCGCCAAATGTAGAACGAGAACAAGTAGTTAAAGCCGTCTTTTCTGCTACCAAAGATGAATTATCAGCAGAACGGATTGTAGAAATAGCTAGCTGGTTGCCCGATAAAGTTCGTCAACTTTGGGATGAAGCTTAAATAGTTGTGATTAAAATTGTCTTTGTGTTTTAGTGGTAAAAAATATTGACCCACAAAGACACAAAGGCACAAACAGGAACCCCTGATTATTGAGCTTAAAACAGGGGTTTTGAATATTGGTAGTGGTAAAGACACAACTAAGTAGGACGAGTCAGGTTTTTGTTATCAAAAAAGAGAGAATTCTTCTATTACAAAATTAATGACAATAATTATTTATTGCCTAATATAGTTGGATTTATTCCTGGCGACTTACATATATTTATATAATTTATTTTCTTACTTTCATGCCTAAGGTTAGAGAAATAAACCAAAAACAAATGTTAGGTTAAAGATGTTGGAATTTTAAACACATTAATTTAATTATCAAAAATATTAGATTTTAATTCACCCAGGAGGAGACAATGAATACAAACTTTTCAAAACTTCGCAAGTCTACTGAATTATTTAGCGCTGTTTGTGGAGGATTACTGATAGGTATATCAGCCATTCCTCAGTCGGTATCAGCACAACAGCCAGTTTATCAGCAACCAACTGTTCAACCTAGTTCTCAGGTGAATCCTTGTCCCAGAATTTTTTACGAACAACCGCACAATAATCGGGTTGCAGTACCTCAAGGTTGTCCTCCCAATGCTTTCACTCAAAGATTAATAGAGCAAGGACTACTTCCTCAAAGCAGCGTTCCTGCGACCCCAACCGCAGACCAAATTAGATTGGGTGTTGGTGGTGAGACAGATTCACCACTAAATCCTAACCCCAGAATTTTTCGTGAAGCTCCTTACGGTCGTTCCCAACGAGGATTGCAAACCGAAGGCTTTTACCAACCAGGCGTTCAACCATCACAACAGAGCATAGCACCCGGTGTAGGACAATCCACAGTCCCCGTTAGTCCCCTACCCCTACCAAGTCAACAACAAAGCCCTAGCACTCGCATTGCTGTTGCTAGTGGTAGAGTAAGCGTTAGGTTAATTAACGATAGTGGCGCTAATGTCACCTATCAGGTAATCGGTGACACAGCACCGCGATCGCTCCAAGGTAGATCCGATGTCACACTCCAAGGTTTAACTGCGCCAGTCACAGTCACATTCCAACGCGAAGACGGAGGATTGTTGGAAGCAACTCCTCAGCCTTCAACCCAATCAGGAGTTTTGGAACTGAGATTGAGAGAAACCACTGACGTTGGTCAAGATAGAACCGCCTTGAGAATTGAAAATAATGGCTCAGTGTTTCTCAATTAGTCAGTTATTTGATGATGGGTTTTTGACTCCGCAACATTTGAGTCATGCGATCGCGCAGAAATATTTCCTGTTTGTTGTCTTCTAGAGTTTGTGAGAGCGTAATTGCTCTCTCGTAAAAATTACGGGCAGTTGGGTAATTACCTAGCTGCTCGTATAATTTTGCGTAGGATTCAAAAGAATTTAATTCTTCTCGGAGATTTTGTAATTCTTGAGCGATGATTAAACGTTGTTGTAGTAAGTCAAAGGCGCGTTCATAACGTTCGACTGCGGTGTGAGCTGTGACTAAACCATCAATTGCTCGTAATTGGTTACGGCGATCGCCTAGAGTTTTAGCAATTCTCATCGCTGCACCATAAGTACCAATCGTATCTGCATAATTGCCAGCCGCTAGGTAAGCATCGCCTAAGTTATTTAAAGTATTTATTTCGCCTTGAGCATCCCTAGTTCGTCGGCGGAAAGCTAAAGCTGTTTCATAAAGCTTAATTGCTTTGTTGTAATCTCCCAGCCTAGCCGCTACAAGACCTAAATTACTCAAGGATAAACCCTCACCTTCGATATTTTTCACATTGTTGGCGATAGTGAACGCTTCTTGAATTGTGTTTCCGGCTGCGGTTGGTTCACCTGCTTGTAGTAGCAACGTGCCAAGATTATTTAGGGCAAAAATTTGAGATTGAAAGTCTTTCGTATCACGAGCGATCGCTAACCTCCGGCGTAATGCGTCTTCACCTTCTTTAAAACGCCCCAGTTCAATATAAGCCTTTGCTAATAAATTATAAGTTAGACTTTTTGCCTTCAGGTCGCCAATTAAGTGGTAAATATCTAACGCCTGCAAACCAGAGTCAACCGCTTTCTCTGCATATCCAGAAGCGTATTGTTGTTCAGCCACCCGTAATAATGAATCTGCTTCGTCTCTAGATTGTCTGCCAACGGAACGATTTAAAGGACGATGGAGTTGTTGAGTAATATCAGCCGCACCTGCTGCTACAGGATGTAGTAACGAAGTCAACATCAACAGGTAAAAACCAAAAACTCCATAGCTTTTGGCTTTAGCGCTAGAGAATAAATGCCGTTGTGTCATAAAACTTACACCAATTCAAAAAATGAGTGCGACAGATGGAATCATCAAACCCAGATACAGAAAGGAGTTTTCCATCCAAAATCTAAAATGGTGTTAACCATGAAATTTTGGATTTAAGTATAAGCTGGTAAAAAAGTTTTATCTTGTCAGTGTGAAGACTCACAACCTCAGCGTATATACTTAAGCTATAATTGGACTAAATCTTCGCCCAAATATATGACACGAAGGTCTGCTGGTAATTTGTCCTCTAGCATACGATAGCCTTCCTGGAGAAAATCGGCTACCTCGGCAGGTGTCACCTTTTCTCCTTCCGCTTGTAGATAAGCTGCAATCCGAGTTTCGCTCCAGTGGAAAGTTTGAGCCATCAAGACCATTAATCGTAATACTGGGGGTAATTGGTCTAAAGCTTGTTCGACATAGCACCAGAGTGGTGGGGAAGTGGCGGTGAGAGAATAGTGAATCGCTTCTGTTGGAGGTAATTGAATTTCGTTGATACAAAAAGCTGTGATATTGATTAGCCAATTTTGCAAAGTTAAAGCGTCCTGACCTGGAGGAGGATTTTTTAAATCCAGTCCACCGAGTTCATAATAGATATGTCGCCAAGTCAGAGCAAAAAGATAGTCTGCTTGTACAGGCGATCGCGCCGAATGTTGAATTAAGGTGTACACTATCGGACTATAACGGCAGAAAATCACCGTAAAGTACTTACCAGCATCGGGATAATGCTGAAACAGCTCCAACAGTTCTTGGTCATTGTGATGAAACAGGGACTTTACCAACGGATGATTAGCTTCAGGAAAATGGGGAATTTGCATAAGTCGGGAGTTGGATACTGGTTAAAATAAAGTTGCCAATAAGATTTTTGAGTCAGCCGTATAATATCTTGATGTAGGTCTGTTGAAAACAAAGGCTCAGACTAGTTTAGTCTTGATACACTAGAACAAAGACCTCATAACTGAAGTCTTTATTGACAAAAATAAAAGCGGCTCCTTTATATAATTTTTAATTTGTTCATGGTTATAGCAGCTAGTGTCATATCGTTTCGGTTCGCCCCTTTGACTTTAGGCTCCTTTTTGCCCTCATTACCTCTAGATAGTCTGTTTTCTACTCAAGGCATCATGGTGATGCTTTTAGCAGCCTATGCTGGAGCTATGTGGCTATTCCTCACCAGCGCCCCTAAAGTCCATACTGTGATGGTGTCTGATCTGGAGATTGCCCGACAATTATATGAAGGGTTATTAGATTTACCAGCCGCAGAAGTGCCGTTGCACTACTACTACAACTACGAACAAACTATAGGCGCAGCAGGCATAGATCCGCTATATATGTCCACTAGTCCCAGCTGGTCAGGTAAGACAATAAATAATGCCAGTGATGGAATGTGGTATCAACTCAAGAAAAACACTCAACTGCACGTTATTAAGGGTGCAAGCTTGGGTGTCAAAAATCAGCAACGTCACGTTTGCTTTGACCGTGATTGCTTAGAAATGATTTTAATGCGAGTAGAAACACGCGGTTTAAAGTTCAAGATTCGTAACCAGAAGCCCCTAAATTTTCTAGTTAAAGATTATGAAGGGCGGGTTATTGAAATAGCAGAAGTAGCAAATTAACACAGGTGGTCTGTAAACAAGTTCGTAGTAAGGACTTCAGTCCTTAATCTTCTAAGCACTAAAGTGCTTACTACAAACAAAATTCACTTCCATCTCATCAGACTCACCATTAAGTTAACGTCAGTTCGATGACCTCTCCCCAAACCCCTCTCCGACGCGGAGAGGGGCTTAAATATCTTTAAATATCAACGAAAAATGAAGGTTTTGAAGCCTCTCTCCTTGCAGGGGAGAGGTTTGGAGAGGGGTTTTTAAAATTCGTCGAACTCACCGTTAAGTTAGTTATTGCTAATTAATCATGAGAATAAGGTGCGTTTGGCAAAACCATAACGCACCTTATTTATTTGACACAGACATATTCCGCCAAAAACCCAGATAACATCTGAAATCGCAAATTACCTTCTGGGTGTATTCAAGCCACGACGCTCAAGCATTTGCCGCACTTGTGGGCTAGGCGAATAGTTATAGCCATAAGAAGAATTTTCAGAATCATCCATAACCTGAGGTGTCAGAAGTACGATTACTTCTCTACGTTCATTGGATCTGTTAGTGCTTCTAAACAGTGAACCAATTAGCGGAATATCTCCCAAGATGGGAATCTTAGAAACACTGGTTCTGTCTTGATCTTGGATAATACCTGACAGAATTAGTGTCTGACCATCTCTTAAACGAATCATGCCTGAATTAAGAGAGCGTTCAGACACCAAAAAGATAGTTTGATTATTCCCTGACACATTAAGTACAGCTGAAGATTGAGGAGCTTTGACAACAGGAGCCACTGATAAAGAAACAAAACCATTGTCATCAATCCGATCAATTTTAACGGCTAAAGTTAAACCTACATCTGTTTTTTCAGCTGTAACCGTTTGTGTAGAAGTGCCATCACCACGAGTTGTTTCGCTAGTTATGTTTCCTACAACTTCTTGCGTGAGTTTAACATTAGCTGTTTGACCTTCTTGCACGATTAAGGTTGGGTCAGTCAATATCTTGGCGTTACCATTGGTCACTTGAGCCTGCAAATTAGCAAGGAGTCGTCTAGGATATTGAAATAAACTAGGTAAGGCGGCAGTTATAGTTCCACGAGTTCCTTCAGTAATATCTGTAGTTTCAGTTACTACTCCTGTTGTTGGATCGGTAGTAGTAGTTCTTCTGATAATGTTTGGTGTTCCTTCAGTGACTTCTGTAATTCCAGTATTAAATGGGTCTCCTGAAACTCCTGCTCTTCTTTGTAAAAAGTTTAGATCCTGACCTGGTGTTTCAGTAATAGTTCCTCCACCAGGATTGTTAATAGTCACTCTTCTTGTGCCTACTCCAGTAGTAGGAACCGGGCCAACAGTTTGGGTTAGATCCAAGAAAGTATTAGCACCACTGTAAGGATTACCTGTCACCCTTGGATTGAGACTATTACGCACACTGTCAGCACCTGGTGGATTAATTCCACCAAGATTTAATGATGCTGCGCCTCCATCGCTACTGAAGTAGTTGTTACCAATACCAAAGGAAAAACTAGAATTATTATCTTGGGTATTACTAAGATTGACATCAATAATTTTGACGTTAACTACCACTTGACGACGGCGGATATCAAGTTGAGTTAGTTGAGTCATTGCCATCTCAACTAATCTCGGAGGCCCAATTAAAGTAAGAGAATTTGTCCTCTCGTCTCCTAATGCCTGTAAACCCCTCAATAATGGATTAGAGTCTTTAAAATCAATCCTTTGAGTTTCCACTCTAGTTTCTGTAGTTGTCTGCGTTTGGGTGATAGGAGCAACTCCAGTCCCTACAGGAACAGCATTGACATTGGTAACTTGACGTTCGCGGCTAACAGCAGTTTCAGCCCCTAAACCAACTAAAAAGTTTAAAGCAACTCCCACGTTTACCTGATTGAGTCGCAGGTTACGCATCACCACATCACGAGTGGAGTTAGGTAATTTCGGCCCGACAAAAATCGTCCTGTTGCTGCGGTTAGCTTCTAAACCACTCAGACGCAAGACGTAGTTAAACACATCTTGCACAGGCTCATTTTCGATATCTAGGGAAATGGTTTGCGATATACCTTGTCCTTCACCAGGTGCAGGTGTCCCACCAGCCCCATCGCCTATATAAGCCAAGTTAAGATTAGCTGCACGAGCCAACAATGATAAAACTTCCCTAACTGGTGCATCGCGCAACACCAGACGAGGCACACGTTCCTGTGTACCTAAATCAATGGTACTAGGAGAGGCATCTGTAGCCGAAATGGCAATATCCCCAACAGGAGGGGCAACAGCTCTAGGTAAAAACGGTGGTGCTTGGCTTACAGGCTGTCCGGGGCCTGCTGGCTGGGCTGGTCTGCCATCAATGGTCACTTCTGGGTTAGGTACAAGCACATTGGGGACTGCACCTGGTTGAGATGGTGTAGATGCAGGTGGCGTTGTAGATACTGGCGGTCTGGGGGTGATTGGCGCTGATGCTGTCGTACCGGTGGATGGTGTGACGCTGAGAGTGATTCCATCTTGTTGACGCGCTACAGGTTGGCTGATTGGTGCATCATTGTCACCAGTAACTATCACCCGAATACTATTAGCATCTAATTGCACCACCTCAACAGAAGCAATTCCCGGCGCAGGCTTATCTTGACGGAAGTTATTACCTTGCCGAAGTCGTAGTTGTGTGTTAATAATATCTGCAACTAAAGCCTTACCTCTTTTTGTTGTAAAAACTTGTGGACGAGAACCGGCAGAAGTTTTTAAAACCACACTAAGTCCACCATCACTGGGATTTAGCTTAACTTCTGTAATTTGAGTTGTTTGCGCCCACGCTGGTTGTGCTGCCAAAAAGACAAAAGCGGCAGCACCTAAAACTAAACTATTACCGTGAACGTGTTTCACAGTTCATTCCTCACCTAATAAAGTCTGTAACCAAAAATCTCTGAAGTAATTAAAAATTTCAATTTTTGTTTGTAGTAAGGACTTTAGTCCTTTTTTTGTTCGCGTAGCGTCTCAAACAGAGGATTTAAATCCTTACTACAAACTTAATTTCTGCCCTCTGTTACTTTTGCTTTTAAACCCCAGAAACTCAGATTCAATCTCAATTCAGTAATCATGAATTACTTCTTAGAAGCAGCTTGAGCAGTAGCTATTTCCTCAGCACTGAGGGGCATTAATGCTTGTAATTGAAAGGACGTAGTGATTGGTGCTGGCCCTACCCTGCGGATGGGTTTGCCTGTCCTATCGGTAGCCTGTACAGACGCTAACGTTGATTGATAGTCTTTAACTATTAATAAAGGCTGTAGACGCTCTATATTACGAATAATTGATTGGGTTTGTTCATAAGTGCCGATGATTTCGATGTTAACGCTAGTACGTTTTAGCTTGCCGTCAACGGCTGTTCCCAATGAACCATCAGTGATAGGTTCTGGTCTTTGTATGGCTGGCACAAATTTCTGTAATTTAGCTCTCACTCCATTGAGAGGAGCTTGAGCATTACCAGCTTCTACTAAACGATTGAGATCCAACAGCATAGTATCTAAGGTTCTCTCATCAGCAAATAAAGCTAAAACCTGTATTTTTTGCTGTTTGGCTTGGGCTAGTTCTTCTGTTACTTTATCTTTCTGTTTAACAGTGGCCTTTTTTTGTAATATTTGACCTTCTAACTCACTGCTTTGGGCTTGCTTCTGCTGATAGTTTTCCCAAGCTGGCATTACCATATTGAGCAACATATACAAAGCTCCTGTCAGACCCAGTACACCTACGATAATGCCGATGATTTTAGGTGTGAAACTAATACCAAAGACAACGGGGTAAGTTGATGCACCTGCTTCTAAATCAGCAGCGTGTTCGGCAAAATTTAAATCTTCACTCAGCGTCATCTTGTAATGACTCCTGTTTGTTGCATGGCGCGAATCCGTGTCACTAGTCCTACAGTGCCTTTCTGCTCTAACTCCCGAATTAATTCAGAAGCTGGAACATCACTGAGACTGGATTGGATAGTGTATTTGACTACTTGGGGTGGTTTGATTTGGACACCATTACCTCTACTAGGCGGTAATGGTGCGTCTACTAGAGAGGCTGTGATAATTTTGCTGTCGGTAGACTTTAAGAAGCGAGACTGTTGCAGGACTAATAAGAAGTCGTTGACATCGTTAAAGGAACGAGCCAAGCCTGTAATTTCTATACCACCAGCAGGATTACCAGGAGGTTGTCCTGCTGTTGGGGGAGTAGGTGCTGTTTGTCTTACGTTTTCAATTTGCACAGTTGCAGGGATGCGATCGCGCAAATCTTCTAACATGGCTGACCAAGGGCGAATTTGGTCAAAGACTGTGACTAAACTTTGAGTTTCAGCTTTGACGGCGTTAACCTGTTCCTTGATTTTGTTAATACTGACGATTTCTGCATCTAACTTTTTATTTTCTTCATCAAGTAGTGCGATCGCCTGCTCTAATTCACCAGTTTTCGCTTGCAAAAACCACAAACCACCACCTACAAACAATGGCAGACAAAGACCTACGCCGACTCCCAGATACACAGGTAATAAATTCCCGGCCGGCAGTTTTGCACCCGATTTTTTCTCAGCTTTAGGCTGATAAGCTGGGCGGTCTTTGAGAAAGTTAATATCTAATCCATACATTCTCTGATACCAATTCTCCAAAAGAGGGAAATAGATTTAAAATCGGAAACCCAAATAAAATCTGACTTTCCTAATTTTGAATTTTGTTGGCGGAAGCCTAGCCGCAGGCTATGAGTGAATTTTGAATTGCTATCACACCTCCCGCATCCCTAAACCGAGGATTATTCCTAAACCAGATCGTTGTGCAGAGGGATACTTTTCTGCATCAACTTCCAAGGACAAAGACCCGATAGGATCTATTTGATTAGTAGGAATACTTAAGCGTTGAGTAAAAAACTCATTTAGTTGTTCTAGCCCACCGCCAGGCCCACCTAATAAAATTTGTGCTATCTCTAAGTTTTCACTTTGATTTAAGTAAAAATCGATAGAACGGCGTAGCTCATCTGTAAGTTCTCCCAAGATTCGCAATACGCCAGCCATGCCAGGATCAGTTTCTGTCATCCCGGTTTTATCACTATCTCCAGAATTTACAGGAATTACCATTCCCTGTAACATTTCCATGTCTCGTGATGTAGGTAGGCTCATTGCCCTAGCAAATGCCATTTGCATTTGATAAGTGCCAATGGGGACTGTACGAGAAAATTGTGGTACTCCGTTAATGATGATGGCAATTTCTGTACTGTCGAACTCTATGTCAACTAGTACCGATGCTTCTTGTGGCCCAAATTGTCGTAGTTGATCACGAATTGTCCGAATTAAGGCAAAACTATTGATTTCTAAAACGCTAATTTGTAAGCCTGCCTGCTCAAAAGTACTAATATATGTATCTGTCACCTCCTTACGGGTAGCAACTAACAGTACCTGTACTTTTTCTATGCCATCCTCATCTACAAAGTACCCAAGTTTTTGATAATCTACATCAGCTTCCTCTCGAGGATAGGGTAAATACAACCCTGCTTCGTGATTTAACACCATATCCCGTAATTCTTTATCATCTAACTCTGCTGGTACAGGGATGATGCGGACAATAGAATCTCTTCCTGGTACACCAGTTGCTACACGAGATACTTTGATTTTGCTTTCAGCCAGCGCCTGCTGAATTAATTGAGCCATTGCTGGGGGGTCGTTGATTTGACCATCAGAGACAATCCCTTCGGGAACTGGTACTGATGTTAAAGATTCGAGTTTCAAGCCTTGGCGCTGCTTGCGTAGTTGAACTACATTCACCCGTTCTGGTGCAATTTCTACACCCACCCCTCTATGAGATTTACCAAACAGACTACTGAAACTTTTCACCACAGCTATGACCACCAAACTGCTAAATTGAAAATTTAAAATTTACTTAAGTAGTCACTAGTGGCTACCGATTAATATACGTTGAATGCAACGTCTCTACGGACTAATGACTATGGACTAAGAACTAATGACTAAGAACTAATGACTCTACAAAGCGATTTGATTTAGCCTATAATCTCGACAATTCTGCATAAGCTTTTGTCTCTAAGCAAGCGTAAAAATACTGGGAAGATGATTCAATTGCAAAAATTTCAAAAATTTGTTGCTTGTGCAATGCTTGGTTTAATAACCAGTTGGATAGTCAGTTGCAGCACAGGAACCGTTAATACAAACACACAACAAACTACTTCGGGAACAGCCAGTATTGAGTTTTGGACTATGCAACTCCAACCTCAATTTACTAACTACTTCCAAAGTCTGATTGCGAATTTTGAAACGCAAAATCCAGGTGTAAAGGTGAACTGGGTAGATGTACCTTGGGCGGCAATGGAGAACAAAATTTTAACAGCTGTCTCCGCAAAAACGCCACCTGATGTTGTTAACCTCAATCCAGATTTTGCTTCTCAACTAGCAGGACGAAATGCTTGGTTAGATTTGGATACAAAAGTCCCACAAGAAGCCCGTTCCTCCTATCTTCCGAACATCTGGAAAGCCAGCACTCTGAATGGCAAAAGTTTTGGCGTTCCTTGGTACCTCACAACGAGGTTAACCATTTATAACACCGATTTATTAAAACAGGCAGGTATCAGTAAACCACCTGCTACTTACGCAGAATTAGCACAAGCGGCGCAACAAATTAAAGATAAGACTGGGAAATACGCCTTTTTTGTTACTTTTGTACCGCAAGATTCCGGTGAAGTTTTACAGTCTTTTGTGCAGATGGGAGCCACCCTAGTAGACACTGAGGGTAAAGCAGCATTTAATTCACCAGCAGGTAAAGCCGCATTTCAGTATTGGGTAGACCTTTATAAAAAAGGCTTATTACCTAGAGAAGCACTGACTCAAGGTCATCGTCATGCAATTGATTTATATCAATCTGGTGAAACAGCCTTCCTCGCTTCTGGCCCAGAATTCCTGAAAACGATCGCCACTAACGCCCCAAAAATTGCTCAAGTTTCGGCGATTTCCCCCCAACTCACTGGCGACACGGGTAAGAAAAATGTGGCTGTGATGAATATCGTTGTTCCCCGTGACACCAAACAACCTGATGCGGCTGTGAAATTTGCTCTATTTGTCACCAATGATGAAAATCAATTAGCTTTTGCTAAAGCTGCAAATGTTTTACCATCGACAACTAAAGCACTGGCTGATAGTTACTTCAAAGATGTTTCTGCTGATGCTTCAACTGTGGAGAAAGCACGAGTTGTCAGCGCACAACAACTACAACAAGCAGAAGTTTTAACTCCTGCTTTAAAGGACATTAAGAAACTGCAAAAGGCAATTTATGAAAATCTACAAGCAGCCATGTTAGGAGAAAAAACGGTAGACAAAGCTGTAGAAGATGCAGCGCAAGAATGGAATAATCGTTAGGAAATAGGGAATAGGAAATTACGAATTACCTATTCCCTAGTCTCTAATTTTTCACCTGGGATCTCTAACTTCTAGTCCCTAAAAAGTGACCGATTAAATAAAGGGAACCACATAAAACTACTAAGTTATTTGTTGAGTTAAAAGCGGCTTCTAGGGCTAATGATAAATTTGAGTAACTTTGACAAGCATTTAATTGTGGGCAAATAGCATCAGCTAGCTTGGCTAAAACTTCTGGATTTGCTGAATTATTATCAGGTACTGGTACTAGATATAATTGGTCATTTGGTCTTAATAAAGCTTGAAAAATATCGGCATGATCTTTAGTAGATAACATTCCCATTACCCAAGTTATATTTTGAGTATTCACAGTATCTACATAATCACGTAATATTTGAGCCGCCGCCGGATTATGTGCGCCATCAATTAACAGTTTATGGTTCTTCCAATTAATCCATTGCATTCGCCCTGGCCATTTAGTTTTTGCCATACCGTTAATAATGGCTTCCTGGGAAATGTGCCAACCTTGTTGTTGCAGAATTTCTAAAGCTGCTAACGCCAAAGCGGAATTAGTTAGTTGGATTTGTCCCTCTAAAGGTAGAGAATATTTAATTAAGTTTGAATCTTGAATACTTTGATATTCTGCTAATTTGGGAGAGATTTGACGAGCAGGTTGAGGCGTAATTAAGGGACATTGTAATTCTTGAGCGCGCGATCGCACTACTTTTTCTGCATCTGGCGGTAACATCCCAACTACAGATGGACAGCCAGGCTTGAGAATCCCCGCTTTTTCCCCAGCAATATCAGCCACAGTCGGCCCCAATTGTTGCCAATGTTCTCGGCTAATAGAAGTGATTACTGTCACCAGAGGATTAGAAATGACATTCGTAGCATCCAACCGTCCACCCAATCCTACTTCTATCACTGCGACATCAACTTGCTGTTGGGCAAAATATAACCAAGCTGCTGCTGTAATAACTTCAAATTGAGTCGGGTATTCATCATCAAGGCTAATAGCCGCTTGAACTTCTAGTATTAATTTACAAAATTCATCATGAGCAATTTGCTGTTCATTCAGGCAAATACGTTCTGTCCAATCGACTAAATGAGGAGAAGTATAGCGCCCTGTACGATAACCAGCCTCCGTCAGCACAGAGGAAAGGTAAGCACAAACAGAACCTTTGCCATTTGTACCAGCAACATGAATTATGGGAACTCGCTGATGAGGATTTCCCAGATTGGCTAACAATTTGACAATGCGCGAAAGTCCGAGATTAACGCCAAAATGGTGGAATGCTTGCAGTAGGAAATCGATATTCACGGAATGAGGAATGGGGAATGGGAAGTGGGGAGTGGGGACAATACGGTTCGGTTAACAGAGTTATCTGTTGAGGCGAGCAGGGGATGCAGGGGGAGAATAGAAGCAGGGGAAGAGAAATCGCTTAATAATAACTCTCTTCCCTCCCCTGCCTCCCCTGCACCCCCTGCTTATCCGAACCGTATTGGGAGTGAGGAGTAAAAAATCATTACCTTTTATTTTCTCCTTGTCTCCTGGCTCTTTTCAGTAATCAGATTAAAACCGACTGTCTCGGTAAAGAGAACAGTCGGTTCAGAGTTAAGATTGTTAACCGAGATTTAAGCTTCTCTGTTCAAAAAGTTTTGCACTTGTCTTATAGCAGCAGCACCAATGTTAAAAGCAGCCCAGCTCGCAGCAACTACAATTGGCGCTAAAACGATCGCTACACGAAAATCTATATTATCCATATCTAGAACCCCTCTATCACGTAGAAATTAAATTTTTGTCAACTGTTCCCATTTTTATTTTTAGCTGAAGTGGGCAATTTTTCTACATAAATTTGTAAAGAAAGGTTAAAGTTGTCAGTTGTCAGTTGTCAGTTGTCAGTTGTGAGCCAGTACGGTCTTGGGGGTTTCCCCCATGAGTAACTGGCGAACCCGGAGGGTTAGTTGTCATTAGTCCATAGTTATTCTGTAGTTATTCTGTGCTTCCCCTGCTCCCCCTGCTTCCCCTGCTTCCCCTGCTTCCCCTGCTTCCCCTGCTTCCCCTGCTTCCCCTGCTCCCCTGCTCCCCCTGCTTCACTCCTTCGGATAAAATCCAATATCGCTACCCTTGCCAGCGTGAACTAATGCTAACTTTTTGTAACGTTCGGCGTGTTCAATCAGGTCTGCGGCTTCTTCTGGGGTGATGGGACGTAAAACTTTGCCGGGAACACCCACAACTAGGGATAAGGGGGGTATATTCTTTGTTACTATCGATCCAGCCCCTATGATGCTACTAGCGCCTACGCGAACTCCATCTAAAATTACTGCGCCAATGCCAATTAAACAGCCGCGCTCAATATGGGCAGAATGGATTACAGCCCGGTGTCCTACAGTTACATGATCTTCCAACACTGTTGGCAAACCAGGATCACCGTGTAAAATGGCTCCATCTTGAATATTCGTGCATTCACCAATGTCAATGCTTTCCACGTCTCCCCTAACTACTGCTCCGTACCAAATGCTTGCTCCTGCTGCTATTTTTACTGAACCCATGACAACAGCATTGGCAGCAATGAAGGCGGCGTGAGAAAAATCGGGAGAAGGCCAGTAAGAAGTGGTAGACACGATAGAATATGAATATGGTACCCAGGAACACTGGAATAACTCCATCCTTGGAGGCTGGTTGCAAAACCAGAATATCACAGTCTCTAACCTCTAATTTGAGGAAGACAACGGTGAAAATTGTTTTTGCTGTAACACTGTATCTGTGTAGCAAAGACAAGTCCCCCAGAATGGTGGAGCCGAAGTGTAAAATCTAACCCACTGGTGCTGGTGAATACGAAACTATGTTTGTACGCACTTCATGATGAATCCAGGCTTGCAGTACCCTATATTTGGCCCTGATATTCAGTGTCCCCATTGTCGCCAAACGATTCCGGCGCTGACACTGACTGATACCTATTTGTGTCCTCGTCATGGCGCTTTTGAAGCTAATCCCAAAACGGGAGAGCTAGTTCATCTACAGTCTGGTCGTCATTGGCGCAGATGGAACAATGAATGGTATCGACAGCATACTCATCCCGATGGCATTCGGTTTGAAATCCACGAAGCACTAGATAAGCTATATACCCAAGGCTACCGAGCTACAAGGGTAGTCATTGCCAAGCGTTATCAGGAATTGATGAGTGGTTATTTAGAACGCAGCACACCTTGGCGTTCTGGACAGCCAGAAACCTCATCGGCGAGACTATACGGCTTACCTGTAGAATTTAGTCCCGACTCGACAGATGACCCTTGTTGGGAAGTGATTAATTTTGATTTGGATAAAGAACCGGGTGTTCCTGTGCGCTACCCTTATTTTCGATTATTTGAATAAGAGTCAGTGGTCAGTAGTTAGTAGTCAGTGGTTATCAGCAACTGACCACTGACCACTGACCACGAACAACTAACAAAATTATGCACCACGCCTCTATTCGGACTGCGAATATCCATCGAGCGATCGCCTTTTATGAAACACTAGGGTTTACGGTTTGTGAACGCTTCACTACAGGCTATACCCTGGCTTGCTGGATGGAGGGCTTGAACGGCAGAATTGAACTGATCCAAATTCCTGAACCAAAACCAGCCCCAGATGCTTTTGCAGACGAGCATTATGTGGGCTATTATCATCTATCATTTGATCTCACGGAGACTACGCCAGATTTACCTAAGTGGTTGACAAATTTACAAGAACGTGTGTCACAAGTTGAAGAACTTTCACCGTTAAAGATACTTTTAGAACCGACACAGCAACAAATAGGCGATCGCATTTTTGAAGTGGCTTTTATTGCTGACACTGATGGCTTACCATTAGAATTTATTAGAGTTTTAGCTAAACTTAACTAAGTTTATATTGTATTTTTATATACAAAAATAGTGTTATTTATGTAACACACACATAATAAGGATTAAACTGGTCTTGTTAATAAAAAATCAATAAACTCAGCATATCTACCAAATAAATGTCTGCATTGTCTATCTGGTGTCGTTACCGTTTTTATGTGTTATTGTTGAGTATTTCTTTAGTTACGGTATTATTTTTCAGTAGTAAACCTGCTGAAAGTCAATACAGAACTACGTTGAACCGAGTTAATTCCCAAGCAACATTAGTGGCGAAAAATCCCCATCAATTTAAAGTAACTGAAAACGTCCACAAGACAGTGTTGGACAATGGTTTAACAGTATTAATCAAGGAAGTACCTACTGTACCGATTGTGAGTGTACAGGTTTGGTACAAGTTTGGTTCACGTCACGAAGAACCGGGAGTCAACGGTATTGCCCATCAATTAGAACACATGATGTTTAAAGGCACAGAAAGCCGTCCCATTCAATTTGGGCGGTTGTTTAGTGCTTTAGGTAGTGACTCAAATGCCTTCACTAGCTATGACCAAACAGCATATTACGGCACGGTAGAACGAGATAAACTGAAAGCGCTGCTAGTTTTGGAAGCAGATAGAATGCAAAACGCGCTAATTGATACTGAGAAATTAGCCAGTGAAAAGCGGGTAGTCATTTCCGAATTACAGGGTTACGAAAATAGCCCAGAATACCGCCTCAATCGCGCCGTTATGCAAGCCGTGTTTCCTCATCATCCCTATGGCTTACCTGTAGGTGGTACTAAAGCAGATGTAGAAAAATTCCAAGTTGAGCAAGTACAAAAATACTATCAGAACTTTTACAGTCCTGATAATGCAGTCTTGATAATTGTCGGCGATTGCCAAGTTGAAAAAACCTTGGCAACGGTAAAAGAAATATTTGGAAACATACCGAAGAGTCAACAGTCATCGGTCAACAGTCAACAGTCAACAGTCAACATCCCCACTCAGCATTCAGCATTCAGCAGCCCCATAGTTTTACGAGAACCAGGGGCTGCGGGGCTGTTACAAGTGATTTATCCGCTACCAGAGGTGAATCACCCAGATATACCGGCTTTGGAGGTTGTAGATTATATCTTGACGGAGGGACGAAATTCTCGACTTTATCAAGCGTTGGTAGAATCAGGTTTAGCAAGTGAAGTAGCAGCTTCAGTCGGTGGCTTGCAACAGGCTAGTTGGTATGAGTTGTTGGTGACGGCAGATCCAGACCAAGATTTAGGTAAAATTGAATCCGTATTGAATAAAGCGATCGCTAATCTGTCTCGTACTGGTGTCAAAGCAGAGGAATTAGCTAGAGCCAAAAGACAGTTAGAAGCTGCTATTATTTTGAGTAACCGTACTATCACTGATCAGGCGACCCAGTTAGGCAATGATGAAACAACTACTGGTGATTATCGCTTTACAGACCACTACTTAGCAGCTATTGAGCAAGTAACATCAGCAGATGTGGTGCGGGTAATCAACAAATATTTGCCAAAATCTTATGGGAAAGTGGGATTGTTTGTGCCAAAATTGACCCAACAGAAAGAAATTGGTAGCAAAAAGCCAGCAAAGCATACTCAAGAAAATCTCAATAGCGACTCATCTGTGACATCATCGGAGGTGATGAAGTATTTACCCTCTCTAGATGAAACAACAGATACTCTTCAACAGAACCATCAAGCACGCTTACCACAGCAGTTTACCTTAGCTAATGGTTTAGAGGTATTTTTACTGGCTGATAAGAGTACACCTACTGTCACCTTGAGTGGTTACATCAAAGCAGGTACAGAATTCGATCCAGATGGACAAGCTGGGTTGGCTTCTTTAGTTGCAGATAGCTTGATGAGTGGTACTAAAACTAAAAATGCTTTGACTCTGGCTAAAACTTTAGATGACAGAGGGGCTACTTTAGATTTTGCCGCATATCGCAACGGTATGCGTATTCAAGGCGATAGTTTAGCTGAAGATTTTCCCGTTTTGATTCAGACATTAGCCGATGGGCTGAAGAATAGTAAATTTCCCCAAAAAGAACTCGATCTAAATCTGCAACAGGCTTTAACTTCACTAAAAATGGAATTAGACGATCCCGCAGAAGTTGCTAGAAAAATTTTTTTGCAATCGATATACCCGAAAAAACATCCCTTACATACCTTTCCGACAGTGCAGAGTCTACGTAAGATTCGCCGTCAAGATGTGATTGCTTTTAACAAAAAATATTATCGTCCAGATACTACAGTGCTGGTGCTGATGGGAAATTTTGAACCAGCTCAAATGCGATCGCTCATTCAAGCAGAATTTGGTGATTGGCAAGCTAGTGGGAATCCCCCAAATATAAATTATCCCCAGGTATCACTACCAAAAAATATCATACGAGTAAATCCCATTCTACCCGGTAAGACTCAAGCTATTACTTACATAGGTTATACAGGAATTAAGCGTCAAGATCCCAGGTTTTACGCAGCGCTAGTGTTAAACCAAATTTTGGGAGGGGATACCTTATCTAGTAGATTAGGGGAGGAAGTACGCGATCGCCAAGGTTTAACTTATGGTATCTACAGCGACTTCCAAGCCGAAAAAGATTTTGGAACGTTCTGGATTGAAATGCAAACCAGTCCTGAAGACACGAATAAAGCGATCGCTAGTACCCAGCAAGTCCTTGAGCAAATTCATCAGCAAGGCGTAACTGCATCGGAAGTAGAGACAGCTAAACAGACTTTGATTGGTAACTATAACGTTTCTTTGGCAGATCCAGAGGAGTTAACCCATAAAATCTTGATGAATCAAGTTCATGGCTTAGATCCCAGGGAATTGCATTCTTATAATCAAAAAATACAGCAAGTCACCCTTGCTGAAGTTAATCAAGCTGCTCGTGAGTTACTCTACCCCAATCAAGTAGTAGTGGTAACGGCTGGGCCTTCTGTTGCTTTGCACTTAGAAGTTCCAGCCGAAGAAATTACAGTTGTAGCAGGGGACAGGTGACAGACTTGAAAATCTCTGAGTATAACGGTTTAATTATCTGAATTTTCTGCTTGTTGAGGTATTGTGATTGCAGGCAGCAAAAAGCTAATTTGCGTTGCTCATATTGCTGAAGATTTCAATCAAATTACCATCAGGATCACGGACATGAGCAGTCCGCAGTCCCCATTCTGGACGATCTAGAGGTTGAGTTACAATGATGGCGTTATGGTCTTTTAGGTGATAATACAACTCATCTACATTATCTACCGCGAAAACCAGGGCTACTTTGTTGTGACATTCAATCCCTGATGGTTGATAGGCGCTGGGGACGGCTTCCGCCATCAGTTCTTTTCTGAACAAAGCCAACTTGATGTAATCTCCGGTATGTAACTCGGCATAACCGCTATTTTCATCACCCCAATCGATCATAAATCCCAGCGCATCCCGATAGAATAGAAAACAATCTTTGTAGTTGGAGACAAGCAACCTGATATGTGTTAACTGTAGCAGCATATTTATTGGTGATTCTACTAACTATGAATTCTAGGTTCTGGGTGTAAATTTTCTAGTAACTCACTTTCAACAATAGCTAATTCATCGAGTCGTTGACTAACTATTTCCCGATCAAAATAAGTATCTGCTAAAACCCAATACATACCAAAGTGTCGCGCCTCAGATGCCATCAAACCTTTATAGAACTTGGCTAATTCTGGTTCAGGACAGTGTGTAGCTAATAATCCCAAGCGTTCATGACTCCGTGCTTCAATTAATCCGGTAACAAGTAAGGAATCTAAAAAGCGTTCCGGTTCCTGAGGACGCACAGAGGCTTTTAAACCCGCGCCGTAAGGAGGCGGGGGTAGGGGTGCTAGAGGTATATTGCGGCGTTCTAGCCACTGATTTACCAATTCAAAATGTTCTAATTCTTCACGGGCGATCGCTGTCAATTCTCTCACCATTTTGGTATTGGATGGGTAGCGAAACATAAAATTTAACGCCACACCAGCAGCTTTGCGTTCGCAGTGTGAGTGATCAAGCAATATGATGTCTAAGTTAGCGATCGCTTGTTCTATCCAAGCCTCACTGGTGGGGTGCTTTAGTGCATTGATAGTTGGTAACACAGAGGTAAGCGTAGGGCGACAAAAATATAAAAATTTTAACTTTGCTGAGTATCCCAGCAATTTGATTGTAATGTGAGTAGCTATTTTTTTGTTTATTTGAATTAATAAACAGGGAATGATGATAAGGAAAAGTGACTTTTCTATTAATTAGAAAAATAAAACTCTCTACTCTTTGACTTCTTACCTAATTGAAAAAAATAATAATTGTTTGAACTAATTAAACAAATAAATCACCAGGGCGGAGGAAACAGCCTAGCTCACGTCACAATCATTGCTGTTGATTAGCTTAAATTGCATTCAGTTAGCCATAATTCCCAACACTCTGGTGTTGATTAAGCGGAAATTTCCGCAATTAGGGTAAAAGTAAAGGGCTTAGAAAGCATATAACAACCATTTAAAAACTATTGTATCAAGACACACAATTTTATGATGTTTTTGCAGTTTCCCAGAAGTATTTCCCCCTTGTATTAAGGCTTGCAGATAATAAGATGTTTATGTAATCAATCAATAATATGAAGCAATAAAATTTAGGAAGTAAAAACATTTTTATCTTTTGTAGCTAAAAATTACAAATATTAATGTATACATTGAAAAATAAATAATTTTCAATATTTTATCACTAATAAATTACTTGGCGATCGCCTAATATTTAACGTGCGCCTCCCTTGGAGACTCACGTTAATACTTAGATACCAATAAAAATAATGAACCCAACTATTTGTAGAAGTTGGGTTCAAACTATATATTGAAACTAGAGTGAATAACGGAGAGGGAGGGATTCGAACCCTCGTTGAAGTTTCCCCCAAACAGACTTTCCAGGTCTGCGCCTTCAACCACTCGGCCACCTCTCCAGGTGCCACGATTTACAACTGTACTATGGATTTCCAGAAAATGCAATGATAAAGAGAGATATTTTTTAGATGAATCTGAAAGTCCAAATCAAAATCCCGAATTAAGATGTCCGAGATACACACAATTAGAGTACACGATCGCGCCACTGGCAAAGAATACACCCTACAAGTACCAGAAGACCGCTACATTCTGCACACGGCTGAACAGCAAGGGGTAGAACTGCCATTTTCTTGTCGGAATGGGGCTTGCACCACTTGTGCTGTCAAGGTATTTTCCGGGGAAATTTATCAACCGGAGGCGGTGGGATTATCCCTAGAGTTGCGTCGTCAAGGTTATGCTTTGTTATGCGTCAGTTATGCCCGTTCTGACTTAGAAGTAGAAACACAAGACGAAGATGAAGTTTACGAACTTCAGTTTGGGCGCTATTTTGCTAGGGGAAGAGTGAAAGCGGGTTTACCGTTAGATGAAGATTAATAGCGAGATGAGGGGGATGAGGAAGATGAGGAAGAAGAGGAAGAATTTTTTCTGCATTTCTCCCCACACTCCCCACATTCTTAACGGGATACAAACATTCCTCATTCTCACCTGCTTATTACTGCTGGTGAGTTGTCAAGCCAATAATCCCGCCACAACCCAAACTCAAGTCAAGGTAGCGCGGGTAGTGAGTGGACAGACTTTGGAAGTGGTGGGAATGGCTGAACAACCAAATTTAATTTCTCAAGTCCGGTTAATTGGTGTAGATGCACCAGATTTACGCCAACGTCCTTGGGGAATCCAGTCTAAGGAATTTTTAGAAGAATCCATAGGCGATTTAGACAAACCAGTCATGCTGGAATTTGATCTAGAAGCAAAAGACACAATTGGCAGGACTTTGGCTTATGTGTGGAAAGATGGCAAATTGTTGAATGAACAAGTAGTCAAACAAGGGTATGCTTTGTTTGTAGAGCGATCGCCTAACCACAAATATGATCAACGTCTAGAACGCGCCCAGCAATGGGCCAGAATCATGGGTCAAGGTATTTGGAACCCAGATAGACCGATGCGTCAGACATCTGCTGAATTTCGCCGTCTTAATCGTTAGGAGGCAGGGGGCAAAAGGGGCAGGGGAGAGAATAACTAATGACGACTGACCACTGACAACTGGCAACTGACAACTGAACAAATGACTAACCTACAAAATTTTCTGGATATTGCGACAGAAGCGGCCCTGGCTGCGGGTGCGGTTTTACAGGGTTACTTGGGCAAAGTGGAAGATGCGATTACAGAAAAAGGTCGTCCTGGTGATTTAGTCACCGCCGCCGATAAAGCCTCAGAAGCAGTGGTTTTAGAAGTTTTGCGTCGCCACTTTCCTCAACACTCCATTCTGGCTGAAGAGTCGGGAAAACTGGGGAATCAAGATAATGAGTATTTGTGGGCAATAGACCCCTTAGATGGGACGACTAATTACGCTCACCAATACCCAGCTTTTTGTGTGTCTATTGGGCTGTTAATTAATGGTGTGCCTCAGGTCGGCGTGATTTACGACCCTTGGCATGATGAGTTATTTCGTGCGGCGGCTGGTTTAGGTGCAACACGTAACCGTCGTCCTATCCAGGTTTCTAAAACATCGGAATTGAGTAAAAGCTTATTGGTGACAGGATTCGCCTACGATCGCCGGGAAACATCAGATAATAACTATGCGGAATTTTGTCACCTCACCCATCTTACCCAAGGCGTGAGGCGTAGCGGTTCGGCAGCTTTGGATTTAGCTCATGTTGCTTGTGGTCGTGTTGACGGTTACTGGGAGAGAGGTATAGCACCTTGGGATATAATTGCTGGGGTAATTTTGTTGCAAGAAGCAGGTGGTAAAGTTACTGCCTACGATGGTTCTCCCTTAAAAATTGAATCTGGGAGAATTCTCGCAACCAATGGTTATCTTCACGACAACTTGAGTCAGGCATTAATGCAAGTACCACCACTGTCAGCTTGGCAATAAGCTAAGTAATTCGTAATAGTGTGTAGCAAGGGTTAAATTTACGTACTTTCTCAGAGTAATTACTGAGAAGTTAATTATGATTTTTTGTCTTTTCACCTCTGCCATATACCTTGTGGTTTTGTTGATAAATTAAAGATTCGCCAAAGAGTAGCAAATAATCTCTCTAGAATACTGACGTTTATCCGAGTAAGCGCAGTAAACTAGAAAAAATCTTACTGCTCCCTTGGTGCAAAACCGCTATATGTCTTTAAGAATAGATCGTGGATTATTTAAATATGATTTCATAGACCATCACGCAATCTTGTGTGTGTCTGTTGACGCGGATGTAAAAGAAATCCGCAAACGATATCTGAAAATTGCTCGTCATTTACATCCTGATAGCAGTGCTATTACTACCGAGTCAGAGAAAAAACTAGCTAGCGAATTATTATCTAAATTGGTTAATCCAGCTTATGAGACACTATCAGCCGAAAGAACTCGCTCAGAGTACATGATAGTTTTGTCGCAAATGGGTAAGCGTCTGGTGCAAGAATCAGCTTCCATAGAACTGAATACTGATTTAGCCAAACAGCTAGCATCAGCTCCAAATATTGATCATCTTTATAAAAGTGCGATCGCTAAAATTGCCGAAACTCAATACAACTCTCTCAAAGAGGTGATTCCCGCCATTTCCCAAATCAGTGAGTTGAATTTAGTGTACCTCATGCGGACTGCTGGTAAAGCTTTAGCTGCACCGCCACCAGCAGCTAAACCTATAGTTAACTCCACACCCCCACCCCCAAACGCCACATCTGCACCACCCTCACCAGAACCACCCAAAGAAGATGCAAATGTAGAAAATTATCTCCGTCGCGCTCAAAGTTTGATTGACAAAAATCAATTTGCCTCAGCTGAAGTAGAGTTAAAAGACGCGCTGAAGATAGCACCAAAGAGTAGCCGTGGTCATAGTTCGCTGGCTTTTGTCTATTTGAAGCAAAATAAGCTGAAAATGGCCAAAATTCATTTTGATAATGCACTAAAATTAGACCCCAAAGATCAAACAGCGTTGACATGGAAACCTAAAATAGATAAGGCCTTAGGTCAACAATCTAGTAGTCCTAATGCCAATTCACCTTCCAGCACTGGCAATAAACAGCCAGATAAATCTGGAGGTGGTCTATTTGGTGGTTTGTTTGGTGGGAAGAAAAAATAATGGTGTATCAACCAGCAGCGGGAGCCAGAGATTTATTGCCCTTAGATGTGGCTCAAAAACGCTGGATTGAAGATAAGTTACAACAAGTGTTTCACCGTTGGGGTTATCACAGAATTATCACCTCAACCCTGGAACGCATGGATGCGTTGATGGCGGGTGAAGCAATTCAACGTCAAATGGTGATTCAACTGCAAAATTCCGAAGATGAAGAATTAGGGTTGCGTCCAGAGTTGACAGCTTCTATTGCTCGTGCTGTTGTTACGCGCATGGAAAATCTGCGTTACCCGCAACGCCTGTATTACAATGCCAACGTCTTTCGTCGTATTTGGGAAAATAGACATAATCGCCAGCAAGAGTTTTATCAAGCTGGCGTTGAGTTGTTGGGTGTCGGTGGACTATTGGCGAATGCAGAAGTATTGCTATTGGTGGGCAATTGCTTGGCTGCACTAGGTTTACAGGATTGGCATTTAATTTTAGGCGAAGCAGGAATCACGCGATCGCTTTTAAATGCTTTCCCGGTAAATTTACGTGCTAAAGTTCGTAGTGCGATCGCTCATCTTGACCGCATTACAATAGATACTCTCCCCTTAACTGACGAACTGCGCGAACGTGCCAGAATCATGCTGGATTTGCGAGGAAACAGCGCCGATGTTTTGCAGAAAGTCAGTAGCTTAGGTTTAGATGCGGAACAGCAAGAGGCAGTAAATAACCTCAAATCCTTAGTAGAACTATTAGAATCTGAGGGTAAATTTCCCATAGTTCTCGACCTTAGCTTAATTCAAACCATAGACTACTACACTGGCATTGTCTTTGAAATTGTCAGCCGTAGTCAGTCACAAGCTAGAGTATTAGGGCGTGGCGGTCGCTACGACCAGCTTTTAGGGCTATATCATCCCCAAGGAGAAAATATTCCGGGGATTGGGTTTGTTCTGAATATCGAAGACTTATATCAAGTTCTTTTGTCCACTCAGCAATTACCACAGGAAACCCCAGCCAGTGATTGGTTAGTTGTACCAGAAAAGCCAACAGCTAATGGCGCAGCTTTTGCCTATGCTCAGAAACTACGTGAATCTGCTGCTTTAGTTAGAGTAGAAATAGACTTGGGTAACCAAGATGCAGCAGCTATTAAACAATATGCCCGCGATCGCAATATTGCCCAAATCGCTTGGATCAAAGCCGACGGATCACCAATAATTGAAAAGGTGGGTCAGTAAGTTCAGAGTCCATAGTCACAATCAAACTAATGACTATTGACCAATATCCAATGTCCAAAAAGAGAGGGAATCGAGAATATGCCACACACTATTGTTACTGATGTCTGTGAAGGCGTTGCCGACTGCGTAGATGCTTGTCCAGTGGCTTGTATTCATGAAGGCCCTGGTAAAAATGTCAAAGGAACAGATTGGTACTGGATTGATTTTTCCACTTGTATTGATTGTGGCATCTGTCTACAAGTATGCCCAGTAGAAAAGGCGATAATACCGGAAGAAAGACCCGATTTGCAGAAAACTCCGTAATTTCAATTACGTACTCAGGGAACATACTTAAGCAAACAGGCATCTAACAAAGTTGTAGATTGCCTGTTTTTTTATGTAAATGTACAGAATTCTAAATTAGATACCAAAAAAATATAAAATATTGCTAAATTTATTGTGAAAATTAAAAACTATCTAGTCACTCAAGAGTAAGTATTAACTAGACTACTTTTTAAACAAAAGTAGTATAAATCCGTACATAACAATATAATGATAACAGAACTCATGAAAAGGCTAAGTATCTTACCTAATGTTCAATTCTGCATATTAAGTTTGTCTTGTGCAGCTATTAGCTTGCTATCACCACAAAGTGCCACAGCTGCCACCTTCGAGCTTTCTTTTACACCTTTAGAAGGAATAATTAATAAAAATCTATTAAATAACGCCGGAACTGCTATCTATAGAGCTAATCTCTCAGGCGTTGGCTTTGATATTACTGCAATTAGTGTCAGTGACATCATTGGTCTCAGAGGAGGCGCTCCGGGTAAGTTTAGTGGTTTTGATTTAGATGCAATCAAAATCAGTGATAGGTTGATTATAAATGCCGAAGATGTGAAAACAATTCCTGGGTTGAATGTATTTGATTTTACCGCAGAAGGAACTATTTTCTTGGCAGGAAGCAAGCGTGATCCTGGTGATTCAATTTTCGTGGACTACGCCCACTATTTTGTAGGCGACGATTTATTTGGTAGTAAAGATGGTATCGTTGATAACGATATTGCTACACTGGGTAGTTTTGATGCCAATGCCATAACTAATGAAGAAGCTAAAGGCTTTCTGAGTTTAGGTGATGGTGGTGAAATTATATTTAAACTTACCGAAAGAGTCTCAACAGCCAGCCCATTATATATTTACATTGGAGAAGTAGGTAATAATGGTGAACAAGCAAGAGGTAGGGTGGTTGCGATCGGTAGCGCAACTACTGTTCCAGAACCTACTAGCTTAGGTGCTTTGTCTTTAATGGGACTCTATTTAACAACACGTATTAAGAAAAAGAATAAAATCACATAATTTCGGATAAATTATAATTGAGTTTTTTCAGAAACATAGGTTAAATACCTATGTTTTATAGTTTTTAGAATTAAGGATTTTATGTCAGGTTCAGCAGAAAATTTTGCTCCTCTACTAGAAGCTCAAAACGTCCATGCAGGATACATTAAAGATGTTGATATCTTGCAAGGGGTCAATTTTCGAGTTGAGCCAGGAGAATTGGTGACAGTAATTGGCCCCAATGGCGCGGGTAAGTCTACATTAGCAAAAACCATTTTTGGACTTTTGACACCCCACACAGGCTCAATTACTTTCAAAAACAAGAATATTGCTGGACTCAAATCAAATCAAATCGTCCGCCTGGGAATGTGTTACGTGCCGCAAATTGCTAACGTCTTTCCTTCCCTGAGTGTGGAAGAAAATTTAGAAATGGGGGCATTTATCCGCAATGATGCCATCCAACCATTGAAAGACAAAATATTTGCCATGTTTCCTAGATTAAGCGATCGCCGTCGTCAACGCGCCGGTACTCTCTCCGGTGGAGAACGCCAAATGCTGGCGATGGGGAAAGCCTTAATGTTAGAACCCAGTTTGCTGGTGTTAGATGAACCTTCAGCCGCCTTATCCCCAATCTTGGTAACACAAGTATTTGAGCAGATTAAACAAGTCAACCAAGGGGGGACAGCCATTGTCCTAGTCGAACAAAATGCCCGCAAAGCTTTAGAAATGGCAGACCGTGGTTATGTACTAGAATCGGGACGTGATGCCATATCTGGCCCTGGACAAGAGTTATTACATGACCCCAAAGTAGCCGAACTGTACTTAGGCGCAGGGAAACATTAGGGAAGGGGAGAAGAGAACTTAATGACTATTGACTAATAATTAAATAACTCTTAAAGGGTGTGCAGAGGTACTCTTTTGCCTTTGTTAAGTTTGGTATCTTTCTGGCAACGGCAAAACTGTTGTTAGGTAGATTAATGAGTCGAATCAATGGATTTATTGGCCGTCGTAATTTCTTAGGGTTAGCAGGCGCGGGAAGCTTGGCTGTTGCAGTTACTTCTTGTGTTGGTAGTGTGACTGTAAGTAAAGAAGAACAAGCTATTGCTGATGATATATCAATCAAGCTGAATCCAGTAAATTCACAACAAGCTTTAAAACTTTTACTAGATGGCAATCAAAGATTTGTCACTAGAAAACCAAGATATCCTAATCAATCACAGAAACGCTTGCAATCAATTGCCAAAGCACAGTATCCTTTTGCAGCTATATTAGGCTGTGCAGATTCTAGAGTACCTGCGGAAATTGTCTTTGATCAAGGACTTGGGGATTTATTCGTGGTGCGAGTTGCTGGAAATGTTGCTAGTGATATGGCGATAGGTAGCTTGGAATATGCTACATCTGTACTCGATACACGGTTAATTGTGGTTTTAGGACATAGAAGATGTGGTGCTGTGGAAGCAAGTATAAAAAATGAACCACTGCCGGGTAGGATTAGCTATGTTGTGGAAGGCATTAAACCAGCTTTAGCAAAACTACAATCAACATCTAAAGATATTAATGAGGCAGCAATGATTGCAAACATTAAATACCAAGCTGAAAAACTACAACAAAAATCAACTATTTTGGCGGAGTTAATTAAAAAGGGTACACTCAAAATTGTCGGGGCTTCTTACGATATAGATACAGGGAAAGTTTCTATTATTTCATAATTTATGAGTAATGAGTAATGAGTAATGAGTAATGAGTAATGAGTGATGAGTGATGAGTGGTGAGTCAATACGGTTCGGATAAGCAGGGGGTGCAGGGGAGGCAGGGGAGGGAAGAGAGTTATTATTAAGCAATTTCTCTTCCCCTGCTTCTATTCTCCCCCTGCACCCCCTGCTCGCCTCAACAGATAACTCTGTTAACCGAACCGTATTGAGTGGTGAGTGATGAGTAATGAATAATGAGTAATGAGTGATGAGTGATGAGTAATGAGTGATGAGTGGTGAGTCATTATTCCTAATTCACATTAGGCGTAATTTATCTTCAATTACAGCTTATGGTTACTAGCGATCGCTATTCATAGAGAAAAATATTGTATAACCATAGTTTTATCCAATGATAGATTTATTCCAATGCTAGACATAATTTTGGTATATTCCAACTAATGACAAAGATTTATATCACTAAGTTGCAATACCTTTTAAGTTTTTTACTACCCTAAGAGTCCTGTATCTATCAATCAATTCAATAGTGCCTTGGGGTATTAATTTCATGAGTTATTTTCACGGCAACTCAGTTAAATTTTGTTGAGGAGCGTTAGTATATCATGAGTCGAATTAATGGATTTGTTGGGCGACGAAATTTTTTAAAATTAGCAGGTATAGGTGGTGCTGGTATTGGCGCTAGTGCTGTGGGTAGTTTACTGTGGCAAGAAGAAATTGCTGTTGCTCAATCTCCATCAAATACTAAAGAAAAACCTCAACCAGTTAATCCACAAGCTGCTTTAGCTAGGTTAACTGAAGGAAATAAGCGGTTCGTAGATGATAAGCGCCTTAACCCTAACCAAACAAGATTGCGTTTACAAGAAACTGCTGTTGGGCAATATCCATTTGCAGCCATACTTGGTTGTGCAGATTCCAGAGTACCTGCGGAAATTGTTTTTGATCAAGGACTTGGGGATTTATTTGTTGTTAGGGTTGCTGGTAATGTTGCTAGTCCAACTGCTATAGGTAGCCTAGAGTTTGCTACATCTGTGTTAGGCGCCCAACTAATTGTAGTTTTAGGTCATGCAAGATGTGGTGCTGTTATAGCAGCAGCTAAAGGTGATCCTCTACCTGGAAGAATTGGTGTTTTTGTGGAAGAAATCAAACCGGCGGTAGAAAGGGTAAGAAATAAAACTGGTAATTTAGAAGCAAATTCTGTTATTGCTAATGTGCAGTATCAGGCAGAACAATTGGCAGAAAGTTCGACTATTTTAAGAGGTTTGCTCAAAGAAGGTAAACTAAAAATCGCTGGTGGTAATTATGATTTAGCTAGTGGTGAGGTGAGTTTCTTGGCTTAAATTAAAAATGTTTTTTTTAATTAGAAATATTAACAAGGTAAATATCTCCACCTTATTAATATTTCTAAACTAAATGAGCAAAAATCGCTGTTTGTGTAGTATTCCAAACGTGTTGCATGAAATTTCCCAATCTGCAAATATTGGCAGTTCTCAGGCTCCTAACTCAGCCCTAATAACCTTGCTCCCTGATAAAACAAAACACTTACAACCCATGCCAACGTTAATCCATAAGCAACAGATATCAAAGTAAACTTGATACTTTTTGATTCGCTGCGGATAGTTGCAACTGTAGCTAAACAAGGAGTGTAGAGCAAGCAAAACAGCATGAAACTATAGGCTTGAATTGGTGAAATTGTCTGAGCGATAGTTGCTTGCACAGCGTTGGTATCAGCAAGATGGTAAATGCTTGCTAGAGAACCTACTAAAATCTCCTTGGCAATAAACCCGAAAAGTAAAGCGATGGTCAACTCTTTGGGAATACCAGCCGCATTCAACACAGGTGAGAAAAACTCACCAATGCGTGTGGCGTAGCTTACATTGTCACCTCCGGGTAAATTGTTGAGTAACCAAATAGCTAATACACTAATTGCAATCCATCCACCAGCACGCTGTATAAAAGCTTTGACTGCATTTGCACCCGTAACCATACCCAGTAGAATCGGAATAGCGATGAGCATTTCCCCCATACTACTAATCGAGTTGGCTGTACCTTGAGGTAAATTACTTAACAGCCAAACACCAGCTACTCCGGCTGTAATAAATCCTGTGGCACGTTGCAAAAATTGCTTTAACTCTCCCCATCCCCGTAAAAATACTTGCTTGAGTGTGGGAAAGCGGTAGGGAGGGAGTTCAATGACAAATGGTTCTTGGTTTTGAAACTGCCCTTTCATGAGCAATCCTGTTAGCAGCGCTACAACAAAGCTGAACAGGTATAGCGAGAATAACACCAATGGCCCCCAAGTGCGGTCAAATAGGGCATCAATGATGAATACAAATACAGTCAACCGTGCGGAACACAGAGCAAAGGGAATAATGAAAATAGTGAGTAAGCGTAAAGCCTGCGATCGCATTACTCTTGTTCCCATAATGGCTGGTATATTACAACCAAACCCCATAATTAGCAACACAAAGCTACGACCATCCAGCCCGAAATGATACATCAAGGCATCCATCATATAGGCTGCTCTGGAAAAATAGCCACTATCTTCGACAATCGCCATCATAAAGAAGAAAGTCACCACCAGAGGAATGAACGATGCTACTGTAGCTAATCCACCATACATCCCATCGACTAAAAAGCCCCGCCAAAATTCTGGTAAATTGGCAGTTAGAGGAACAATAGCCGCTTGCTGTAACCAGCTTGTGATGCTATCAGCTACATCTTGTAATGGCAACCCTATCAGCCAGACGAATTCAAACATTAAGTAAATCGACAGGAAAAATAGGGGTAGTCCTAAAAATGGATGCAAAAATAACCCATCTAATCGCTCAGTTATTGTTTTGAACAACTGAGAGGGCATTTCCACAGTGCTTTCTAGAGTTTCGTGAACTTGTGACTCTGGAATTTGTCGATGTGTTTGAATCTGCTGCTGCAATTCTTCCGGGGCGATAGATGCTTGATTTTCAGCTAATTTTTGACTGATTTTACGCATGGCATGAGCATAACCATGACCATACTTAGCACTCACCAAAGCTACAGGCATCTCTAGCTTCTGCGCTAGTTTATGTTCATCTATTTTGATGCCAAAATGCTTTGCTTCGTCTACCATGTTGAGAATCACTACAGCAGGCATTCCCAGGGCTTTTACTTGTAAGACTAGACGAATCTGGCGATCGATTTGCGCCGCATTGAGAATCACCAGCACTAAATCTACTGGACAAGTACTAAAGAATGTTTGCACCACCTGCTCATCTTCAGAATAGCCCTCTAAATCATAAATTCCTGGTAGGTCAATAAACTCGACTTTCCGACTATCTAACTCTACCTCAGCCTTTAACAGGTCAACCGTTACACCAGGCCAATTGCCTACAAATGCACCCGCCCCGGTAATCCGGTTAAATAATGTAGATTTGCCAACATTGGGCATTCCTAAAACGGCCACTCTCTGCACCCCAGGCTGATTCACCAGTGTGCCAAGTCCCGAACTTGAATCATGGCAATGTGTCATTTAATACCTCTTTGTCAATAGTCAATAGTCATTAGTTATTGCCCCTATTCCTTTGACAAGAATTCCCTCAGCTTCATGTCGTCGCATCGCCACTTCTGTGGTCAATCCCACTCGTAGATGTAGGGGGCCGTTCCACCAAGCTTGGCGGAGTACTTTTACTTGTTGCCCTTCTTTGAAACCCATTGCTTCTAGTCGTCGGACTAATCCAGGTTCATCTGTACTAATTGAGGCAATAGTCACTGTTTGCCCAGGTTTTACCATTGATAGTTTCATAACTCATGCTACCCCTTGACAATGGCCACACATTATTCAACAGCAATACTGTTCTCTCAGTTGTTTCATTTGCAGCGTTTGCTGATGAAGATTTGAGCTAAGATACTTATGTATATTAGCAATTAAGCGAGTATATTATTCAAGTTTATTGAGAATAATTTTTAATTAAATTCTTTCTGAATAAATTTAATAAAAAATCGGAAAAATTTTGAGTAAATAGCAAACATCTGAATGGGTGCTGTTTTTGTCCTAACCTAATCTTTAAAAATAATTGCGTTGGGGAGAAATTAATCAGCAACGGTATTAAATAGACTTATGTTCACAGTTAGATTCCTCGTAAGGGCTTGACTTGACATAACTATTTCGTGGGATTTGGAAATCTCTATCAGGATGAATTCCCACCCATCACATCGCTACATCACCAGGAGGGGGAAATCATGACGATCGCCACCAAGCCGGAAACCAGTCAGCGAGTATCTCAGGAATCAAGTATCATTGCGGGAATCAAATATAGTGTGGTACATAAAATTCCAGGGAGAATAAGACTTCGCGTTCCCTTGTTAGCCCATGACCCCTACTATGCCCAAAATCTGCAAGAGTTACTAAAATCTGACAGTCGCATTTTAGAAGTACGTGTTAATTTTTGGGCTACTTCTGTTGCTATTAAATATCAACTATCTAGTAGCAGTGATGAGTTAATGCAAGCTTATTTAGTATGTTTGCTGCACGAGGCTAGAATCAGTCAACAGTCAACAGTTAACAGTCAACAATTAGGACAAACAGATGATGCTGGGGTGAAGTTACCAGCTTTTGCTACGCTGTTAGCTTTATTGGGTTTAGGTTTTCCCATTCCCAGAGTAATGATTGCAGCGACGGTGGCATTTGCAGCTTTACCGATTGCTAAACGCGCTTATACTAGCATCACTCAAAAAGGAAAATTAAATATAGATTGTCTGGATTTTATAGCGATCGCTCTCACTTCTGCCCAAGGAAACCTATTAACACCAGCTTTGGTGATGATGCTACATGAAATTGGCGATATGATCCGCGATCGCACCGCTAGAGTTACGGAAAATCACGCCGCCGATTTACTCGCTTCTTTGGGACATTACACTTGGATTGCACAAGCAGATGGGCAGAAAAAACACGTCCTCGCCACAGACGTACAACCACAAGACACAGTAATAGTTTATCCGGGTGAACAAATCCCCGTGGATGGGCAAATATTACGGGGTAAAGCTTTAATCGACCAACAAAAACTAACTGGTGAAGCCATGCCAGTTTTACGTCAGGTGGGAGAAGCGGTTTATGCTTCTACCCTGGTGAGGGAAGGAGAAATTTACATCCAAGCTGAACGAGTGGGAATGGCTACCCGCGCCGGTGCAAGTATAGAGTTAGTACAAAAAGCACCCGTTCACGATAGCCGCATGGGTAATTATGCGGCAACTATTGCCGACAAAGCCATATTACCAGCGCTGATTTTTTCTGGGTTGGTATTCGCAGCCACTCGTAACCCTGCCAGGGCTGCATCTATCCTCACCCTTGATTTCGTGACAGGTATCCGCGTTTCCATACCGACAACTTTCTTAGCCGCCTTACACCATGCTACTAGACACGGTGTTCTTATCCGCAGTGGACGCGCTTTGGAAAAATTAGCACAGGTAGATACATTAGTTTTTGATAAAACAGGCACTTTGACTAAAGGCGATATTGAAGTTGTAGAGGTAGAGACGGTAACAGGGAGAATATCTACCCAAAGACTGTTAGCACTGGCCGCCGCAGCCGAACAACGCTTGACTCACCCAGTCGCCGAAGCTGTGGTACGCTACGCCAACAGACAAAATGTAGAAATTCTGCCCAGGCAAGAATTTGTGTATGAAATTGGTTTAGGTGTACGAGCAGAAATTGACGGTGAGCAAGTTATAGTAGGGAGCGATCGCTTTTTGCGTCAGTGTGGCATTCTCCTCGATTGTCTTTATGAGCCACATAGTTGCAATCATGCAGATTGTCCAAAGCACCTCAATTGTCGCATCTCTGCCCATGATTCTTTACTGTATGTGGCAGTAAATCAGCAGTTCCAAGGAGTAATCTATTACACAGATCCCCTGCGCCGAGAAAGTCCAGCCGTGATTGAGAAACTGCAAACCGAATACGGCATGGAAATACATCTGCTGACAGGGGATAATCAGCAAAGGGCTATAGCGGTTGCTGAAAAATTGCATCTTCCCCTGTCCCAAGTCCATGCAGAAGCATTTCCCGAACAAAAAGCCGAAATCATCCAGAAATTACATAATTCAGGTAAAACCGTAGCGTTTACCGGCGACGGCTTAAATGATTCCATCGCCCTAGCCTATGCAGATGTCGCCATTTCTTTTGGTAGTGGTTCTGAGGTGGCAAGAGAAACAGCCGATGTTGTCTTGATGGATGATAACTTAACTAGTTTTCTCGAAGCAATAGCGATCGCTCGTCAAACCCAAGCAGTAATTAAACAAAATATCGGTTTAGCCGTTGTTCCCAATTTAGCCGCTTTAGGACTAGCGACCACCGTAGGACTGCATCCCCTAGCGGCAACTGTAGTTCATAATGGTTCAGCAATTGCAGCCGGGTTAAATGGTTTACGTCCCCTCATGCACAAAGACCCGCCGAGGTAGAACGGTGATACATTGCAATTCTTAAAACCCCTCTCCAAAGACGCGGAGCGGCTTCTCGCTAGAGTACCTCTCCCTTGCAAAGGGAGAAGTTTTGATTCTTTCTCCCCTTCCCTTGTAGGGAAGGGGTTGGGGGTTAGGTTTCAGGGAAAGTTGCACATTGCGTATTCTTATAAACTAATATACTATTTTTCCGTTTTAGTTAAGAACTGGAAAGTTCTCCTTTATAACTGAAACATTCTTGTTTGGAACTGAAATATTCTCGTTTGGAACCGAAATATTCTTGTTTGGAACCGAAATATTCTTGTTTGGAACCGAAACATTCTTGTTTGGAACTAAAACATTCTTGTTTGGAACTAAAACATTCTTGTTTGGAACTAAAACATTCTTGTTTGGAACTAAAACATTCTCGTTTAGAACTAGAAAATTCTCGTTTGGAACTAAAAACTTTCAAACTAGAACGTTAAGCTTGACTATTGATCACATTTTTATGATGAATCAACCAACTATCAAACTCTTGCCAAAACATCAGCAAACTATCTTTACCCATGCTGAAAGGGTCTATCCTGAAGAGTGTTGTGGGTTGATGATGGGATATATAGCTGATGATGTGAAAACTGTAGTGGAAGTGATACCTACCGCTAACGCTTGGGAGACAGAAGCAGATAACTTTAGCCAAGAAATAACCAAGGCAAATATATCTTCACAGGTTCCCTCTTTAAAAAGAAGATATGCGATCGCTCCTCAAATTATGTTACAGGTACAAAGGGAAGCACGTGATAAAGCCTTAAATATCATTGGTATCTATCATTCTCACCCTGATCATCCTGCTATACCTTCAGAATGCGATCGCCTCTATGCTTGGGCTGGTTACTCATATATAATAGTTTCCGTACAAAATGGTGTAGCTAGCGACATCCTTAGCTGGAGTCTAGATGACAATCATCAGTTTCAATCAGAAATAATTGATAACATAATTTAAATACTGAAGTTTAAAGACCGATATCATTTTTCGATACAATCAATAATCCGCGCTTCCTCATTCAAACTCCTATGCTTAATCCCAATCTGGAAGATATCCAGTTGACCAAAGACGACTACGAACGCTACTCTCGGCACTTAATTTTGCCAGAAGTGGGAGTAGAAGGACAAAAACGCCTCAAAGCTGCCAGTGTATTATGTATCGGTACTGGGGGACTAGGTTCACCACTACTGTTATATTTAGCAGCCGCAGGTATTGGACGCATCGGGATTGTTGATTTCGATGTGGTTGATACTTCTAACTTGCAACGCCAGGTTATTCACGGAACATCCTGGGTAGGTAAACCCAAAATTGAATCTGCGAAGAATCGCATTCACGAGATTAACCCCTATTGTCAGGTTGACCTCTACGAAACTCGTCTCAGTTCCGAAAATGCCCTAGATATTATCAGACCTTACGATATTGTCGTGGATGGTACAGATAACTTCCCCACCAGATACCTAGTTAACGATGCTTGCGTATTGTTAGATAAACCCAATGTCTACGGTTCAATTTTCCGCTTTGAAGGACAAGCCACAGTATTTAACTACGAAGGCGGGCCGAACTACCGCGACTTATACCCAGAACCACCACCACCAGGATTAGTTCCCTCCTGTGCAGAAGGTGGAGTATTAGGAATTTTGCCAGGAATTATCGGTGTAATTCAAGCCACAGAAACAGTCAAAATTGTTTTGGGCAACGGTAATACTCTCAGTGGTAGATTGTTGCTATACAACGCCTTGGATATGAAATTCCGCGAGTTGAAATTGCGTCCTAATCCCATACGTCCAGTTATTGAAAAGCTGATAGATTACGAACAATTCTGTGGTATTCCTCAAGCCAAAGCAGCCGAGGCGCAAAAAATGCAAGAAATTCAAGAAATGACAGTTACCCAACTCAAGGAATTGCTGGATAGTGGGGCGAAGGATTTTGTCCTGTTAGATGTGCGTAACCCCAACGAGTATGAAATTGCCAAGATTCCTGGTTCTGTATTAGTTCCTTTACCAGACATTGAAAATGGTAATGGTGTAGCCAAGGTTAAGGAAATACTCAACGGACACCGCTTAATAGCTCATTGTAAATTGGGCGGGCGATCGGCGAAAGCCCTAGCTATCCTCAAGGAATCAGGGATTGTGGGAACAAACGTCAAAGGCGGAATCACCGCTTGGAGTCGGGAAATAGACCCATCCGTTCCTGAATATTAAGACCAATAGTCGTAATGTAGAGAACAAGCAGGGGAAATTCAAAGTTGTGAATTTCCCCTTTTCTGTAATCTAACATTGCATAATTTGAATAATAGTCAATATTTTTTTGCTGGGATTGTTTTAGGAGTAATTGCTTATGTCGTTATCAACTCCAGTCTTTGCCAACAAGACCTTAGAGGAGTTTCTGAAATTACCAGAAACTAAGCCAGCCAGTGAATATATTGACGGTAAAATCTACCAAAAACTGATGCCTCAAGGAGAACACAGCACCTTACAAAGTAGTTTGGTGACAGCTATTAATGAAATTGGTAAACCACAAAAATTAGCTTACGCATTTCCTGAGTTACGCTGCACATTTTCGGAAACTTCTATAGTCCCAGATATTGCTGTTTTTGAATGGTCGCGTATTCCTTTACGTCCTAATGGCAGGATTGCCAATAAATTTGAAATTCCTCCCGATTGGATTATTGAAATTCTTTCTCCAGAACAATCCCCTAATCGGGTTATCCGTAAAATAATGTTTTCTATACAAAATGGTACAAAGTTAGGTTGGTTTCTTGACCCAGACGATGAATCAATCATGATTTTTCAGCCTGATCAATTACCAGAAATCAAAGCTGGGAAACATATTTTACCTGTTTTGAGTGTATTAGTAAATTGGCAATTAACAGTAGAAGATGTTTTTAGTTATTTGAGTTTTAATTGAAAAATTAGTGGTGCATGGCAAGGCTAAAATGATGCGTTACGGCTAATTTTCATTCGCTTAAAGCCTCAAATATTTTTATGGACGCAACACACCAGACTTCAGATTTACTTTTCAAACAGTCTTTTAATTACGAATTACTATCCTAATTGAAAAAAAAGTCTTTCCCAATCAATTGTAGGTGGTCTGTTTCCCTTATTTACTAGTTCAAAAACTTGCCCTTCACTGGCTGAATAAAAAATAGATTCCACGCAAGCTGTGGCAACATCAATTCTACTAGCATCACCAGCTAGGGTGTCACCTTTGCCAATGACTACATCTAGCTTACCGCCTGTGGTGGCTTTCAGGAGGGTGTTAAGGTCATAGGAGGTATAGGGGCCATCAATCAAACGTCCTGGGCGGATAATCGTATAAGGTAGTCCCGAATTGATGATTGCTTCCTCTCCCTTTTGTTTAGCATCTAGCACGCCAAAAGCATTTAAAATACTAAAAGGTGGCTGATCTTTACGGAGAATTCCCACAGAGGATACAAACACAAACCTGCTCAAATTTCGGGGTGCGGCGGCGACTAAGTTACTTACACCTTCTGCGTCAACCTTGGCTGGGGTATTTTTTGCCTTTGCTTCTCTATAGTCGGAATCTAGAAGAATCTTACCCCATTCAAATAAGTTGGGTTCTGGATCAAACTCCCATCTACCGGAGGGAAAAGCTGTAGTGCCTGTACAACATATAATATGGGTGACCTGAGCAACTGCTGGCGGGAGTGTGTTGGGTTCGCGGATATCGCCAACAAAAACTTCCACTTTGTCATTGAACAGCTTTTTGGCTTTTTCGGCGCTCCGCGTAAGAATCCGAACCTTCACGCCCTTCTCCAATAGCTTTCCGACGACAATTTGCCCTACTCCACCTGTCGCACCAACAACCAATACCACATCTTCAATTCTTGCAGAAGTCATAACGTCCTAAAGATAGCCTATTGTTAATTTACTGAAAAATGTGAGTACGCTGTTTGCTACCACAGGGAGATATCACAGACAAAAGCCTGGTGATTATAACCAGGCTTTTGTGCAGTGGGGATATATTCCCCAAAGGTTCGATATAGAAGTTCTGTATAATTCGTTGTACTGATAGGTAATACCACGCCCTTTCTGGCAATTCCGGAAAAATAGCAGAAATTTATGGCAGTTTCAATGAGGAATATACTGATAGCTTGAGGGCGTAGGATGGAGATAAGCAGAGATTTTATGGTAGTTTACCGCATTTTTACTGATGAATTATTTATCTGGTAGCTGGCAAGAATGGCTGACTGTATCAGCATATTTGGGTTTGACGGTTTTTGTGATGTGGCGTGTGTTTGGCACACAGAGGAGATAAGAGACTTCAGTTCAATATGTGTGAGGCAAATCCGATCGCTCCTCCTGCTAGGACTAACCAGGCAGAGTTGATTTTGAATCGGAATACAGCGATCGCACTCACAATTGCCATGATAATGGTTAACCAATCAATTAACGCCGCTTGTCCTAATGTATAGGTAACTCCTGCCATTAATCCCAGAGAAGCTGCATTCACACCATCGAGCAATCCACTAGCCCAGGGAGATTGACGTAACTTAGTCACCCAAGGGTTAACCATCCACACTAGCACAAAAGATGGTAGGAAAATTCCGGCTGTAGCGGCGATCGCTCCGGCATTTCCTGCTAACAAATAACCGATAAATGTGGCGGTAGTAAACACAGGCCCCGGTGTCAACTGCCCAATTGCTACCGCATCCAAAAGCTGCTGTGATGTCAGCCACTGGTTGCGCTCAACTAAATCCCGTTGCAGGAATGCCAACAACACATAACCACTACCATAGAGAACACAGCCAATCTTGAGAAAGAAGAGAAAGACATTCACCCAACTGACTGATGTGACTACTGCTGTTGTCGTACCGATTTGAGCTAGAAAACCTGAAAAAGGCAATAAGAATGCTCCGCTTATTTTTCCTCTGTTTTGCCAATTTTTCACTACCATGACAGCGATACCCAGCAGAATCAGCAGCAAAATTTCATTTAATCCTGCAAAGTAGGCGGCTATGGCTAACACCCCAGCAATGCTTGTCGGTATATCTTTAGCTGCCTTTTTACCTAGATTCCACAGAGCCTGAAGCACGATCGCAATAATTACAGGTTTAATGCCATAGAGTAGCCATTCCACCTGCGGGACTGTCTGATAACGGACATAAATGGCAGCTAATATCCAAACTATGAGCATGGCAGGGACAATAAAGCAACTGCCCGCTACTAGTAAACCACGCCATCCGCCTCGTTCGTAGCCAATATGAATGGCTAATTCCGTGGAGTTGGGGCCTGGAATCAAATTTGTAATTCCCAGCAAATCCAGCAGTTTCTGACGGCTCATCCACTGACGGCGATTCACCACCTCATTATCCATCATGGCAATGTGGGCAGCCGGGCCACCAAAAGCGATCGCCCCCAAACGCAAAAATACCAGCGCCAGTTCTTTTAATCGCTGCTGCTGCTGGCTGCTAGTGAGAGCATTATAGGAAAGAGTTTCTGGCTCTTTGTGAATATCATCAGCTTCCTGTGCCACTATATTTTTCCTATTTAAATATGTTGACAGGATTAATATATCGAATTTCGATAACGAAAATCTACATATTTTTATAGCAGTGGGATGAGTTAATCAATTTTTTTACTGGGTAATTTAGTTCCGCAGCGTTTACAAAATCCCGCATCCTGATCATGAAACTGTAAGCCACAACCCAAGCAAACCGTTTCTATTTGATTCACAGTTTTAACTAAACGCCTAATTAAATTTCCAACTTGCCACGGAATTAATGCTACACCTGTCAAAATCATCAACACAGTTAATAATCGACCTAATTCAGAAATAGGAGTCACATCACCAAAGCCTACAGTGGTCATTGTGACAACTGAGAAATAAAAAGCATCTAAAAAAGTACTATAAACTTGAGAATTTACAGGATGCTCTACTTGATAAATTAAACCAGAATAAACAAAAATTATAGTAAATAAAGTAAACAGAATCCGAATAAAAATTATTCCATCTTCAGAACTGATACTGCCAAATAAAAATTTACTATCGATAAATCTGATTAATCGTAAAATTCTAAACCACCGTAAGATACGGATGAAACTAATATCTACTATACCTATTAAAAATGGCAAAATTGCCATTAAATCAATAATTGAATAAAAACTAAATATATAATTAAGTTTATTTCCTGCACTCCAGAGACGCAGGGTATATTCTACTGCAAAAATTATCAAGATAACTGTATTTATGACATCTAACTGTAAGCGAATATAGTCAGGTATATTGTAGGTCTGAGCTACAAAAATACCTGATGATAATAGAACCAAGGCAGCAATTATCAGATTAATCGCTCTACCCAATGGCGTTTCTAGGTCTGTTAAGTAAAACTCGGTTTTTTGTCTACTTGGCAACATATTTTACAACAGCCATTTCATGGTATTTTTGCTGATTATCTTGCTGAATTACCAAGCTAATATTAACCAAGAATATTTTATTTGCCTAGCCATGACAAAGAAGTAAAAAAAAATACATTTTAGTGATTTTTGTGAACCGAAAAGTTACTCAGAAGAAATTAAGTGCCAATGTTTATAAATCTATGTCAACGGTGATGATTTCAGCTTAGGGACTTCCAGATAAAAAAATATCCAAGTAGGTAGGGTGCGTCAGTGCGAGAAAACCTAGCTTTACCAAGAAATTATTTATACTGACGCACCCTGCAAACCATCAATTTGGAATAATTTATTTTTTGGTGTTCCCTTATTCACTCAAGATGTGCAGCACTCATCTGATTGCAGCGATCGCCTACGGTGGGACGTGACTCAAGTCAGCCAAACAAGTGGCACAGCGATTGCATAAATATAGACTCAGCCAATGATTATGTAAGTATATACCGATATGTCTGCGATTTATGTCATCGCCCTTTGATCACCCATTGAGAATTGATATTAGACTACCTTCCTCCCATCCTCAACTACTAGAAGGGTTGGATATATGGTTGCGTTTGGGTTTAATATCTGATACTCAAGTTAGGCAAATATGTCAAGATTATCTTGTTTGTCAGATAGAGTTACAATCTCAGCCGGAACCACAAAGGGTAGTTGCAACTATCAGAACATCAGAGAGGCCATTAGTTGCTCAATTACCAGAAACACCTAGAAAACCACCAAAACAACCAGCACAACCCAACATTGCTACGAGAATGTTGCAGTCCTTGGGAGAAGAACTAAGCGTTCGTTGGTTGTTGTTTCTAGGTGTATTCTTAGTTGTAGTTTCATCTGGGGTATTGGCTGCTAGTCAATGGGAGAGATTTCCCGCTTCCGGGCAGTATGGGGTTTTATTGGCTTATAGCTTGAGTTTTTGGGGTTTGAGTATCTGGGCTGGTAGACAAAATAATCTGAGATTGACAGCGCAGACATTATTGATTGTCACTCTGTTATTAGTGCCGGTTAACTTTTGGGCGATGGACAGTTTCGGGTTGTGGCGCAACCCTCTAGACTGGATGACAGTAGCGATCGCATCTCCCATATTAACAATAGTGACAGTTTTGCTGTGTAACAATCGCACAGTCATCACCAATTTTCCCAGAGGGAAATTACCATTAATAAATATTCTAGGGTTGAGTTATCTCCATTGGGGTTGGAAATTACCAGGATTCCCCCTAATTGCCATTTATGTGGCGATGATCAGCACAACCATCATCTCTATTTATCACAGTCGCCGACAGCAGCACCACCAACCCATACCGGCAAATGAAGGCGAAGAATCCCAGAAACAGATTATTAATACTTATGCTGCTGTCGTTGTCTATGGTTTATTACTACTCCTATCGCGGGCAATTTTCGTTGCTGGGGTTGATGTTACTCAACTAGGTTTAGCCATTGGTATTTGCGGCTGGCTAACAACTTGGCTAGCACAGCAAGAAAGACAGAAACGTACATCTCCTACATCTCCCCTTCCCTGGGAAAAACTCGGCGGAATTTTACTCTTTTTAGGTTGGCTAGTAGCAGTAACAGAACATCCAGCACAAGCGATCGCGGTGAGTGGCTTGGTTTTGTGGGTTGGCGGAGTGCGCCTATACAGATACAGCTTGCAAGGGGATTTCGCATTACTGTTTGTCGTTGGCTTACAGACGATTTGGTTAGGTTGGCGATTAGTTCCATCTGGATTGCAACAATCAGCGATCGCTATTGCTACACAAATCACTCAGTCACAAAATGAACCTTGGGCTTTAATCAGCATTGCTTTATTTCCCTATCTAGTTCTCATGGTGGTACTTACAGAAATCTTGTACCATCACCGTAAGCGAGAAGTTGCCCGGTTTGGCGAAATTTTAACACTGTTATTTGGGGCTTGCCTAACTACGATCGCTACCGTTAATCCTACCTTGCGATCGCTCAATTTATTGCTGTCCGTAATCACTCTAGCAGTCGTCAGCAAACGCCGTTCTCCTGTACCTGTTCCCTTGGTGTACCTAACTCACGTTGTGGGATTATTGGCGCTTTGCTCAATTATCGATTGGCTATTACCCAACCTAGCCTTACATCTATGGGCAAGCATCCTCATAGTGCTGATGTTGGTAGAGTGGGGATATAGCCTGGGTACTGGCATCTGGAAACGCAGCTCATGGTATATCGGCTTAGGATTAGCTGTTGTTAGTTTCCTGTTGCTGTGGATCAATGTGGAAACTAGCTGGACTGGCGAAGTGTACAGTCAAGCTCGTTGGGGCGTGATTTGGTTAGCAACACCCATAGCCCTGACAGGTTTAGCCAGTCGGACAACTCAACGCCGCACCACCAACAGTTTCTTAAGTATCCTGGCTGTGGGCATGACACAGCTATTAACCTTACCCTTACCCGGAATTAGATTGATTAGTTTGGCTGTGAGTACAGGTGTGATGTATGCCAATACTCGGTATTTACCCAGTCAACAAGTTGCAGGCGTTACCATTGGTTTTGGTTTAAGTTTTCTTGGGGCTTTGCTGTGGGAAGGTGTCCCAGGTTTACCGCGCCTTGCAGTAGCCGGGTGGTATGTTGTGGGTGCAGCCGTTATTTTAAGTTTATGGTTAGGACGTACAGCACTATTACGCCCTAGTTCTGAATTAGCAGATATATATGCAGGTGCTGCTGATAAATGGGCGATCGCTTTATGTGGCGTAGAATTATTAACTCTCACGCGCCATTCCCTAGTTATGTACCAAGGGTTTGAGCCTCCTGGGCTTTTATACTTAATTGCCACAGCCATAACTTTAGGCGCAATTACTTATCGGAATTGGCGACAACCCACAGATTGGGGATTTTATGGAATAGGTTGGTGTGTAGAGTTATTGATTGCTGAGGTGTTAGGATTTGGCGGACGATCAATTATTCGTGTCGCAATTGCTAACATCGCCTTAGGTTTATTCACGCAGTTTTTAGGAGAATGGTGGCGACGACGTTACCAATTAACCAAACTACCGAATAGTTTCCATATCCTGCCCCTATTTTATGGCTTATTTAGTGTACTGCTACGGTTTAACACCTTTACCAATTGGTCTGGGTTATCTTCTTTGGGTGTAGCATTAATTTTCATTGGCGTAGGGCGACGCAGGCAAGACTTCAAGCCCTTACTTTACTTAGGGATTATTGGTGTATCCGTCTCCGCTTACGAGATTTTGTTCTATCAAATGTTACAAGCTTCTGGTGGTGGCTTAGGCGATGGCTTAATTGCAATGGCGGCCTTGGGTACAAGTATTATGTCTGCTTACCGCATCCTCGCGCCTTGGTTGACAAATTACTTACGCCTCACCCCCCAAGAACTGAAAGTCATTGCTCATCTGCACTGGGCTTGGAGTAGCGTTTTACTCATGACTGCAATTATCCTCCCCATCCAAGTTAATCGCCTTGTAGGGTTGGGAACGGGCGCATTTTTAATTATATACGCCATTTTACAAGGTAAAAATACACCAGATTCATCTGTTTCCCGCGTCTTCGGACGCATCACCACAGCAGATATTTGGGTATACCTGGGTTTCTTATTAATAGCTGGGATGAGAGTTTATTGGCGGGAAACTGCCGTAGGACAATGGATTACAGGCCCCTTAGTACCTTGGAATGGTGCGATCGCTTGCGTATTTGCTTATTTCTTATATATCCTACCGTGGCAGAGTTGGGGATGGTCACAAAAACCCTGGCGACAAGCCGCCTATATTGTGCCAATTGTAATTTTAGGCGAAACCAGACTTTTCGTTTACCCAATCACTTTATTAATAGCAGCCGGATTCTACATCTTTTTAGCCAAGGTAGCCGAAAATATCCGGTTTACTTATATTAGTGTGGTCTTGTTAGATTGGGCATTATTTTCCTGGTTTAATCAGTTACGCCTCACCGATAATTTATGGTACGTCACAATAATTGGTTTATCACTGCTGTATATTGCCCAAGTAGATCCGCAACTAACACAGCCAGAATTTAAATTAGCTCGTCACAGCTTGCGAATGTTGGGTAGTGGGATAATTTGTGGTTGGGCAATCCTATTTCATCAAAATGCTCCCCTCATCCCCGGAAGTTTCGCTTTAATTGCCATTTTTGCCGGATTAGCTTTAAGAATCCGGGCGTTTCTCTATATTGGCACAGCCACGTTTTTGCTCACCAGCGTTTACCAATTAGTAGTTTTTAGCTTGCGTTACCCCTTCTTAAAATGGGTTGTGGGTTTATTTGTCGGTATTGTCTTAATTTCCATCGCCGCCAATTTTGAAACCCGCCGCGCTCAACTAAATTCCCTACTTCGCAACACCAGTAATCAATTTGAGGAATGGCAATAAGCATGAAAGACAGATACCAAGAAACTTTTCCGACTCTCACCTGTCCCCTGCCATATAATATTGAGTTTTCCGCTATGGGATGATAACTGTTAACTGATTCTGTACGCCGCCATAAATCTACAATATAGGCAGTTGCAGTTATCGCCTCACTACATACAAACTGATGAACAATAAGAGCAAGCCAGACTGGGCTGGTGAAAGTCTACTCTCCAATTTCGTGAATTTATTAATTCAAACTAAACCCATTTACGGGGTGATGAAACAGCAGGCTAGGCAAGTTCTCATCAAAACGGCTGAGAAAAACGGCATCCCTTGGCGGAAAAATTATGAAGCACTCCAAGCATCACCAGCAAAACAACTGCTGGATACGATAACGAATCCTCACGTCATTTACCCTGACTACTACAAAGTACCCTTTCATGCTTATTCGGAAGGCAACCTCTGCTGGGACGCCGCTTTTGAAACCGAATCAGCTACATACTCGATGGCGTTGCGGGTATGGCCTCAAGAAAACATCACTTGGGAAGCCGCCCATGCTAGATTGAGAGGTACTTTTCATGATGCTTTAGCAACATATGCACCGCAACAAGTCAGGGATATTTTAGATATTGGTTGCTCAGTGGGTGTTTCTACCTTGGCGCTACACCGTTATTACCAAAACCGGGAAAGGTATCCAGTCCGCACAGTGGGTTTGGATTTGTCGCCTTATATGCTGGCTGTAGCCAAAACTAGGGATGTTAATAGTGAAATATCCGAGTGGCTTCATGCTAGGGCAGAAAATACAGGTTTACCAGATAATTCTTTTGATTTGGTGACGCTTCAGTTTGTGATTCATGAACTGCCAAGTTACGCCACCCAGGAAATTTTTGTGGAAGCCAAACGATTATTACGTCCTGGTGGTTATATTGCTTTAGTTGATAATAACCCGCGATCGCCTGTCATCCAAAATCTCCCTCCCGTCCTCTTCACTCTCATGAAAAGCACTGAGCCTTGGAGTGACCAATATTACAGTTTTGACATAGAAGCAACACTGCAAAAAGTCGGTTTCCAAGAACTCGTGACAGTTCCCAGCGACCCCCGCCATCGGACAATTATTGCTAGAAAGCCACATTAAACACATACTCCGCGCATCTCTGCCTTTAAAGACCAACCCTGTTCAGCAGAGCTAAATGCTGACTCACTGGTGCAAGAGTATTAGCCACAATCAGTCCACTAGCTGCGACAGCTGGTAAACCGATACCCGGAAAGGTCGAGTCACCGCAGCACATCAACCCTGGTAGGGGTGTGCTGTGGCCGGGAAATAGACCAACATCTGCGGAAATTGCCGGGCCATAAGAACCACGATTACGGCGTAAAAATCTTTCGTGGGTCAGGGGTGTACCTACCAATGTGATTTCACAACGAGAGCGAATATCAGGAATGATACGTTCTAGAGCTTGCCACATCACTTCCGCACGCAATAGCTTTTGTTGTTCATATTCCTGACTTCTCCTGTCCAAACCTTCCCATAATGAGTAAGGTTCATTACCAGGAGTATATACATGAATTACGTGTTTACCTAATGGTGCTAAGGTCGGGTCAAGAATTGAAGGAATTGATACCAGCACTACATTTTGCGGTGCATTAATCCCTAGTTGCCAATCATTAACTACAATGTGATGACAAGCCAAATCTGCTGGTAATCCTTGAGCATCAATACCTAGATGCAGGTGCATGAAGCTATCACATTCCGGTGTTGCTTGGCGTTGGCTGCGGAATTTTTTTGATACAGCCCCCTCCGGCAATAACTTCAGTGTATCCCAAACAGAAGCATTGGACACAACCGCCCGTCGCGCCCGAATTTCTTGCCCATCACGCAACCTGACACCTACAGCCCTGTTACTTTCTACTAATACTTGTTCAACGTGAGTCCCTAAAAGTAATTGCCCACCGTGTTTTTCTAGTCCTTGCACCAAAGCATTAACTAAAGCACCACTACCACCAATCGGGTAGTCTAAAACTACTCCTGGCCGATACCAATCAGCAAACATGAATGCTACCTCTGCGGCATTAGTTCCAGACGCTGGAAGTCCAGAGAGGAGAAAACACAGCAAGTTTAGCCAATTACGAATAAACGGGTCACTGACAACACCATTCATGATCCGGGAGAAAGGCCCCGTTAACTTGAGGAAATTGGCAGATTGTTGAGCGAGAGTTGGAGCAAATCGGCCGATGGTCAAAGCTGCGCCTATATCCCAGCGTAGCGCAGCTGGGGGAAGAGCGATCGCCGCTTGAGCTAGTGGTGTCATCACCCGTTGCAATTGTCGCCATTCAGCCACCGCATCCTTTCCCCGAAGTCTCTCCAGCACTTCACAAAATTGTTCTGCACCCACTGAGGCATTAAAATTACCTTCCGGTAGACAACAGCCCCAAGTATCATAAGTAACGCATGGCAAATCAACACCAACTGCGTCTAGCACTTGCCGTAAGGGGTTAACCGAAGGACTATAAGATAAGCCAGAGTAAAGAGAAGGCCCATTATCAAACTTAAATCCTTGACGTTCAAAAGCGTGCGCCGCCCCACCAGGAATTGTATGACTCTCACAAACAGTCACATCAAAGCCATAGTGTGCCAAAATAGCAGCACAACTCAAGCCCCCAACACCGCTACCAATAATAACTACATCTGTTTGGTTCATGGTTAATAGTCAATAGTCATTAGTTTTTTCCCTGCTCCCTGCTACGCCACTTGCTCCCACTCCCCTCATTTCCTAACTTTTTCACTATCCTAAATATAGGGGAATTACTTTTACGTAAATTGCTAGCAGGTGTCAGATGCTGCAAGTAGAACAGATATTGCACGACCGTTATCAAATTCAACGCCTACTGGGTCATAATGGGATTCGGCAAACTTGGTTAGCTAAAGATTTACAAGCTACTAATGCCGAACATTCACTGGTTGTGGTTAAGCTCCTGGCTTTTGGTGGTAGTGTTCAATGGGATGACCTGAAACTTTTTGAACGGGAAGCCCAAATTCTCAAACATCTTCATCATCCCCGGATTCCCCAGTATCTGGATTACTTTTGCATTGATGACCGTTCACTCTGGTTTGGTTTAGTACAAGAATATATTCCTGGGGAATCGCTTAAAGAAAAACTCACTGCTGGTAAAAGATTTACTGAAAAGCAAGCTAGGAAAATTGCCGTTGAGGTGTTAAAAATTCTCATATATTTACATGAGTTGAATCCTGGTGTATTGCATCGAGATATTAAACCAAGTAATTTAATTTGGGGTGAAGATAAAAATATTTATTTAGTAGATTTTGGCGCTGTGCAAGACAAGGCTGCTAAAGAAGGCGTGACTTTTACTGTTGTGGGTACTTATGGTTACGCACCGATGGAACAATATGGTGGTCGGGCGGTTCCAGCATCAGATTTATATGCACTGGGGGCAAGTTTAATTCATCTGTTAACTGGTATCTCTCCTGCCGAATTACCCCAGCAAGATTTACGACTACAATTTACTAACATTGTTCATCTGAGTCCTGGTTTTGTGAGATGGTTACAAAAAATAACAGAACCAGCACCAGAACAACGTTTTATTAATGCTCGTCAAGCTTTAGACACGCTTAAATCTGGTTTAGTTAAATCTACTAAGGACGATCGCCTAGTATTATCCAAAAAATTCATTAATAATTCTGGCTGTGGGATTAATAATCTCACAGAACAAGTTCCTGAAGAAATTTTAGGGTGGAACTGGGGTGCTTTTTTACTACCTTGGGTATGGTTGTGGACTAATCAAGTTTGGGTAGGATTATTTTGTTTTATACCCCAAATTGGTTGGTTCACAACGATCGCTTTGGGTGCAAAAGGCAATGAATGGGCTTGGAAAAGTAGACGCTGGCGCAGTATTGAACATTTCCAAGCCCATCAGCGAGGGTGGGCGATCGCTGGTATTTTGATTGGCGCACCCGTTAGTATTGTGTTATGGGTAAGTGCGATCGCTTTACTTAAATCAATTTTGTAATGGTTTGTAGTCAGGACTTTAGTGCTTCAAGATTTTGTTAAAGTACTAAAGTGCTTTCTACAAACAGATTTTGTCACCCATTTACTGGTGATTCAACTACACCTACAGGACAAGCAACATTTGTCCCGCCTAAGCCACAATAACCATTAGGATTTTTAGCTAGATACTGCTGATGATAAGCTTCTGCGTAGTAAAATTCAGGTGCATCGAGGATTTCTGTAGTAATCTTTTCATATCCTGCACGGCTGAGAGCTTGCTGATAAGCCTCTTGTGAAGCTTCTGCTAACTGTCTTTGCTCGTCGGAATAGACGTAGATACCGGAACGATACTGAGTCCCTACGTCATTACCTTGGCGCATTCCTTGGGTAGGATTGTGGCTTTCCCAAAAAACCTTTAGTAACTGGGTGTAACTAATTACTTTGGGGTCAAACACCACTAATACTACTTCGTTATGACCAGTCAAACCCGTACATACTTCATCGTAAGTGGGGTTTGGCGTAAAACCAGCAGCATAGCCGACGGCTGTGGTATAAACTCCTGGTTGTTGCCAAAACTTACGTTCTGCACCCCAAAAACAACCCAAACCAAATATTGCTTTTTCCAAGCCTTCTGGAAAAGGGGGTTTTAGTGGGTTCTTGTTGACATAGTGTTGAGCCGGTACAGGCATAGTTTGCGCCCTTCCTGGTAAGGCTTTTTCAGGGGTGGGCATCGCTAATTTTTTGCCAAATCCAAATAGTGCCATTGATTTTGAGTCTTGATATACATATTTAATTTACTTAATATTTTAAGTGTTGTGCGTTCACCTATGGTGTGGCGTAGCCCATCACTCGTTATTTTTTCAACTATCAGTAGTTTCCATCTCCATTGATAGAGAAGCATGGACTAAGGGTAACATCGGCCCCAGTTGCTCTTGTCCATTCACTGTTAAATCACTGTGACAAAGATAAATTTTCTTTGATACACGAGATAGTAAATCAGTCAAAATTCTTTGCAGTCGAGTTTGTTCTGCTAATTTTTCATCTTCTGCTGTCCAAGGCTGTCCCAACCTGTCTTGTAAGAAAAACGGCGCACCAAATAAGGTAGCTGCGCCACCTTTTGCCCACAAAGGTGAACCAGCATCTAGCCAAAAATGCCAGTGGTGAAATCTTCTACTAGAACGGTATTGGAATATAGTTGCTAGGGTGACAGCTTTTTTAATGGAACCAATGGGACGTAGAGGATAAGGGTTAGCTGTAATAGTTCCCCGCCGGAGCAGTTGAATAAATTCAGCGATGGAATCGTTGACTATTGACGGTTGAGTCAGAAATTCCTCCCCTACTCCCTGTTCCCTGCCCCTATTTTGCCGTAGTCTAGTGTCAATTTCCCAATAGTGCTGGGCAGTTTCCAGTAATTCTCGTAGTGCTGCCAACTGATCATAGGGTAGGTTGCTGCCATTCCACAAAAAGCGCTGAATTGCTCTATCTAACAGGGAAATGGGGCTGGGAATTAGGCGTAGTTCTTGTTGCGATCGCTGTTGTTCTAACCACTGTAATATTTCACCATAGGCTATGGTGGCTGCATAACCAATGCGATCCCAACGTTCAAAGGTTGTCACCGGGAGCAAGTTGGGGTTTTCGGGATGGGGGACAAAGCAGTAATCAGCGATTAATCCTGCTCGTACTGGGTCGATTTTAGTGGTGAGTGGGGAGTGGAGAATAGGAAGTGGGGTAGGGGTTTCTGGAGTTTCTGGTTTTCTACTTAAGACAACCAACATCTCTGCAACAGCATCCCTGTCTACTAAGCGTCCTAAACCCGGATAAACTAGTGCCAGCATGGTAAGTAATGCTCTGATGACTGGTGAACTGATTAAGGGGCGTTGGTCGTTGAGGGATTCAACTGGGATATTTTGCTTAGTAAGGATTTCTGTTAGTGTATAACGAGCGATCGCATCTAAACCAGGGGCAATAATCGCCACCTGTTCTGGTTGTACTTCTCCCGATTGGATAGCTTTGACAATTACCTGGGCTGTTTGTCGTAACAATTGAGCGCGGGATGTGGTTTGAATTGACTCCACGACGGATGGTAAACAAGACAATAGCATTGGTTCAGTGAGTGATTCTACTATTGGCATCACTAGCCTATCTACCAAAGATTCTGCTGCTACTCCCACCAAAGTCTTTACTTGACAGCGTTTAGCTAAACCTGCCATGTATTCAGGATCGGCTCCTAATCCCAACCGCACACCACCATCAGGATTATAACTAAAAGCGGCGATCGCACCTTGATCTAACAACAACTCAAATAAATTCCGCACCACACCCGGATATTCATCTACATCATCAGCTAGCACCGCCTGATATCTTGCCGTTAGATGTTGCTGATAATTTTCATTGGTTAACAAGTGCTGACTATAGAGTTCAGTAATAATGCCATAGGTTAGTAACCCCCTATCTAAGCACCAATTACGCCAATCTAGTAATAAAGATGCCAAAAATTCTGGCTCTAAATTGACATTATTATCCTCTAACCCTGTTTCCAAAACCTGAGCAATATCTTCGCAAGGTGTACCACTGTAAGCAGCTAGTTGCATCACGTCCAAAATGCGTCTCACCAAGCGATACTCATTCACTCCCGCACGCCGTAAGGTTTCCTCATCTAACTGAGAACGCCAGAGTTTCGTTGCCAGTTCTTGCTCAGTTTCTGGGCGCAATCTTACAGGAAATTGTGCCTTTAGATTTAACAATTGAATCAGTAAAGGCCAAAATAAAATAACGTCATCTTGAAAAAAACCTAATGGAGTTTTCACCCGAATTGGGTATTTTCCTTGTGTATTAGTAACAATTTTGTCACCCAATTCTCGACGATTATCATCATTCGCAGACAAAACTAAAACTCCGGGTTTGGCTTGTTGAACATCGAAAGATAGAGGTACGGAACTGCTGGGATTTAATTTGGCTTTTTTGGTATAAAATAGTTCATGAACTCGGCTTCTCTTTTGTACCCAGTCACAAAAGTTTTCCACCAAATAAGTAGTCTTACCACTGCGGCTACTACCAACAATCCAAATAGAATGAGAAAGCACAAAATATCTCCTGAACAGATTTGCTAGTATATTTTTTGCGTTAATTTAAAGTTAATGAACTCTGATTAATCAAGAATTACGGTTGACTATTTACAATGAGAAATTCTATTTTTAGCGAAAAATTTTATCCTTTTCTGCTGTCTGCTTATCGCTGGTATTTACGTACTCCAGAACGTTCTCTAGAAGAAGCTTATAAAGCTGCATTAAATATTAAAGCCATCGAAGATGAATACTTTAATGGTAACAAAATAGACTTCAATTTAGCCATATACAGCAACAGTGTGATGGATTATTTTGAGTCTGATTTAGCCCAACAATTAAAAACAGCTAGAATGCGGCTCACTGAATTTCGCTTCAGTCGTTGGTTCTCTAATGAATCTAACCAACAGGCTGCTCGTAAAGCAGGTATAGAATATCCCAGTCCCTCAGTAACTTTAGAAAAATTAAAATTCATTGATGAAATTATTTCAAAATATACCATCAATGAAATATTTTCTTCATCTGGAATTTCATCCTCACAGATTAGCACCTCTGACTCAACACCATCTGATGATCAGTCACTCACCTCTGCCTTAAGAACTAATGAAATTAATAAGAATAATTTAGTCGAACGCACCTACACACCAACATCACCACCACAATTAGCCAAACCCAAAACAGAACGTCATAAGAAGGCACGGGGAAAAGCAGATACAACAGGTATTTTACCTCGTTCTATCTTAAGTACTATTGGCCGTTTGCAAATTGAATTAGATCCAAACGCCGAACAAGATGTTGTTAATAACTTCCGGCAAGCTCAGAAAAGAAGTATCATATCTATTAGATTTATTTTACTCCTAATTATAGTACCTCTTTTAACCCATCAGTTAACAAAAGCCTTAGTTATTGGGCCAATTATCGATAATTTTAAATCTGCGGAAACAGAACAGATATTTTTGAATTCAGAGATGGAGGAAGAAGCATTATTGACGCTACAAAGGTTTGAAGAAAGAATTAAATTTGAAAATTTTATTAGTAATGCACCTCCCCTTTCTCCTGAAGCCATAGAAACTCAAATGAGAGAAAAAGCTCAAGAACTTGCAGCAGAATTTCGCGGTGAAAGTTCTAATGCAATTAAAAATGTTTTTGCCGATATCTTTTCTGTTGCTACATTCATTTGGTTGCTGCTGGTTAGCAAGCCTTCGATTATGGTACTTAAGGAATTTTTTGATAATGTCGTCTACGGTTTAAGTGATAGTGCCAAAGCATTTATCATTATTTTGTTTACTGATGTATTTGTAGGATTTCACTCTCCTCATGGTTGGGAAGTGATTTTGGAAGGTTTATCCCGCCACTGGGGATTACCAGCTAATAGAGAATTTATCTTCTTATTTATTGCGACTTTCCCTGTAATTTTAGATACTATCTTTAAATATTGGATTTTCCGTTACCTCAACCGCATATCGCCTTCCGCAGTCGCTACATACCGTAATATGAATGAATAAAAACTTGCTGATTGCTGAGTACGAATACTATTAATTAGTGACTTTTATTTTAGTTTGGAACTACTAATAATCATATCTCGTCATCTCTGGTTACTGTGAGTTGAGTGGTAGTTCGTGTCTCATCAGGTAATTATTTAAACATAAATATTAATTATGGAACTTAGCTGGATAAAGGGTAATATCAAGACAAAATTTTCGCGTAGCGCCCCGCAGGGAAGAAAGCAAAATTTTATCTAGGTTTCCAGATTTAATTTTTTTGCTATCTTTTAATATTTAGTATAAAAAACGACAATTATGCCCTAGTATACTTATGTTTTCTGCATTCTACTCACCTCATCAGATAGCTTGTGGTATTTTTCCCCGTCTCTAAATTTTTATTGAATTTGGTATCGTTACCGAAATCAGGTTCTTACAGGTTGTATCTAACAATGTCCTTACTTAGCTAATGACTTCCGTTTTCCTGGCTAGACAGCAAAACTACTTTATTGACAAAACTGAAGCAGTAGCAATGCCCAATAAATTGAGTCCACTCGCTTTTGGCAGTGTACTGCTGATCTTAAATGTGAGGTGAAAAATGTTCAAAATTTTATTTGATACCGACTTAATACTAGATAGTGTCATGAATCGCACTGAATCTGCTGAAGATGTCAGAGAACTATTAGAGAATTTACATCCATCGATTCGGTTATATTTAACAGATGTTGGTTTACAAAAAGTTTCTACTTATACTTGTTGTTTAAAAAATCGTAAGATTCCTGAAGTCATAGTTGAGTGGTTGCAAGAACAAATCCATATTTGTGCTATTAATCAAGATTTGCTACAGAAAGCACGTTATTTTCCCTTAAAAGACTTTGAATCTGCTGTAGAGTTAGCTTGTCTTAGCCATTACCAATTAGATGCAATTGTTACTAATAAACAGGAAAATTTTCTGGCAGTTGCTAATCAATTTTACATCTGGTCATTTACTGACTTGTGGTTGCGTATTAAGTTAGAAAGTCAGTTACAGGCGACTATATCTAGTTAATAAAAATTTTTCTCTTAAAAAACTGTAAATAAATTTTGATGAATTTTGCCATTGGTATGCTTTTCTGTCGAAGAGTAGGTAACGCCTGATGTGAATTAGCAACGCCTCTTATCCCACAAGAGTTTCAAGACTCACTCAAAATCACAGTTTTGTGAATACGTACAGAATTACAAGGGTTTCAAGACTAATTCACATTAAACGTAGGTACTAATTTAATGAAAGTTCTCTGTTTACGGTTTCGGAGTTTGAGATAATATTTTCTTCATCAAATTGAAATTTACATTAAGATATTTTAACAAATGGTAATATTTCATAAATAAGGAGTCAGTGCTTAGAATCATTTAGTAAATAAGGAATCTATAGCATTTAGGTTTTTAACAACTATTCAGATGGGTTGTCAAACTCTGCTTAATTCTGACTTCGGGATTCTGGATTCTGAATTCTGACGACAAATTTTATTTCTTAAAGAAGAGATGAGGCTAAATTTTTTTTTGTAATTTGATGGTGCAGGTTTTCTTTAGTGCTAGGATCTACGACTATAGGTAAGATTAAAGTGCTGTAGCTGTGAAACAAAAGCCAAAACCAAGGATCGCTTTGTTGCGGGAGAAAGCAGGACTAACTCAGTTGGAACTGTCCCGTCTTGTTGGTGTGACTGAAAGCACTATTCAAAACTGGGAAAGTGGCCGGACTGGAACAGAGCATATTGAAAGAATTATTAGGTTTTGTAAAGCGTTGAATTGTCAAGTAGATGACCTAATTGATTACAAAGATGAATTGACAGAAGAATCTGTAACTAAACCAACGTCTTTAAGTGAAATTCATCATCTTTTAGGAACCGAAGAGGCTACTTTCGTTAATAGTTCTGAGGCTGGGTTTTCTCAACAGCCAAAAGCACCCGAAATCAGTTTCTAGCGCTCAAAATTAAAATTACTACCTCCGACCAATTACTGGCGCTCTGCTCGGTAATTGGTAGTTGTTCGTTTGGATTTTCTTGTTATCTATTACCAATTACCAATTGACTAGTGTTGAATTGTTGCCATAAAGCATCAACACTAATAAATTTGTAACCTTGTTGTAGCAGTTGCGGAATCAGGACTTGAATTGTTGCAGCTACATCTTGTCCACCACAAGCACCATCGTGTAGAACAATCAGTGAGCCGTTTTGTACTTGCTTGAGAACGCGCTGTACTACTTCGGTAACTCCTGGCCTCACCCAGTCTTCTGGAACAACACTCCACATGACTGGACGATATTTCCACTGTTGGAATAAATTTAAGGTTTTGGGTGTAAATAATCCGTTGGGAGGCCTAACATCGCGCACTTTTTCAGGAGAGAGGTTACAAGCAGTGTATATGGCTAATTGGGTTTTTTCTAAACTCTCTTTGAGTTCGATTGGCGATAGCATTGGGAAAGAGCGATGATCGTACCCGTGCAAGCCTATCCAGTGACCGCGATCGCATATTGCTTGAGCAATACTTGGGGAACTGTTGACACAAGCACCTAACAAAAAAAAGCTAGCAGTGATGTTGTAGCGATCTAAGACTGCTAATACTTCGGGGGTGTATTGGGGATGGGGGCCATCATCAAAAGTTAAGGCGATCGCTTTACAAGTGCGATCGCCACTCCAGAGACAGCCAGGAAAAGTCGGTTGTAGAATCCGATGAACAATAGGAAACAGAGGAGCTAGCTGCATTTTGACTAACCCTTACCTTCGTTGTGGAGGTTAAATCTTAACAGATTTTTTCTGATTGGATTGTGCTACACGAGTGAGTTTTGGTCTCTTCTTACCTAATAACTCAAAAAATAACTCCTCATATTGCTCAATAGCTTGCTCAAAGGAAAAATTTTCTTCTGCGAATTTTCTACCTTGGTTGCCTAATTTTGTTGCTAGTGCCGAATTATTATATATATCTAACACTGCTGCTGCTAATGCTTCTGGTGATTCCGGCTCCACAATCATACCGCCGCCACTTTCTCTAATGACTTTGGCTGCTGTACCAGTTGCTGGTACTGAACCCACAATCGGACGGCCTGAAGCCAATGCTAGTGGTATCTTAGAGGGCATATTGAAGGCAATGACGTTGCTTTTCTGCACAATTAAGCTGACATCAGCCGCCGCTAACATTTGCGGTAGCTGTTCTCTTGGCTGCAATGGTAAAAGCAAAACATTATCTGCACCACAAGATAGACAATGTTTTTGTAATCGGGATAAAGCTGTTGATTCGCCTATAATCACAAAACTAATATCTGGAATGTGACGCAGATAAGCAGCTGCGGCTATTACCGTCTCTAAACCTTGTGTTAGGGCGATGTTACCAGAGTACATCACCACAAATTTACCATCTAGCTGATGAACGGTTCTCCAAGAATTATTCTTTGCCAAGGGACGGATAAAATTAACATTGACCCAATTGGGAATACAAACAATCTTTTTGGCACTTACTCCTTTATGTACTAAATTCTCACGGAAGCCATCAGCGATGACACTAATCTTGGTAGCATTTCTATAGGCAAATTTTTCTATAATTTCGCAAAAGCGAATCATTAATTTATTGGTCATCAGTCCGACACGCACTGCTGCTTCGGGTAAAATGTCTTGTACATTTAACACCACAGGACACTTAAAAAACCAACCAAGAAAGCTTGCTGGTAGTGAAACAAGTAGTGGGGGTACTGTTAACAAAATCAAGTCTGGTCTTTTGCCGTTAAAGGCTTGTGGCAAGCTAGTGAAGATAAAACTTAACTCTAGTAACAATCTATCTAACAGGTTAGGTTTGGATTTAATCCGTAGGTAACTGCGCTGGATCGTCACACCATTCTTTTGTTCTGTAACGTACCACTTACCTTTATATCCATCATAAATTTCTCGTTGGGGATAGTTAGGCATTCCTGTAATCACCCGCACCTGATGTCCTCTTTGTGCTAAACCCTCGGCCAGTTCAGTCATTAAAGGTGCAATGCCAATTGGCTCTGGATAATAGTTGTAAGAGTAGATAAGAATGTGCATGATTTATTCAGTAATTTTTATGAAGTTAACCTGAAATCATTGGATATGTTTGAATAGTTAGTTAGATAGTGATATAAAACTTCCTGATGTGTGTTGGAAACCTAGTTCTACAATAATTATAAGGGATAATACATATTTACTTTTTATACCTAAAACTATAGAGACACATCTGAATCAACAGATGTTTCCGTATGTGCAATTGCAAAATATTAGGCTTTATATGCTTTATGAATACAATCTTTAATACATACAGATTCTTTTATGTGTTTTAAATGATGCTTTCTATTCTCCAATTCGTATTGTAGCTTTACGGTTAGGTTTTTTTGGGGGTTTCACTGAGTGTTCATCAAATCTTTAAATTTTATGTTAAATTTCATTTAAATTTTAAAATTTAATACGCATGAATTATCGTGAGAGATTTTTTATATTTAAAAGTGGTTTTTAAATATAAAAATCTCTCACTCTTTAATAATTTATAATGCTGTTTACACAATATAAATTGAATACATGAGATTTTTTCCTAATTTATTCATCAAGAGCGATGAGGAGATTTCCAGAAAATCACTCACCTAATATTCATCGTGGAATGGTATGACTAACTTAGTAAATCAAGCGTAATGAGTTACGTCAGATCATCTCGTTGGTTTATTTTCTCTCAAGGATTCTAATTAAAAAGATTTAAATATTTTTACTGAAAATAGAATTCTGAATTTGGCAAAATTTGGGTGTCTACGTCTTGCAATTATCAGAACTCAGGTAGGATTGCTATAGTCTCTAATATTTTCATCATATCAGTCCTGACTTTCTTGATTCTGTTGAATTACTTAAATAATGGCTAAAAAAATTCCAGTCACCGTGATTACAGGCTTTTTAGGTAGTGGAAAAACCAGCCTAATTCGCCACCTACTCCAAAATAACCAAGGCCGCCGCATAGCAGTTTTAGTCAACGAATTTGGCGAACTTGGTATAGATGGCGATTTGTTGAAATCCTGCCAAATTTGTCCCGAAGATGAGGATGGCGGGAATAATATTTTTGAATTAACGAATGGCTGTCTATGCTGCACCGTCCAAGAAGAGTTTTACCCGACGATGCAAGCGTTACTCAAACGCCGAGATAGCATTGACTGTATTGTGATTGAAACCTCTGGTTTAGCTTTACCCAAACCATTGGTAAAAGCCTTTCGCTGGCAAGAAATCCGCAACGCCGCAACAGTGGATGCTGTGGTGACAGTGGTAGATTGTGCAGCTGTAGCATCAGGGACGTTTGCGAGTGATTTAGAAGCGATCGCCGCTCAACGTCAAGCTGATGATAGTCTAGAACACGAAACACCATTGCAAGAACTGTTTGAAGACCAACTAGCTTGTGCAGATTTGGTGGTGTTAAGCAAAACTGATTTGATCGATGCAGAAACAAAATCACAAGTTGAAGAATTAGTCAAGCAAGAATTGCCTAGAGTAGTGAAAATAGTAGAAAGCGATCGCGGTCAACTTGATCCATCTATACTATTGGGATTCCAGGCAGCAGTAGAAGACAACTTAGATAGCCGTCCCAGTCATCACGACACCGAAGAAGACCACGACCACGACGAAGATATCACCTCAACTCACCTAATTTTAGACCGGGACTTTGACCCAGAAAAATTGCAAGCACAATTGCAGACACTGACCACTCAACAAGAAATTTACCGAATTAAAGGCTTTGTAGCAGTCCCCAATAAACCCATGCGCCTAGTAATGCAAGGGGTAGGCAACCGATTTGATAAATTTTATGATCGCCCTTGGCAGCCACAAGAAGCAAGGCAAACTCGTTTAGTTTTTATCGGTCGTGATTTAAACTCAGCAGATATAGAATCACAACTAGTAGCCTTATAATTTATACTTCCTTTTTTCCCCACTCCCTAGCTTTTTTATGGACATCACTCAACTATTCAACATTGCCAATATTTTTGTCTTGCCTTTTTGGGCATTAATGATTCTTCTTCCCAATTGGCAAGTAACACGGCGAGTAATGGAATCATACATACCCTTTTTGCCTTTGGCTGGAGCATATTTATATCTGTTTGTCACCAGCATTACCCCAGAAAATGCCCAAGCTTTATCTAATCCCCAGTTAGCAGATATCGCTCATTTTTTCGCCGATGAAACAGCTGCTGCAACTGGTTGGATTCATTTCCTCGTAATGGATTTATTTGTCGGTAGGTGGATATACGGGGAAGGACAGAAAACCGGAATTTGGACAATTCATTCGCTAATACTGTGTTTATTTGCTGGTCCTTTGGGAGTTTTATCTCACATCTTTACTTACTGGATTACTAAAGCAATTTCTCCAAACTTCGAACGTCATGATGTAGCTAAATCACCACAACAGACTGTTTCTTAAAACAGTTATCAGTAGTCAGTAATCTATTACAGAAGTAAGCGGCGGGGTGGCTTTCTTCACCACCCACATTTTTGTTGGGTTTTACCGCCGCTTTTAATTAAATTTACTAAAACTGTAAATTTTCTGTGTTTCCAGATCACTACTAACCGATGAAGGCAATTTATCGGATGAAATCGCCTGACGATCTAGTTGGACTTGCAAATTACTGAGGGGGTCGTTACCAGAAGAAATTAGAAATTCCACTTTTTGGACATAAGGCAAACCTGCTAAATTATCCAAAATTGGTAAAATTGCTTGTACGTAAGGATGACCACTTTGGTTGTACCAATCACAACTAGCGACTTTTGCTTGGTCAAACCCTAAGTGTACTGTCAAAGATGGATTATCGAAAAGAGCGATCGCTAATGGACGCGCTTCTTCCTGCAACAATAAATCATGACTCTTAGCTAAGTGACGTAGTTTTTCTAAGCGTTCATAGCGTTTTGTCACCAATTGCGGGTCATCTTGCCAATGGATAGCTACAGTTACGAGGTAAGTCTGCAACAACAGATGACCTAGCTTTTTCGCTTTAGTTGCCAAATAATAAGAATTGTAGTCGTTGGCTTCAATTAACAATGGCACGCGATCGACTACTTCCATTCCATAACCCTTCACACCAGCAATTTTTCGGGGATTATTGGTAATTAGGCGAATCTTTTTCACACCCAAGTCCATGAGCATTTGTGCGCCCATACCATAGTCACGCAAGTCGGCAGGGAAACCCAAACGCTCGTTTGCTTCCACCGTATCCAATCCCATATCTTGTAAGGAATAGGCTTTGAGTTTGTTAATTAACCCAATCCCCCGTCCTTCTTGTCTGAGATAAACAACCACTCCTTGTCCAGCAGATTCGATCATTTTCAAGGCGGCTACAAGCTGCATCCGACAATCGCAACGCAGGGAACCCAAAGCATCGCCAGTTAAACATTCTGAGTGCATCCGCACCATCACAGCTTCATCTTGAAAATTCGCAGGATCGCCCTTGACAATCGCTACGTGTTCTGTATTATCAAGAGTGTGGCGATAGGCGTAGATGTCAAACTGACCGAACTGGCTTGGTAGTTTGGTGACAACTTCTCGATATACTAAGCGATCGTGTTGGAGACGATAACTAATTAAATCAGCAATACTGATGATTTTCAGATTGTGATGTTTGGCATAATCCATTAACTGCTGTAAACGCGCCATTGAACCATCGGGGTTTTGAATTTCGCAAATTACCCCAGCCGGATACAACCCAGCCAATCGAGATAAATCAACAGCCGCCTCTGTATGTCCAGCACGTTTGAGGACTCCACCAGCTTTGGCTCGCAAGGGAAAAATATGACCAGGACGACGCAAATCCGTAGGTTTGGTAGCTGGGTTAAGTGTCACCTGAATTGTTTTTGCCCGGTCTTCGGCAGAAATGCCCGTAGATACGCCTAAGTGGGGGCCAGCATCAACACTGACAGTAAAAGCAGTTTGGTTGGTGTCAGTAATATTTGTCACCATTAACGGTAGATCGAGTTCATCGAGGCGATCGCCACTCATCGCCAGACAAATCAACCCTCTCGCTTCCACTGCCATAAAATTGATCATGTCAGGTGTGGCAAATTGGGCCGCACAAATCAAATCGCCTTCATTTTCTCGATTTTCGTCATCTACCACTACAATGGCACGACCTGCTTTCAGGTCTGATAAGGCAGCATCAATGGAATCAAACATAAACTTTTCAGTTGGAGAGGCAAAGTTGTGAGTGGTTTCTTCTATTTGAGAAATAACACCCGTGCCAGGATTCTCCCCATTTAGGGGAATAGTGGAGGACTGCTGTGTATTTTTAGGTTGTGACACAGAGGATTTTGAGCCAGCGATAGTAAATTTTTTTTACAATTTCTTATTATAAATTGTAGCTCGTTTATACGGCAGAGATATAGACTAGCAATGTTTTGATAACAAGAAGAAATTTCTCCCGCTAGAATTGGGGTTTAATACTAAAGTCAGTGCTGAGTTCCGAGTGAAATACTAAATGACCGTCATAAACTACCTACACCAGAATAAGTTAAACACAGAAGTTAGAGGCTATGATTTTTGACTCAGCACTTACCATCAGCTCTATAGTTGATAGCTAATCACAAATTAACCAAAAGTGGATAAGGATTTGAGAACATGGGCAATTTTAGACGCGTACCCGTTGGGATTGTTGGCGCGTCAAGTTATGGTGGAGTGCAATTAGTCCGATTACTGATGGATCATCCAGAAATCGAACTAGTTTATTTAGGTGGTGAGAGTAGTATAGGTAAACCTTTTACATCTCTCTACCCCCACTTAGCTCATGCAGTGAAATTACCAATTGAGGAAGTAGACCCAGAAGTTATCGCGCGTCGCTGTGAAGTGGTATTTCTCTCGCAGGCAAATGGACTAGCTTGCCAAATTGTGCCAATTTTGTTGGAAAAAGGCTGTAAAGTACTAGATTTGAGTGCAGATTATCGATTCCGTGACTTGACAACTTATACCACTTGGTATGGTCAGGAAAGAAGCGATCGCACCACAGCCGCCGCCGCAGTCTATGGATTACCTGAACTTTACCGCGATCGCATCTCCGAAGCCCAATTAGTTGGCTGTCCTGGTTGTTACCCTACAGCCAGCCTCTTAGCATTATCCCCATTGTTAAAACAAGGGTTAATCGTACCGGAAACCGCTATTGTTGATGCTAAATCCGGCGCATCTGGTGGGGGGCGAGAAGCCAAAAGTTACTTATTATTAGCAGAAGCAGATAATTCTTTAGCTCCCTATAGTGTTGTTCGTCACCGCAGTACCCCGGAAATCGAGCAAATTTGTAGTGATTTGGCAGGTCATGAAGTCACAGTCCAATTTACGCCACACCTCGTCCCTATAGTGCGGGGGACTTTGGCTACTGTTTACGCCACCCTCCGCGATCCTGGTTTAGTCGGGGATGACTTAACCACTATTTATACAGCTTTTTACCGTAATTCCCCTTGGGTAAAAGTCTGTGAAAGTGGAATTTATCCCCAAACCAAATGGGCAACTGGCAGCAATCTTTGTTATCTCGGTGTAGCAGTTGACCCGCGTACTGGCCGAGTGATTGTCATGTCAGCAATTGACAACTTAATCAAAGGTCAAGCGGGTCAAGCAATTCAGTGTCTCAACATTATGATGGGGTGGGATGAGACATTGGGCTTGCCTAAATTGGGGTTTTATCCATAATAGGTTACAGGAAATTCCTGTCCCCTATCCCCTATCCCCTACTTAGGCCCTAAACCAACAGCCCCAGCATAAATGGCGCGATCGCCTAATTCATCTTCAATTCGCAGTAAGCGGTTGTACTTAGCTACTCGTTCACTACGACACAGAGAACCAGTTTTGATTTGACCTGCACGAGTGGCGACGGCTAAATCGGCAATTGTCGTGTCTTCTGTTTCCCCAGAACGATGGCTAATCACTGAACGGAAACCGTTACGAGTTGCCAAATCAATGGTTTCTAGAGTTTCGGTCAGGGAACCAATTTGATTAAGTTTAATCAAAATGGAGTTACCTGCTTTTTCTTGAATGCCCTTTTGTAAGCGGGTAGCGTTAGTGACAAACAAGTCATCACCAACTAGCTGCACCTGTGAACCAACTTTCTCGGTGAGTAATTGCCAATTTTGCCAATCTTCTTCATGTAAACCATCTTCTATAGATACAATCGGGTATTGGCTAACCAACTGGGCTAAATAATCGATAAACTCCGTTGGTGCATGGGGTTTACCATCATAGACATACTTCCCTTCCTTGTAAAATTCACTAGCCGCCACATCTAGCGCCAGCGCCACTTGTTCCCCTGGCTTGTACCCAGCTTTCTCAATAGCCGAAACTAGCAATTCTAAGGCTACCTGATTAGATTCCAGGTTAGGAGCAAAACCACCTTCATCGCCTACACCAGTTAATAAACCTTTGTCATGCAACACTTCACTGAGGGTTGCAAATACTTCTGCACCCCAGCGCAAGGCTTCGCGGAAAGAGGACGCACCAACAGGAACAATCATGAACTCTTGGAAATCCACGTTATTAGAAGCGTGCGCCCCACCGTTGATGACATTCATCAATGGTACGGGCAACAAATTAGCTAAAGGATTACCTAAGTAACGGTATAGGGGAATAGCCAAAGATTCAGCCGCCGCTTTAGCAGTTGCCAAAGACACAGCTAAAATCGCATTTGCACCCAAATTAGATTTGTTACCAGAACCATCAAGGGCAATCATGGTTCGGTCGATAAGTTCTTGGTCTAGGGCATCCAAATCAATTAATTCAGGGCCGAGTACCTCATTAACGTTGTGTACCGCCTTAAGAACGCCTTTACCACCGTAACGGCTTTTATCCTTGTCTCTGAGTTCGTGAGCTTCAAAGGTTCCTGTAGAAGCGCCACTGGGAACCTGTGCCAATCCTACGGCACCGCTTAATAGATGTACTTCGGCTTCTATTGTTGGTCTACCGCGTGAGTCGAGAATTTCACGGGCTAAAATCGCCTCAATGGAGGTATCGACAATATTACTCATTGATTTCTTTGTCTCCTTCTTACCGTTGATCGCACACAGTCGAATGGCTCAACCCAATCGTTAGCATAGGCGCTGAGGCGACCTATCGGCTGAGATTAAATGAAGATTTCCAAAGTCAATAGTCAATAGTTATTAGTCATTAGTCAAGAGTTATTCGTCATGAGTTATTTTTTAGTGTTGATCCTCTTGGGGATAATTACTTAATATAGGTAAAATTAATCACATTTAAATTGAGAATACTAATGAAACTTACTTTGACAGCGATTAGCTACGCTAGGCGGAACACCATCAATACGGTTCGGTTAACAGAGTTATCTGTTGAGGCGAGCAGGGGGTGCAGGGGGAGAATAGAAGCAGGGGAAGAGAAATTGCTTAATAATAACTCTCTTCCCTCCCCTGCCTCCCCTGCACCCCCTGCTTATCCGAACCGTATTGGGAACACCATCTGGCGAAAACGGTTACTAAGTTTATTAAAAAGTGGATTAATTCGTATCCACTCCCGAACCTCTAATCCCTCTGTACAATGTTGGCAGAAATCAATATTTTGAGGTCACTATGCGCTTACTACATACAATGCTACGAGTGGGAAACCTGGAAGAGTCTCTAAAATTCTACTGTGATGTCCTGGGAATGAAGTTACTGCGGAGAAAAGATTATCCAGGAGGAGAATTTACCCTAGCTTTTATCGGCTACGGCGACGAAAGCGACAACACAGTTATAGAACTAACCTACAATTGGGGAGTGGACAAGTACGAACTAGGCAACGCTTACGGTCATATTGCCCTTGGTGTAGATGATATCTACACCACCTGTGAGTCAATTAAAAATCAAGGCGGTAAAGTAGTAAGAGAACCAGGGCCAATGAAGCATGGCTCGACAGTAATAGCTTTCGTGGAAGATCCAGATGGATACAAAGTTGAGCTAATCCAACTAGGTACTCAAGGATCAACTGTAAAACCAGAATCATCAGAACAACTGGTGAAACAAGTTTAGGGACGGGTTTTTAGTTTTGGGGTGTGGGGATGTAGAGGTTTAGGGATGTGAAGGTTCAAAACTCTTACAAGCTGTAAACTCTCCTTATGCACAGAGTCTTATTGCATGAGTCCTGATTTTACTAAAAACCTACACTTGTAAGCCTACCTCCCCTTACTCTTACTCTGCGGGAAACTAAAGCTACATCTCCCTAATCCCCTTACCTCTGTGTCTACCAAATTAAATATTTTCCCGAACACCATCGGGCAAAGTAGCCTCATGACGGTGTTTTCGTTTTAAATTAAGAAATAGATACTAAGTCAAACCATAACTTAAGTACAACATTTCATTAATCCCTAGCGAATTAACTAAGGAAATGCTCTCCACCCCTCCCTGCTCTGACTCCGTCTTCCTCTGTGTTTAAAAAGTTGCTAATTTATGCCAAGCGGTATGTTGATGTATTCATAATCTAACAACCTAGCATTTAATCTAGTTGTCTTTTTTACTCAATTTTTATACCCAAAATACAAGTCTGAATTATTACATCAGAAATCCTAAAGATGCAGCCTACAGATCCTAATAAATTTACAGATAAAGCCTGGGAAGCAATTGTCAAATCCCAAGATATAGTCCGTGCATATCAACAACAACAACTAGACGTTGAACATTTAATTCTTGCCCTGATAGACGACCCTACCAGTTTAGCTATTCGGATTTTAGCTCGTGCAGAAATTGACCCAATTCGCTTACAACAGCAATTAGAAGCCTTTACCCAACGTCAACCGAAAGTAGGTAAGAGTGAACAGCTTTACCTTGGTCGTAGTTTAGATACTATGCTCGATCGCACCGAAGAAATTCGAGAGAGGATGAAAGATGGCTACATTTCTGTAGAACATATCCTCTTAGCTTTGGTGGATGATGAACGTGTCGGTCGGAAAATCCTCAAAGGTTTTAGTGTAGACAGTGCCAAATTAGAAGCTAGTATCAAAGCCGTTCGTGGTAGCCAAAAAGTGACAGACCAAAACCCAGAATCTCGCTATGAAGCCTTACAGAAATTTGGTAGAGATTTGACAGAACAGGCAAAATCAGGCAAGTTAGACCCAGTAATTGGACGAGATGACGAAATTCGCCGGGTAATTCAGGTGTTGTCTCGTCGTAGCAAGAATAACCCCGTCTTGATTGGTGAACCTGGGGTAGGTAAGACAGCGATCGCTGAAGCTTTGGCACAGCGTATAGTTAATGGAGATGTCCCCGAATCTCTGAAAAACCGTCAATTAATCTCTCTAGATATCGGTAGCTTGATTGCTGGGGCAAAATATCGGGGTGAATTTGAAGACCGATTAAAAGCAGTCCTCCGGGAAGTTACGGAATCTAACGGTAACATTGTTTTATTTATTGATGAACTGCATACCGTCGTCGGCACTGGTTCCAACCAACAAGGGGCAATGGATGCAGGCAATTTACTCAAACCCATGCTGGCGCGGGGAGAACTGCGTTGCATTGGGGCAACTACCTTAGATGAGTTTCGTAAATTTATCGAAAAAGACGCAGCCCTAGAACGGCGTTTTCAACAAGTGTACGTAGACCAGCCAAGTGTAGAAAATACAATCTCTATTCTGCGCGGGTTAAAGGAACGCTACGAAGTCCATCACAATGTGAAAATTTCTGACTCCGCACTAGTAGCCGCAGCAACTTTATCAGCCCGTTACATTGCTGACCGCTTCCTACCAGATAAAGCCATTGATTTAGTCGATGAAGCCGCAGCCCAATTAAAAATGGAGATTACTTCCAAACCAGCAGACTTGGAAGCCATTGACCGCCGCTTGATGCAGCTAGAAATGGAAAAGCTGTCCTTGGCGGGAGAAGAGAAAGTAGCGGCGCCAACCAAGGAGCGTTTGCAGCGAATTGAGTTAGAAATCACCAATTTAACTGAGAAACAGCAGGATTTAAACAATCAATGGCAAGGTGAAAAGCAGGTATTAGAAGCTATTAGTTTGTTAAAGAAAGAAGAAGACGCTCTAAGAGTGCAAATTGAGCAAGCAGAACGCGCCTATGATTTGAATAAAGCGGCTCAATTGAAATATGGCAAACTGGAAGGAGTACAGCGCGATCGCGAAGCGAAAGAAGCAAAACTATTAGAATTACAAAGCCAAGGTTCTACCCTGTTGCGGGAACAAGTCACCGAAGCCGACATCGCCGAAATCGTCGCCAAGTGGACAGGTATCCCCGTAAATCGGCTGTTGGAATCAGAACGGCAAAAACTCCTACAACTCGAAAGCCATTTACATCAACGGGTGATAGGACAACAGGAAGCAGTAGAAGCAGTATCCGCCGCCATTCGTCGCGCCCGTGCGGGAATGAAAGACCCCAACCGCCCCATCGGTTCATTCTTATTCATGGGGCCAACTGGTGTAGGTAAAACTGAACTCGCTCGTGCTTTAGCCCAGTTCCTCTTTGATGCTGATGATGCTTTGGTGCGTTTGGATATGTCCGAGTACATGGAGAAACACTCAGTCTCCCGCTTAGTTGGCGCGCCTCCTGGTTATGTAGGCTACGAAGAAGGAGGACAACTTTCCGAAGCAGTCCGCCGCCATCCTTATTCTGTAGTGTTATTAGATGAAGTCGAAAAAGCACACCCCGATGTGTTCAATATTTTATTGCAAGTATTAGATGATGGGAGAATTACTGATTCCCAAGGCAGAACAGTAGATTTCCGTAACACCGTCATTGTCATGACTAGTAACATCGGTAGCGAACATATATTAGACGTTTCCGGTGATGATACCCAGTACGAGACCATGCGGAATCGGGTCATGGATGCCTTGCGATCGCACTTCCGCCCCGAATTTCTCAACCGCGTTGATGATACAATTCTTTTCCACGCCCTCAGCCGTTCTGAGATGAGCCACATCATCCGCATTCAACTAAAACGAGTGGAAAGTCTCCTCAGAGATCAAAAAATCTCCTTTGAAATCTCCCCAGCCGCCTGTGATTTCCTCGTAGAAAAAGGCTATGACCCCGTTTACGGCGCACGCCCCCTAAAACGAGCCATTCAGCGAGAAATCGAAAACCCCCTCGCTACCAAAATCTTAGAAAATACCTTTATCTCCGGTGACACCATTTACATAGACCAAGATGAAAATGGTTTAAGTTTCACTAACAAAGCACCAGTAAAAGTTTCAGTAACACAAATCACAACCTAGCCAATTTGACAGAGACGGGTTTGATAGTACGTCTCTTTGCGCCCCTCCGCGCTTACCTCCGCGCCCCTCTGCGTTTAAATGTAGGGAAATCCGAATCACCGCTTGGGGGCAAACAATCCTAGCAAAAAGCAGCGATCGCTTAAACTATACCTTGAAAATCTTCATTAGTCCCATGCTCTTTTATATCCTGGGCATCTACCCATGATCATAAAAAGCTAAGATGTCTTGACTAAACAAATAGTTTCAGATACTAAAATCAAAATCATGCTAGAGCAAGGCACCATCAGTATTCATACTGAGAATATTTTCCCAATTATCAAGAAATCCCTCTACTCAGACCATCAAATTTTCCTGCGGGAACTAGTATCTAACGCTGTAGATGCCATCCAAAAGCTGAAAATGGTATCCCGTGCGGGAGAATATGCGGGAGTAGTTGATGAACCAGAAATTCAACTCGCCATCGACAAAGATAAGAAAACCCTGTCCATCACCGATAACGGTATCGGGATGACAGCAGAAGAAGTCAAAAAATACATCAACCAAGTCGCTTTTTCTAGCGCTGAAGAGTTTATTCACAAATATCAAGGAAAATCAGACCAGCCAATCATCGGTCACTTTGGACTGGGTTTCTATTCCTCCTTCATGGTGGCGCAAAAGGTAGAAATTGATACTCTCTCCTATCAAGAAGGAGCGCAAGCAGTACACTGGAGTTGTGACGGTTCCCCAGAATTTACCCTAGAAGAATCATCCCGTACCACCATCGGGACTACCATCACCCTGACTCTGTTACCAGACGAAGAAGAATATTTAGAATCAGCGCGTGTAAAAAATCTTGTCAAGACTTATTGCGACTTCATGCCAGTACCCATCAAACTGGATGGTGAAGTCTTAAACAGACAAAAAGCACCTTGGCGGGAGTCTCCCAGCAACCTAACAAAAGAAGATTATTTAGAATTTTACCGCTATCTCTATCCTTTCCAAGAAGAACCCCTGTTATGGGTACATTTAAATACTGACTATCCCTTTATTATTAACGGGATTCTGTATTTCCCCAAAATGCGTCCTGATGTGGATGTCACTAAAGGACAAATCAAATTATTTTGTAACCAAGTTTTTGTTAGTGATAACTGCGAAGAAATTATCCCCCAGTTTCTCGTACCCATGCGGGGTGTAATCGATAGTACCGATATTCCTCTTAACGTATCACGTAGTGCCTTGCAAGGCGATCGCACCGTCCGCAAAATCGGCGATTATATAGCGAAAAAAGTCGGCGACAGACTCAAAGAACTGTACCGCGACGACCGCGAACAATACATCAGTGCATGGAAAGATTTAAGCACCTTTGTCAAATTTGGTGTTCTCAACGACGAAAAATTTAAAAAACAAGTCGAAGACATCATTATTTTCCGCAGTACCGTTAAATGGGAACAACCAGCAGAAACACCAGCCGTTGAGGTACAGTCCCAAGAAGGAGATGTTTGGCAAGATGTCACCCCTTCCCCCGACTCTTCCACACCAGGCTTGCCATACACAACACTGAAAGAATACTTAGAACGCAACAAAGAACGCCACGAAAACCGCGTATTTTACAGCACCGATGAAGCAACCCAAGCCACTTATATAGAACTGCACAAAAACCAAGGCTTAGAAGTTTTATTCCTCGATTCCTTCATCGATACCCATTTTATCAACTTCCTCGAACGGGAATATCAGGATGTCAAATTTACACGGGTAGACTCTGACCTCGATAATACCCTGCTTGAACAAGACAAAGCGGGGGAAATTGTTGACCCCACCACAAATAAAACCAAGAGTGAGATCATTAAAGAGTTATTTGAGAAATCCCTCAATAAACCCAAAGTCAACATCCGCACAGAAGCACTCAAGTCTGATGATCCTCAAGGTACACCACCGGCGATCGTTCTCTTACCAGAATTTCTGCGCCGCATGAGGGAAATGACCGCCATGATGCAGCAGCAAAATGCAGATTTTCCGGAAGACCACATTTTACTAGTGAATACAGCCCATCCCTTGATTCAAAACTTGGTAAATCTCAACCAAGGTACAATCATTCAAGGTGATGGAGAATCAACTACAAATCCCTTGGTAAACTTAATTTGCCAACACGTGTATGATTTGGCGCTGATGTCTCAGAAAGGTTTCGACGCAGAAGGAATGAAATCCTTTGTCGAACGTTCCAATGATGTACTTACCAAGCTGACGCAACAAACAAATAATTAGCAACCCCGTTTGTAGTAAGTACTTCAGTACTTAAAAAGCACTAAAGTGCTTACTACCAACCTAAGTTTTATAGGTTCTGTCGGAGTCAGCTAAAATAGGAAAGCTGTATTCAAATCGTCATCTGGAGATAGAAATAATGTCTCGTCGCTGTGATTTAACTGGTAAAAAAGCAAATAACGCCTTTGCAATTTCCCACTCCCACCGTCGCACCAAACGTTTGCAACAAGTAAACCTCCAAAGCAAGCGCGTTTGGTGGCCTAGTGGAAACCGTTGGGTAAAACTGAAGCTATCTACCAAAGCTATTAAAACCTTAGAAATCAAGGGTTTAGAAGCAATGGCTAAAGAAGCTGGGATTAACCTCAATCATTACTAAGCTTCTCAAGCAAGGTTTGGAATTTCATGATTTTGTTTTCTAAGTAATTTCCATATCTTCAGAAAATATTTAATAAATCTACTCCCCTTCCTTTGCAAAAATTTAGAACCCCGACTTCTCGAAGAAGCCGGGGTTCTGTTGATTTAAAGTGATGTGAGTTCGACAAATATAAAAACTGACTTTTCACGTTATGTGGAAAAGCTAACGTAAAACCTAACCCCCTTCCCTGCGAGGGAAGGGGAAAAAATAAAAAAATATCCAACTAGGTTGGGTGCGTCAGTGCGAGAAAACTTAGCTGTACCAAGAAATTATTCATACTGACGCACCCTACTAACCGTCAATTTGGAATAATTTATTTTTTGGTGTTCCCTTAGGGACTCAATTAAGCATTAACGACAGATACCAAGAGACTTTCAACACTGTCACCTGTTTCTTCTAACCTGTCCCCTACTATATCTGCTATGGAAATGACATATTTTATGGGATAGGTGGGTACTATAAGTTTACCTAACTAGCCATATCTTCATAAAGCCACCCGCCAATGAAATCTATTTGTGTAAAAGAAATGTGAATTCATGATGTCGTTATCCTTGTTTTTCAGGGATTAAAAATTTTTAGAAATTTCCGTATTTCCCGAAAAAACTCAAAACTTAAACAATGGTATAAAGTAAACAATTCAATAATTGGGAGTTAGCAAAACAGGGTTTTGTGAAGTAAATAGTAAGTTGAATCATGCCTTTAGATAGAATCTATGGGCATAATTGTCAATTGCAAAAAAGTTTGTAGGAAATAACTTGACAGGAAAGCAGCCATGACTATAAAACGCCAGCTAGTCAAGACAATTAAAAAAACAGCTAAATTCTTTAAAAAGAATCCTTTATCTAATTTCAAAAGGCAAATTAATAGGCTATTACGAACTTTTTTTGTTAATAAAAAAAGAAAAAATGTAGCGAATGCTGGCTTTGTGTTACCAACAGTAGCAATGGTAGCACTAGTAGTTGTCCTGTTGACTACAGCAATTTTATTTCGGTCTTTTGAACGGGCTAAAAATGCTAGTAATGTCCGTGTAAATGAGGCGGCTCTCAATGCTGCTGCTCCCGCAATTGACCGTGCTAGAGCAAAAATCAACAAGCTATTTCAAGATCCAAGATTACCACGCGCTACGCCAACAGATGACGCGTTGTATAGTACATTGACAACAAATATTGATGAATATACTTTTGGCGACGAAACCCAATTAAAACTTACTCAAAGTTCTAACGAACTTAGAACAGCGTGGATGTACCCTATTGATACCGATAACAACGGTAAATTTGATAGCTACGCCCTTTATGGAATTTACTTTAAAAATCCACCCGTGACTGGCGGACAATATACTCGTGCCAGAAATGCTCTAGAGGCGAGAACTCCGCCTATGACTGTTGGGACTGTCAGTAGCAGTTGTGGAGCAGGTCAAGATACAAGTGCAGCTTTGGTAGGTAACACAGGCTGGTTTAGAAATGGTAGTAAGTTGAAAAAAGCTTTTTTTGCGTATACTGCCAGTGTTCCCATTACCTCAGATCCCACAGACACCAATTATGAGAAGAAGAAAGGTAGTCAAGGTTTCTCGGCTTTAGAACTTCAACAAGACCGGGTACAATTGCCCTTAGTTAACAACGCTGTTGTTTATGAAGATGACTTAGGAATAGCCCCTGGGCCTGCTTTTAGGTTAAATGGACGTATTTTTACTAACAGTAACCTTCTGGCTGGTCTACCTGATGGTGGTAATGGTATCAGATTATATCAAGTCAGTGGTAACTCATCCTGTTTCTACGATCCAGAAAACGCCAAGATAGTCGTTGGAGGAAATATTAGTTCTGGAATACTTACAGAAAACAGTGATACCAATGGAGTAACAATTGACTTATATAAAGGTAAAACACCTGCTGCTACTAATGTAGCTCTCAGAAATAATACAACAATTAATAATAAATCAGTCTCTCATTCCCCAAGACAAATCGCCTACAATAGCCTAGCTTACACACAACGCGTCAACCATTTAGTTAATGCCCACATAAACGCCGACAGTACCGATCCCGCAGAAGTTACTCAAGGGATGCAAGATATAGTCACCAAACAAGGGCGAACCTTAGATGACTTAACAACTACTGAAAGAGCTAGTCTACGCTTCAAGCAACTAGAACTTTATTTTAGAAGACGCACCCGCAGAGTACCTTATGCAGAAGTTGCCTTTGACGGCGATGCTTTAGGGGATTACAAAGTCGGTGGTACTAAGGAAGGTGAAGTATTACAAGGTTCTGAAAATACTCTACGTCCCCCCGATCCTTGGATTTATCCTGTCGATCCTGCCGATGGTTTAACGGCAACTGGTTATGCCGGGTTGAGTTTAAATGCCAATGGTAGTGATAAGCTCAGACCTTCTGCAACTGAACCAACTAAGCTTGCAAAAGAGTTACAAGGTGTAGAGGGATACTTTGGCGATCGCGTTGTCGTTGGTAACAACCTACCTCAACTTTGGTGGGATCCAACTAAAGGAGCATTTGTAGGGCCAAATGCCGATGATACCCAAACTATTAGTAACTATAAATGGGATAATGGCGATGGCGATCGCACTCGTCGCAGTCGTGTAGAAACACTGAAAGATTTAGGTAGTACAGACCGAGATGGAGACTGGGAATTAGCCGCAGCCCAAGTACCAAATAGTCCACAAGAACCCGTAGGTGGCTTACGAGTAGTAACTGGCGCGGGAATTTATTTGCCTGATACTGTCACTGCTACAAATTTGTCTTCAACTACCTTTACTGGACTTAACCAGCAAATTTGGCCTGATCTTTCACCTGCTAAAACCAGTTCAGTACCCAGCCCAATCAAACCTTATAAAGATTATGGACTAGACGTTACTTATCGAGTAAGTCAACCAACAAATCAACCATATCTGCGGATGCGGGCAACAGCAGTATATCACTACAAATCTACTAGCTACAGTCAGACGAGTCCCACGCCTATTGCTTGTGTTAGCAGCTATTATGACCCTACAAATAGCACTACGGCAAAAAATCCCCCATCAACTCCAGCAACTTTTAATAATGGTACTGGTGGTCTATCCAATAATGGTATAGTTTACGATTTTCCTACAGCTGTGACAGAAAGTTCTTATAGCAGCGTCTTGAGTTATTTAGCAGACTTAACCTATCCCAATGGTCGCTCAATTGATGATGGACTATTGAGAAGAGCTTTAAACAAAACAGATGCTACTAAACGCACTCTCTCAGAAAAATCTGCCGTTGATGCCGCAATTTGTGGCTTGGCAATTTTTGATGGTACTCTGAATGCTCCTACAGATAGCGTCATTAATCATGGCTCTATTTATGAAGTTACTTTTTTAGATCCCAGACAAATTCAAGCAACTGATATTACGACTGGAAGTAGAAATTATGATCGATTTAGAAGGAACAGAAAACCTTTAGAAATTCGTGCCACTGTCTTAGATATTGACAAGCTGCGTAGAAAAACAATCGGTACCACCACACCAGCACAGGAATACTTATTACCAAATAGCGGTATTATCTATGCTACTCGTGATGATGCACTGCTAGATTTAAGTGCGGCGGCAAATCCCAATTCCCCTACGGAGGGTGAAAAGCTAGAGAGTTCTGTAGATTACAGGCTTGATCCCACTCGTCGTCCTAATGCCATTATGCTCATTAACGGCCAAAAAATTGCCCGTAATGACAGCAATACCTATCGAGATGCAGAGAAGGGACTGATTTTAGCTAGTAATTTACCTGCCTATATTAAGGGTGACTTTAATCTTCACACTCAACAGGAATTTAACACAGCACTAGATGATGATTGGGGCAATTTCTACGGTCGCACAGGCTTAAATAAGCAGTTTGCCTGTCGTCCCGGTGATCCCAGATTGCCGGAGTGTTCAACGGGCGACCAATGGCGTTCTGCTGCGGTATTGGCAGATTCTCTGACTGTACTTTCCAATAACTTTAGATTTGGCTTCCGCAACGAAGCAGACTATGATTGGCAACTTGACTCAGCTACAGTTCCTACTAGTCCAATTAACTATGCAACTGCTGGTACTTTCTCTACGGAGAACTCCTTTGCACCAATTGCTGATTGGTTTAATCCCTCCGCCGATAGCAATGGAAATTTTCCAGCCTTTCCTAAAGATTTAGATACAACAACAACCGGATTCCAAGGAAGTTCCTATCTGAACAACTTTGTCACACCAGTTGTGCGAAAAATCCGGGCTAAACAGCTATTATTGGAAGTCTGTTACGCTAGTACTTGCAATGAGCCTAGAAACTGGACGATCAAAAACTCCTGCCCCACACAGTCCATAGGACAGAGTACATGGCGAGACAAAGATAGCAACGGTGTAGCAGATATTATTGGTAAACCAGCAACATCAATTAAAACGGGAGTAATTGGTGGTCAACCAATAGACTGCAATACTACTGATATTAACCCAAGCAAACCATCTAGAATTGCCTTTGTACGTAATCTGGATACCGGTGCAATACAAACTCCACTAAAAGTTTATGGTGTTGCTAGTGATGACAAAATAGCAGAGTTTGACTGGCCTCTAACAGGAACAAATCTACCGAAAGATGGAGTAACTACAAGCGGTCAGGCGTATTTCATCCCCTGGCTTGAAGGAACTTTATCTGGTAATAATGTTAGTTTTGATTTCGTGTTCCAACATAACAGACCATTTGGTACTCGTGAGGTTCCAGATAACGACATTGTCAAAGCTGGAAAACATGAAAATTGGTTACAAGCAGCGACAGCAACTACCGTCAATGTAATTGCCGCAGTTGGAGATACCCCAGCAGCAGTTCCTAAAACAACTAGCCCAACTCGTAATGCAGAAGATAATGGCGGTTTACACAACTTTGTACGCTTGATTGAAAATTGGAATACTGCTACTACCGAAACTGCACTTAAAATCAACGGGGCTTTTTACCAAGTGAAACGCAGCGCTTATGCTACTGCACCATTTATGCCTGTATTTTCAGGTAACGTCTATCAAATAGATAACTATGGCGCTAGCGTTAGAGGTACAGTTCCCTACTACCTACCTCCTTTAAGGCAATGGGGTTATGATGTGGCGTTACTATCTCAATCTCCTGACTTGTTTGCTCAGAAATTAATCACCATTCCCGATGATCTACCGGATGAGTTCTTCCGAGAAGTTGGCAGAGATGATCCTTGGGTAAGAATTTTGTTATGTGCCAAGAAAGCGGCTGACAATACAAATGCCATAGATACAGATCAACGTGGTTCTTGCTCGTAATAATCAGATTTTCAAAGCAGGTAATGAGCAATGATCAAACTCAAAAAACAGCAACAAAAAACCTCTTGTAATGATTCCGGTTTTACCATCATTGAGTCTTTGGTAGCAATCATTGTAGTAGCAATTTTGCTAACAGCGATCGCGCCTGTTCTTGTCTTCTCAACCGCTACCCGTGTTCAAGCAAGACGGGTGGAATTAGCGGCACAAGCTGCCAAAACCTTTATTGATGGTATTAGGTCGGGAGCAACTACTAGAAGTGGTGTAATTATTGCAGTACCAAATGCTATTACTCCAATACTTGCAGCACCTAGTACAGATGTCACACGAAACCTTGTAGATGCACCAGGAGACTATCTAATTGATACTACAAAAATGCCTGTCCCTGATAACACAACTAAGGGAAGTTTATATTGCTTTAACAATGATGGTAGTATTTCCAACCCAGACTGTACTACTAATACTGATAAGCTATTTTACATTCAAGCTCGTCGAATTGTCCAAAATACAGCAGCTAATGATGGCTACCGTCTAACAATTCGGGTTTATCGAGCAGATGTTGATTTTACTAAAACTTTAACCGCCAGCACTATTGAAGCCAATAGCACTAGTCCAGCTATTAAGAAAACACAAAATCCTTATACTGGTGGTTTAGGCGATCGCCAAGCACCACTACTGGAAATGACAACAGACATAGCAAACAGTAGTACTTCCTTCAGCACCCTATGTCAGCGTCTTGGTGTGGCAACAAATAAAGCCTGTAATTAATAAGCAAATCTGATGTGTATCTATCCATCAATATTCACTAATGGGAAACCCAGAGTATGATGAGGGCATTAAAATTTCTACTTCAAAGCCAGTTGAAACGCTCCAAGGTCATAGACCCAGTTGGTGGTTTTTCCCTGATTGAATTATTGGTAGCGATGATTCTGGCAGTCCTAGTAATTGCACCATTAATGGGCTTCATGATTAGCGTCATGAATACAGACCGACAGGAACAAGCAAAGGTAAGCTCAGAACAAGAAATTCAAGTAGCATTAGATTACATTGCCCGTGACTTGCAGCAGGCTATCTATATCTACGATAGTGCTGGTATTGATGCTATTAGAAATGAATTACCTAGTTCAACCTCAACAGATAGAGTTCCTGTCCTAGTTTTCTGGAAAAGAGAGTTAATTAACCAAGCCATTACAATTACAGGCAGCGAAAAAGATGATACGTATGTGTATTCATTAGTTGCCTACTATCTCATTAAAGATAGCAATACTAATTGGTCTAATGCGGCTCGTATTACCAGATGGCAAATTAGAGACGGTGTAGCTAGTGCTGGTGGAGTATCTTGCACTGGATATACCGGCAAATATGTGAGTGGTTATTGTCCAAGTGATGGTTTTGCACTGTTTAGCCTTGATGGAGCAGGAACAATCCATGAAAAGATGAATGCCTGGAAAAGACTCAGCCAATACACTACTAAAGATGCCAATGGAACAAATGTAGTAACTGATGTTAATTACTCTGCTACACCCGTAGTATTGGTTGACTATATAGACCAGACCACAACAGGCGCACCAGCAAAAACCGCCTGTACTGCTTCAACACTTGTAGCACCAAACACAGCCAATTTTAATACCCGCACTACATTTAACATGACAAGCTTTTATGCCTGTGTTGATAGAGTCAACACTACAGCACAGATATTTATCAGAGGCAATGCGATCGCTCGCTTACAAAACAATAACCTCAATTATGCCGCTAACAGAAGCGCTTATTTTCCCACTGCAAGTATAAGAGTACAAGGACGTGGGTATTTATTTACTCAGTAGATGCTGAAAACAATAGCGTAATTTAAGGCAGTGGATCATGAACAAAATACGTTTGCAGTCGTTCAATATTTACAGAAAAAATAGCATAATCAAATCGCTATGCCTGCCTAATCGCCATTTTGCAATATTTGCTCAATCAGATTCTGGCTTTAGTTTAGTAGAAATGATTGCCGTGGTCATGATGATAGGAATATTAGCAGCGATCGCACTTCCTAGTTGGTCTGCTTTTGTCAATCGTCAAAGGGTAAATAAAGCTAATGACGCTGTTTTAGCATCCATACAAGAAGCACAGCGACAAGCTAAACGACAAAAACTGAAATATAGTGTCAGTTTTAAAACAGAGAATAATATTCCACAGTTCGCCGTTTATTCAGGTACAACGCCTACGAACTGGCGTAATTTAGGTGAAGATTTAGATATCAAATCCACCGGACAAATAAGACTTTTGACAAATCTCTCTGGCACAAACACAGCTGGTACTTCTGTCAATGAAATTGATACCACACCACAAACAATTGCTTTCGACTACATGGGTACTTTAACAAATGCCAGCTTTGGCACACCACCAACAGGTTCTACTGAAACACCAGGAATCAAAGTTGTTGTCAAAAATAATAACGTTAAACGTTGCGTTATCTTAAAAACTCTCTTAGGTGCAACAATTACAGATAAAGATAGTCAGTGTAATTAAATCAGTATTTCATGTAGCTAATTTTATCAAAAACTACACAATAATACTGAACTATAAAACGCACCTTCAACGCAAAATTGAAATAGAAGGTGCAATATTTTTAGTTTTAAATTTTACTATTTTTTTATCAGTACAAAATCCTTAAATAAACATTTTTATCCAAAATAAACAATTCAAAACTCGAAAAATACAACTTATGGAGGATGCTAAAAAGCTTGTAAAAAGCAATTTTTCCGAGATTTGTTGTTCCATACTTGAATTAAATATTTACTAGCCATGAGTTGCAGTTCAGCCTAAAATAACTTCGGTTAAGTCTTTAACATCATCCAGACACCCCCAACTAGACAATAAATCTAAGTATAAACCGCAAAAAATGACTGCCAACCTTGATTTAACTATAGCTATACCGACTTACAACGGTGCGAATCGTTTGCCAGAATTATTAGAAAGGCTGCGAAACCAAATTAACACCGAAAATATTGCTTGGGAAATTATTGTTGTCGATAATAACAGCACTGACAACACAGCCCAAGTTGTTCAACAATACCAAGAAAATTGGCACTGTTCTTATCCTTTAAAATACTGTTTTGAAGCTAAACAAGGTGCAGCCTATGCCAGAAAAAAAGGTGTCGAAGTTGCTTCAGGTAAATTAATCGGTTTTTTAGATGACGATAACTACCCCATCCCAACTTGGGTAGCAGCAGCTTGTGCTTTCGCTCAAAAGCACCCCAAAGCAGGGGCGTATGGTAGCCAAATACACCCAGACTGGGAAGTTGAACCACCGGAAAATTTTAAGAGTATTATTCCTTTTTTAGCAATTACAGAACGCGGTAATAAACCTCTATTTTACGAGCCGAGGAAAAAACTTCTTCCCCCCTCTGCTGGACTGGTTGTCCGCAGAGAAGCATGGTTAGAAAGTGTACCAGAACAGCCAATTTTAACTGGTAGAGTTGCAGGGAATATGCTCACTGGTGAAGATTTAGAAATGCTGTGTTATCTGCAAAAATCTGGTTGGGAAGTTTGGTATAACCCAGAAATGGAAATTTATCATAGAATACCAAGCTCTAGATTAAAAAGAGAATATTTAATTCCCTTCTTCAGAGGTGTTGGGCTAAGTCGCTATGTTACCAGGACAACAAATGTTGAATCCTATTACAAACCATTTGTCCTTGTTGCCTACATGATAAATGATACAAGAAAAATTGTTTTACAACTACTGAAGTATAGAACCAAGATAAAAACTGATTTAGTCATAGCTTGTGAAACAGAACTGTTTTTCAGCAGCCTAATTAGTCCTTTTTATCTGTGGAAAAATGGGTACTTAACTAAAAGTAGTAAGTAAATAATCAGGAGGCTGGGATTATGCAACAAGAACTACAAGAAACCATCGAAACAGTGGATTTTACTGTTGCTATTCCCACATGGAATGGTGCAGAACGTTTACCACAAGTTTTAGATCGACTATTGAATCAAATAGGTATAGAACACTTACGTTGGGAAGTTATCGTTATTGATAATAATAGCCGCGATCGCACACCTGAAGTAGTGAGTGATTATCAGAAAAAATTTACTCAATGTCAGTTGAAATATTTTCTAGAAACACAACAGGGTTTAGCCTATGGAAGACTCAGAGCAATCAAGGAATCCCAAGGTAAATTTGTTGCTTTTTTAGATGATGATAATTTAGCCGCGCCTGATTGGGTTTTACAATCTTATAATTTTGGCCAGGAACATCCTCGCGCTGGTGCATGGAGTGGTCAAATACATGGTGATTTTGAAGTGACACCGCCAGATAATTTTTCCCAAATCCAGGCTTTTTTAGCCATTAGAGAACATGGTCAAAAAGCGTATATATTTGATGCTGAGAACTTAAAACTACCCCCAGGTGCTGCACTTGTTATCCGTAAACAAGCTTGGCTAGAAAGCGTACCACAACAGTTAGTTTTTAAAGGAAGAATCGGGAAGTTAATGGTTGGTGGAGAGGATACAGAAGTTCTCTTATATATGTACAAGGCTGGTTGGGAAATTTGGTATAACCCCAAAATGGAAATTTATCATAAAATTCCCCACGGGCGACTTGAAAGAAGTTACTTAGTCAATGTAGCTCGTGGTTGTGGTTTATGTATTTTTCAACTCAGACTAATCAATGCTAAAAAAGGTCAATCACCAATAATTTTACTGAGAACAATTTTGGGAAATCTTCGCAGACTATTTCACCATATTATTAAGTACAAAAATAATCTAAATGGAGATATAGTTGCAATCGTGGAGTTTAATTTTTATTTGGGTAGTCTTTTGAGTCCTTTATACTCACTCATGTTTTATTTCAATAATTTAACCAATAAAAATATAAGTTTAAACAATGACTGAATCACATTTTGATTTACCAATGATTTCTGTAATCATACCAGCTTATAATTGTGAAAAAACTATCAAAGAAACAATCGATTCAGTTTTACGCCAATCTTTTACTAATTTTGAATTAATTGTGATTAATGATGGTTCACAAGATGGAACTTTAGATATTGTTTCCCAAATTCAAGATTCACGAATTAAGATATTCTCCTTTGAGAATGCTGGGGGAAATGTTAGCCGGAATCGTGGGTTAAATCTTGCAGTGGGAAAATTTATTAGCTTCCTAGATGCTGATGATATTTGGATGCCGAATAAACTAGAGTCTCAGTTAGAAGCTTTACACGAAAACCCCGATTTTCATGTTGCTTATAGCTGGACTGATTATATTGATGAAGATGGTAAGTTTTTAATTTCTGGTAGACGTGTAACACTTAATGGAGATGTCTATCAAAAATTATTTATCAACAATTTTTTAGAAAATGGTTCTAATCCTTTAATTCGCAAAGAAGCTTTAATTGCATTGGGAGGATTTGATGAATCACTAAAGGCGGCTCAAGATTGGGATATGTGGCTGCGATTAGCTGATAAATATTCTTTTGTAGCTGTACCTTTCGTCCAAATATTATATCGAGTTAGTAGTAATTCTTTATCTTCTAATCTGGTGAGACAGGAGAAAGCTTGTATGCAAGTGCTAGAAAAAGCTTATCAAGCAAGATCGGCAATTGGTAATCATATTTTGCACTTGAGTATAGCCAATCTCTACAAATATTTAGCTTGTAAAGCTCTGCAAAAGCCTTATAGTCGAAGTAAAAGTCTAGCTGCTATTAAATTTATTTGGCAATATTTTCTGTATGACTCTTCTAGAGTAAAGCAGATAAATTCTACATTAAAACTTTTGTTTAAAGCTCTGATAATTATTACATTACCGGCTAGTTTATCTACAGAATTATTCGCAAAACTCAAGACAAAATCTCTCAATCCACAGTTATCAGTAATTTCTGGCAATTAAAATATTCACAACATATATCCAGGTGCTTTTACTATCTATAGTTGACAAGAAGAATAGCTTAAATTGTCAAAATGAACGCGGTTTTACACTTCCAGAGATATTGGCAGTTATTCTCATGGTTGGGATATTAGCAGCTTTAGCATTACCTTACTGGTTAGCTTTTGTAGATACTCAACGCCTCAACAAAGCTCAAAACGAAGTTTACAATGCCATGCGACAAGCTCAAAGCCAAGCAAGTAAAGAAAAATTAACTTGGCAAGCTAGTTTCCGCGAACAAAATGGTGTAATTCAATGGGCAGTTCATCCTGCTACCATAAGTCCTGCTAACGCTAATTGGAATAATTTAGATTCTCGCGTGCGTTTAGATAGAGAAACGACTTTACAGCAATCAAATGGGGTGAGGCGAGTTGAATTTGACTATCAAGGAAGTGTGAAACAAATACTTGTGGGTAGAATTACCTTAAATAGCAAGTCTAGGGATAAAATCAAGCGCTGTGTTTATGTTTCGACAATTTTAGGTGCAATGCGGACAGCAAAGGAGCGTAATAGAGCTAATAGCGGTGGTGATTATTGCTATTAAGATATTTTTAGCTAATTTAAACAAGGTCATGGTGTGCTGAAAACATCACAAATTCAACCACAACACTTAATTATTTTTACTCGCTATCCAGAACCAGGTAAGACAAAAACTAGGTTAATACCTGCTTTAGGTACTCTTGGTGCTGCTAACCTGCAACGAGAGATGACTGAGTATACAATATCTCAAGTTAGAGAACTGCAAAAAGTAGTTAACGTATCTGTGGAAGTGCGGTTTGCTGGTGGTGATTTGCAACTAATGGAAGAGTGGCTTGGCTGTGACTTAGTTTACCAGCCCCAAGGGAATGGAGATTTGGGTTCACGGATAGAGCGATCGCTCTACAATGCTTTTCAAGATCATGCTCAACAAGTTGTGATTATCGGCACTGATTGCCCTGGGTTGAATTCTCGGATTCTAGCCCAAGCGTTTGCACAAAAAGATACAGTTGATTTGATACTTGGCCCAGCCATTGATGGTGGTTACTACTTAATTGGTTTGCGTCGCTTCATCCCAGAATTATTCGTTAACATCGACTGGGGAACCTCGCAAGTATTACACCAAACTGTAGATATTGCTAATCGACTTAACATCTTATATCATCACCTATCACCGTTAGCGGATGTTGACAGACCAGAGGATTTACCGATTTGGCAACGAATCTGGGAAACTGAAGTTAATATGAAATAGATAAATTTGTTCTAACTTACCCTTGTATTCTAAAATACGTAATATTTTACATACACATACTAGATAGCCAATGCTGCTGTAGTGTAGTTTTCTACTCAGGGGTAAAAATTTTGTAACATGGTGGCATTGCTTTTTATCTCATAAATATGGGTAGATTCATATAACAAGGAACCTTATGGGAACGATATTAAAGTAACTTTAAAGAGGATAATCACTCAATCTGAATTCGGTACATACAAATTTGAAAAGCTATGGTTAATCGCTTTGCTTCTGTAAACGCCTCCCTGATCCTCAAAGTTGTGGGGATAGTTTTAATTGTCTCGTTTTTGCTGGATTTTTTGATTCTTTTGTTGCCATTTCAGCCCACAGATAGGATATGGCAAATTAACCTAGCCACAGCATTAGTTGACCGGGGTATTGTTCCTTTAGTTGGCTTGGGAGCATTATTTACTGGATATTGGATGGACAGTGCTAGTGATGGTGGTTCCAAAGGGTTTGATTTAAGGGTTCCTGTTTTAATACTTTCCAGTATTTTAGGATTAATTTTCTTGCTGATTTTTCCCTTACATCTCAACAATGTGCGACAAGCCAGCGTACAACAAGTAAACCAAATCAATCAAGAAGCGGAACAAGCAGAAAATCAACTCAAAAACCAGTTATCACAATTTCAAGCCCAAGTGAATAGTGAGCAAGGAAAGGCTCAACTAGACCAACTACGCACCCAAGCTAGAGCGCAATTCACTGAACTGCTGCGAGATGATCAGAAATATCAACAAGCACTGAATAATCCGCAACTTCCAGCAGCACAGAAAGAATTACTCAGAAAATTTAAAGCCAATCCCCAAGAATTGGATCAGTTTATTGCCCAGCAAACAGATCCTCAAGGGCTTGCTAATCAAAGATTAAACCAAATTCGCCAGCGTAAAGAAGATGCTGCCAAACAAGCTAGAGACAATGCTTGGAAATCTGGACTCCGAATTGGTATCAGCAGTTTGATATTATCCATTGGCTACATCATTATCGGTTGGTCAGGACTCAGAGCTAGCGGTGCTTTTCAAGGTGGTGGACGTAAAGGTAAAGTACCAGCACGTTAATAGATGCTAGGGGCTAGGGGCTAGTTTTTACTCAGCCCTCTTATTCATAGCCCCTAGTTAAATATATGGATATGGGAGCAGAGGCTAGGGGAGAAGAGAATTTAATAACTAATGACTATTGACTATTGACTATTGATACTAAGCATTTAGCAAAATTACCTTAAGACTGGGCAATGTTCTCTATTTACATACTGACTTATAACGAAGAACTAGATATTGCAGCTTGTATAGAATCGGCGATGTTATCGGATGACATCATCGTTGTAGACTCATGTAGTAGCGATCGCACTGTAGAAATAGCCAATCGCTATCCCATCCGCGTTGTGCAGCACGCTTTTGAAAGCCACGGTCGCCAACGTACCTGGATGTTGGAGTCTCTCCCACCAAAACACGAATGGGTCTATATTCTCGAAGCTGACGAACGGATGACACCAGAATTGTTTGCTGAATGCGAACAAGCAATTACAACTTCCAAATATATTGGTTACTACGTCGCTGAACGGGTAATGTTCATGAATCGCTGGATTCGCTACAGCACTCAATACCCCCGTTATCAGATGCGTCTGTTCCGTCACGGTAAGGTGTGGTTTACCGACTACGGTCATACGGAACGAGAAGTCTGTGAAGGTGCTACCAGCTTCTTAAAAGCTACCTATCCTCATTACACTTGTAGTAAGGGTTTGAGCCGTTGGATTGAGAAACACAACCGTTATTCTACTGATGAAGCGAAGGAAACCTTGTACCAATTGGAAAATGGCAAGGTTGACTGGCGAGATTTGTTTTTTGGTAAATCAGAAGTTGATAGACGGCGTGCTTTAAAAGACTTGTCTTTGAGACTACCAGCCAGACCTGTGTTGCGTTTTTTGTATATGTACTTTCTTCTAGGTGGTTGTCTAGATGGACGTGCAGGTATGGCTTGGTGTACATTACAGGCTTTTTATGAATACCTAATTTTGCTGAAAGCTTGGGAAATGAAGTATCTACCTACCCCTAGTTTAGAAGCACCAATAGCTCTTAGCAAAGACAGCAACCAAGAATCCTCAAAAGAGGGGCTGGGGGCTTAGGCAATAAAGACTTCCAATGGAAAAAGTGTCCCATCCCTGCGGGACGCTACGTGAAAGCTTTTATAGCAGGGGAGAGGTTGGATAATTTATTTTTGGGAATTCCCATAAAAACGCCAAAATTCTTAAATTCATTCACTACTAAGTTAAGATTTATAACGGCTTGTTTTAATACAAAATATCCCATCCAGTGGTTGTCGTTTATGATCTGATGGCTCTCATCAATGCACTGGAGTTGTTTTTTTGCGCCCATAGCAGCTTTGAATAGATCGCGGTAGGATTAGTAATAACTAAGAGATTTGCAACAATCATTTACAAGTTGTACAAAGAAAAGTAACTTTTTCACAGACAAGCTAGCTGATACCGTGATTCAAATGTGTCCATAAATACAGTCATGGACAAACTTTTTTTCCGCAGAAGGTTTGTAGTTACTAGGATACTATTCCACACTTGTCTTCGCAGATAAATAAATAAAGTAATATTTAATACGACAAATATACAATAAATTCAACAAAATTACTGGAATGGGTACTAATCACGAAAATTCCACTATCCTAAAAAAAGAGAACAAAATCTTGGGAATTGACCGCTTAAAACAGGACTTAAAGAATGATTTGATTGCTGGGTTGTTGGTAGTAATTCCTCTAGCAACAACAATTTGGCTAACGATTACCATTGCTAATTGGGTAATCAACTTTCTGACTCGCATTCCCAAGCAATTAAATCCCTTTGAAGGGTTACATCCTATACTGATAAATATACTAGATTTAGCAGTAGGACTAGCTGTACCACTACTATGTATTTTAGTAATTGGTTTGATGGCTCGAAATATTGCCGGACGCTGGTTATTGGATTTTGGTGAACAATTATTGCAGGCCATTCCCTTAGCTGGACAGGTGTATAAAATCCTGAAGCAGCTTTTGGAAACACTACTTAAAGATTCTAATGGTAAATTTCGCAGGGTGATTTTAGTAGAATATCCCCGTCGAGGAATGTGGGCGATCGCCTTCGTAACAGGTGTGATGAGTAGTGACATTCAAACCCAGATGTCTCGTCCGATGTTGAGTGTGTTTATTCCCACTTCCCCAAATCCAACCACAGGTTGGTACGCCGTAGTTCCAGAAGAAGATGTAGTCAACCTCTCCATGTCCGTAGAAGATGCCTTTAAAATCGTAGTTTCTGGCGGTATTGTAGCATCGAATACACCTCTACCTCCCTTAGACTTAGTGCAAGAACACACAATAGATACCATAGAAAAGTCCTCACGAGAGATGAAACGACCAGGAGTTTAGGGATATAAGGGTGAATCTTTACGAACTCGTATTAATTCATCATCCCCGTAGAAGAAATCTCAAAAAATCCGGTAACTTCACTCCTAATACAGATAAGATGGTTGTCTGGCTTTGCCAAAATTGATTAATTTGTCACCCAAGAATTAAATTACTACTGAAATATTTACTCTTATGCAAGACCGTAAACCCCAGCAAATTGCCCGTGAACTGGCACTCTTAAGCCTGAGCCAGTTACCATTAAACCCCAAAAAATTAACCGAAGAACACCTGCCCAAACTAGTACTAGCGACAGTGCGAACCCTGAGGGCAGAAGTACAAGATACTCTAGACAACGCAGCAGCTGAATTACAACGTAGTAACGATCGCCTATTAACTAGCCAAACACGGGCTTCAGATTTGAATACTGCCCGTAATATGCTACAAGAAGCGATCGCCTACACACAAACAGCCATCAATCAGCTAGGCGCATCTGTGGAATTTCCAGAATTGATTCAGCTGGCAAATCAAGACAAAGAAGTTGGTAGATATGCCATCAAACTTGTCAAAATTGTCAGCGAAGAACGCACCACTATTGATGAGCAAATTACCTCTGCACTAGTAGATTGGCAAGTAACTCGCCTAGCCCAAATCGACCGGGATATTCTCCGCATCGCCGTAGCAGAAATGATGTTCTTCAATCTGCCCAACAGCGTCGCCATCAATGAAGCGGTAGAACTGGCTAAACGCTACAGTGGCGATGAAGGCCATCGCTTTATTAACGGTGTACTAAGGCGAGTCTCAGACCAAAAAAAGGCACTGAGTGTTTAGTGAGTAATGAGTAATGAGTAATGAGTAGTGAGTAAGAATTTCTTCCCTCACTCCCTGCTCCCCTGCCCCCTAGAGGTGCTACGGTGTACACACAAGTCCAAGTAAAGTAATAACAGAAGGAGTTGTGGGGAGTAAAAGGTGGTGGAAAATCCAATCAGAATACACGCGCAAGCAGTAGGGGGAA
>NZ_JACJRF010000012.1 GCF_014697105.1 Anabaena subtropica FACHB-260 | reverse complement strand
GTTATGTTCATTGGTTTGAGGAGATAATGTTATGTTGACTATTTTAGGACTTTTGGAGTTAGTCTAACTAAGAATGTAAAGTTTTGTATCAGCTTTCAACATTTCTGGAATTGTTGATATGAATTTTTTGAGGTGCTTTTTGTTTAAGCCGTTATATCAAAGGAGGTTCAGATGAGTCGTCTTCTTTATGAAAATTCAGTTTCATATCAAGGATATCTCATCATTCCATTTGTTTTTGGCAAAGCAGATAGATATGAAATCTATTCCTATAAACTATTGTCAGAAATTGGTCAAAAAAGTAGGCTCCATAAATTAGAAAATCCAGCCAAAATTTACGGTAACAGCATTAGTAATATCATTGAGATAGCTAAAGAGCATATTGACCAGAACGCCGATTTTGTAAGTCGAAAAGATAGTTTTCAGTCTCGTTACATTTACCGCAACAATTTGATTATTGTCTTCCACGAGAATGATAGATATTTTTACGATCATTACCCACCAGATTTATTGAATAATATTGCTGCACCAAAATTATTCAAATCTGAGTACGAGTGCTTGAGTTGGATTAAACAAGGGCTTGATGGTAGATATCTGCGGCAACAGGCGAGGTAAGAAGAGGGCAAGGGGAGCAGGGGAAGCAGGGGGAGAATATATGAGCATGGGCTGAACGCCCAGCTAACAGCACTCCCCATTTTCTAATCTGTTACTCTTTTAAGAGTAAGTAATATATAGAACCAGTGGCGACGGTTATACCAGCGCGATCGCCTGCCAAGTCACCATAGCCGAGAAAATAATCTACTCTCCCTGGCCCTTTAATGGCGCTACCTGTATCTTGATCAAGTACAAAACGGCTGACTCTGCGGTTAATCAACTGGTTACGTTGACCAGGATAAGGAAATGTAGCATTAATTACAGCTAATGCTCCTGGTGGCATGAGAGATTTATCTGTGGCAATGGAACGTTCTGGTACAAGCGGTACGCTGATACTACCGGTGGCTGGTTCTCCTTTAGTTTCCTTGAAAAAAATAAAGCGTTCCCAACGTGGTAGATAATTACTCATAGACTGGGGATTTTTGCGGAAATAGCGAATAATCCCTGGCATATTTAATTCTTCTTTAGATAATTTGCCATCTTGAAACAGCAATCGCCCGACAGCCGTCCAAGGGTAATCTGTTCCCCGAACAAAACCGACGCTGGTTTGAGTTCCATCAGTTAGGTTGAGTTTAGCAGAACCTTGGATATGGATCATGTATGCTTGGAAGCGATCGCGCAACCAAAACATTTCCAAACCGCGTAATCGGCTTTTATCTCCCAACAAACCGTCTACCCCTTCTAAATCAACCCGTTTGGGGTGGGGTTTAGTCCATTGATCAAAATCCGGTGGTACTCGATAAATCGGGTATTTATATTGTGCAGTGCGTACACGACTGGCTTGGTAAATTGGCGCGTAGTAGGCGGTAAACTTCACCCTACCCTGTCCATCATCACCAACAGACTTGTAAAAAGCGAACTCCCGCCGCACCGCCGCTTGTAATTGCGCTGGTGATTTAGCAGTAGCCACCAATTGACGAAAACGCCGCAAACTCCGCCGCACTCTGTCGCGGGTAATTTCTTTGATTGGGTAATTACTATAAGCTGTAACTGCTTTTGGGGTTTCTAGGTAACGCAAACTGTTATCTATTGAGTTTAATAGACCTTGGCGATCGCTTTTTAAACCCCCATGTCCTGAGAAAATTTGCTCATCCCATCCCAAACAAGCACGTGCTGGTGTGCAGTTAGTCCCAATCTCGACAAGTTTTAAGGGTGGCGCTGTGGGTGGTACTTGGCTTACAGCAAGTTGCAGTGGGCTAAAAAAGGTGAGTCCTAAACTGAGGGAAAATAAAGCCAGCTTTTTTCTCATGTTCGCATCTCTATATATTCAGACATTAGGACATTACTCTACAGCTTTAGTTTCCGCTAGATACTTTTGTTGATGTGAGTTTGATTAAAGTATTCAGTAGAAAACAGGAGATACAACCTATTTTCCTATTGCTAAGAATAATTTACCTGGTAAATCTACGTAGGTATTAATTAAGCAAGAAAGTTTTTTTACTGGAGTGATAGATCGCAGATCGCAACTGGGTAAGTTGTTTGTAGAAAAGAGCGATCGCTGTCTACTAACCCCAAACTTCAGGAGAAACCCATGCTCAAGCCAGAATTACAAGCTAAATTCCTCAGCCACCTCAGCAACCGCAAAAACAGAGAAGAAGAAGGTTTTACCTTAATTGAATTGCTAGTTGTAGTAATTATCATCGGTGTACTTGCGGCGATCGCGTTACCTTCGCTACTTGGTCAGGTAAACAAAGCAAAACAATCAGAAGCGAGAAACTACGTAGGTACAGTTAACCGTTCTCAACAAGCTTACTACTTGGAATACCAAAAGTTCGCTACTAACTTAGATGAATTGCAAGTAGGTATCAGAACTCAATCTGAAAATTATCTCTATCGAATTACTGGTGATGGAGTAGGTGCTGCTCAATTTATAGGTGCGGCTCATAAAAGCGCCCTAAAATCCTATTATGGATTAGTAGGTACTCAAGTAGGAAATAGTGCTACCTCTGAAGCCTTAACATTAGCAATAGCGTGCGAGACAGCAGGCCCCAGTACAAATGTAGGTAACATTGCTGCATTCAGTACAGGCTGTGACACAGGTTTCGTTTCTTTAGCTAGATAATAGGGTTGAAAGCATTCTTTAATCTTAATTGTAAATCAATTTACATAATTTATTGTATTGGGTAATGTCGAAAAAACATTACCCAATTTCTGCAACTTACTAACTGTATAGTTGTTTCCCTTTCAGATTTATTCTTACAAATTTGTAACAATTTTTATGGTTCCATTAATTACTTCAACTCAAGATCATCATCTGGCAGAAAAATATTTTGTTTCAGGTAATTACAGTCGAGCTGCAAGTATCTATGAAGAAGCTATCACTGTAGAACCTGATATTAAATCTCACTATTGGTATTTGGGTTTAGCATTGCTTTTACAAGGGCAAGAAGTCGAAGCTCAGACAACTTGGTTCATGGCCATCATGGAAGGAGAAGCGGAACAAGTTGAGGCTTGGAGTACAGAATTAATAAATATTTTAGAAACAGAAGCTGAACGCAGAGAGTCTCTGGAAGAATATTTGATTGCTGAGAAAATACGTCGTAGTATTAAAGAAATCGCTCCGCAGAACATCAATAACCTTTTATCGCTTATTAAAATAACAATTAAGTTAGAAACATATACAAATGATGATATAGAAGAACTTGGTCTTATCAAAATATTGCAATCTGAACCCAAAGCAGAAGTAAAATTAGAACTGTTAATACAAACACTAGAAGGTGTATTAAACCAATATTTTTTATATCCATCTTCTCTAGATTTTGCTAAATCTTGCGTACCATTTTTTCAAAATAATCCTCAGCTTCTACTTTGTATTATCTTACCATCTGCTGTAGAGATTGCCTGTTCTCACAGATTTCCTAGAATAGCATCTCAGCTATGTGAAATTTATTTAGAGTTGAACCCTAATAATCCAGAAGTTATAGGTCATATAGCTGGTTTTTACGAAAGCTCCCTACAATTTGAAAAAGCCATATCAGCCGCTAAATCATTTTATGAGCAAGTACAAGAATTACCAGATATGGTATTTGCAAATCGTCAAATACTTCGGTGTTTAATGAGCGCAGGCGGACATTGGGAAGAATCTTGTACTATAAATCAAAGGCAAGAATCATTAGTCAAAACGCTTATTGAAGCTAATCCAATAAATTTAGATAATGTTAGAGTTTGTAGATTAGTCAATGCAAATTTTTTTGCACCTTATATTGAAGATAATCCACAGAAAAATCGAGGTATACAAAATTCCTTATTGCAACTTTGCCATACAAACATAGCAAATTATGCAAAAGAAGCTGTAAATAAATATTATCAGGGTAATTTAGGAAGAAAGAAATCTGCCATTGCCAACAAAAAACTTAAGTTGGGATATTTATCTTCTTGCCTAAGGAGTCATTCTGTCGGTTGGCTTAGTCGATGGTTATTTCAGCATCATGACCATGATAAATTTGAAATTAATGCTTATTTTATTAGTACAAATACAGACTCAGATCCCTTACATGACTGGTATCTCAGCAAAGTAGATAAAGCATATAAATCAAGTAAAACTGGTGAGATTACTGAAGAAATATACCAAGATGAAATCGATATTCTAATTGATTTAGATAGTATTACTTTAGACGTAACTTGTGAAGTTATGTGCATGAAACCTGCACCAGTTCAAGTCACTTGGTTAGGTTGGGATGCTTCAGGAAGTCCATCTGTGGATTATTTTATTGCAGACCCTTATGTATTACCAGAATCAGCGCAAGCATACTACAGTGAGAAAATTTGGCGTTTACCTCAAACCTACGTAGCTGTAGATGGTTTTGAGGTGAGTGTTCCAACAGTAACTCGTGAGGAATTAGATATTCCTCATGATGCAGTAGTATTTTTCTCTGCTCAACGAGGTTTTAAAAGACATCCAGAGATTACTAGAATGCAATTGAGAATTATTAAAGAAGTTCCCAATAGCTATTTCTTAATTAAAGGATTATCTGATGAAGAATCTATTAAAAAGTTTTTTGATCATCTGGCAGAAGAAGAAAATGTAGATACAGCCAAATTTCGATTTTTACCAGGTGTTATGTCAGAATCAATTCACCGAGCTAATTTAGGCGTTGCCGATATAGTGTTAGATACCTATCCCTATAATGGCGCTACTACTACCTTAGAAACATTGTGGATGTGTATCCCTATGGTGACGAAAGTAGGTGAACAATTTGCAGCACGTAACAGCTACACCATGATGATGAATGCTGGAATCACAGAAGGTATTGCTTGGACTGATGAAGAATATGTAGAGTGGGGTGTGCGTTTGGGTAAGGATGAAGCCTTAAGACAACAAATAGCTTGGAAGTTGAAACAATCAAGAAAAACATCACCGCTATGGAATGGTAAGCAGTTCACCCGCGAAATGGAGAATGCTTACACCCAAATGTGGGAAATATACATGAGTTCGTAGTGAGGGCTTTAGTCTTCAACATTAGACATCACTAAGTGCTTTATCCTTTACTACAAACTTTCTCAACCAAGTATTAACTTTATTTTTAAAAATAAAGTTAATACTTTTTTATATGGTATTGTTTACTCATCAACTGTCCGATAAATGACCAAGCATTGTAATCAGTACCGTTGACAACTTATAAAACATTTTTTAACTGGATTTTCCTCTTATAAAGTAAATCTTAAGTAGGGTGTGTTACGGCTATGAAAGGATTTGGGAATTAGAGACAAAACAATTTAGCCGTAACGCACCATCCGTGAGACGGTGCGTCAGTGCAAGAAAACCTAGCTGTACCAAGAAATTATTCATACTGACGCACCCTACTAACCTTGCGGCTTTATAGAAGCCGGGGACTTAAACCCCTACATTTAGTTCAAACCATGCTCTTAGCGCCTTGACAGACTTCCAGCTTGAAAAATTTGTTTGGCGGTTAAATTCAATTCGGGGAAAGTAGGTGAGACAATATGGGCATCATCTCTAAATTGAGTAACTTGGTATTCACCATCGATTAATTGATAAATGGATATAGTAGGCAGTTTGGGATTGCCGATAAACTTTCTAGCACCTATAGCGGCGTAATCTATAATCCAATATTCAGGAATACCTATAGCTTCATAATCAGCTAATTTTTTGTAATAATCATCTCGCCAATTAGTACTAACAACTTCAACAACTAATGGAATAGATGCAGAGTAAGATACAGTCGATTCCTTTTTCCACAAAGGTTCATTCACTAAATTGGGTCGATTGATTATTAATATGTCTGGTGAATAAGCTGATTCACCTTCAAGTGGCTTGACTAATACAGTTTTTGGGATGTAATAAGGTAAATTTAAACGCTTGATATCAACAGATATTTCTAGTGCCAAAAAACCCACAACATCTTCATGGTCGCCTGCTGGTTGTGCCATTTCAACAATCACACCATCATGTAATTCATATCTTCTGCCTTCAGTCCGCCACGCTGCAAAATCTTCAAAGGTTACTAGTTTCCGTAAGGCTTGAGTCATAATTTATTGCCCACAGTAATTGTCTCGAAACTTGAAAGCTTTTTCTTTCTATGTGTTGATAAACTACATTACCGTTATAGCGGCATAGAGGTATTATGATACAAGAAGCAATTGATTAACAACAAGATGTTAATTAGCATCCTACGAATACGCCAAAGCAAAGCGATATAAGAGGTATAGTGATTTAACTCTAGCTTATGCTTGGCTAATTAACCATTAACTCATATCAATCACTGCATAACCTAGCAGCTCATGATGCTGAACTCACGGAAGCCTTAGATAGGTACTACAGTGTTCACTACGAACTTAATTCCACAACAACCTGTCTATAAAAAGCTTCCAAACCCGCAACACAAACTTTGTCATCAAACAATTGGTCATGACGTTGGCTAATGCGTTCTGAAATATCCCGTCGCCAAGCTGGATTTTGCCCTAATTTAACAGCGATTTCAATATACTCTGCTTCATTTTGAGCAATAGTATCTGTCACCCCCAACATTTTTAAAAAACTGTCAGAGTGACGACCACGCATAAATTCACCAGGACAAGTCACTATAGGAAGATTACAAGCGATCGCTTCTAAGGTAGTATTACCACCAGACCATGTAAACGTATCTAGATAAATATCTGACAGTAAGTTAATCATCAGATAATCTAGTCTTTCGGGAATATTCAAAAATACGCAATAATCCTCAAATTTTAGCCCCAAAGCCCCAAAAGCTTTTTTTAGTCTTTCTTGAAGCAAAGTACCACGCAAAAATATAAATTTAGCTTGCGGTACACGAGACGCTATTTCCGCAAAAATAAAATCATATTGTGGTAAATATTTAAACGGTGCTTGACAGCATAAATAGAGAATATCATTATCTGACAAACCAAATTCATCACGATTTTTTAGAACTGGTGGTATGTATGGTTTAGGGTAAGAAACTCCAATATTAGGTAAGCGAATTAATTTTTCTGAATAATGTTCTTGAGCATTTTCAGCTTCCATTAACTCACTAGATAAAAAGTAATCAATTGTAGATAAACCAGTTGTAACTGGATGTCCCCAAGCTACGCATTGTACAGGCGCAAGTCGCAAAGCCCCCATCAGCATACTTTGAGGATTCATGCCAATTTCAGGATAAACTAAAATATGTAATTTATCAGCGATTATCTGTTCACAAACAGCCGATAAATTATAAGGAATATGGTAGAAGCAATCACTATATTCTCTAAATTTATCTGTTATTGCATCTGGTTCATTACCTGTGTAATAACAGTAAATTTCAAAGTTGTTATGATTACAGTATTTTAACCAACCAGTTAACCATAATGTACCACTATAAGAATGCAGGTAATGGGAAGCATAACCAATCCGAATTTTCTGATGTGGTTCAAGTTTAGGCATGGATAAAGGAACTATCCATTGAGGAAAGTTAGCTGACATAATTTCATAGACTAACTTTCCGTATTGGCGTTGTAAATCTACATCATTTTGAGCTTGATAAGATAGATAAAAATTCGTCAGTCTACTAATACCAGACAAAGCATTTTGTTTGTCTTCAATAGTTTGCAGACAGGTTTGTGCAATTAAATTTTGTAAACCTTGACTATAGCGTTGACGATACAATAATATTTCTTCTGGGGTATTATAAATAGTCGGAACTGTTAAATATTTGAGGATTTGAAAAGTATAATCATTTGGTAAATATTGGCAAGCTTTCTCTGCATACTCAATTGCTTCTTGAGTACGTCCATTGCGCCGCAAATCAATAATTAAGGTAAAGTATAGCCGAGCGTCTGTAGGGTGATTTTGGATTCCTTGCTCTAGAGTTTGAAAATATTGATCTAGTAAGTTTAAATTTCTGTAGCACTGGCTTAAATTCCAGTAAATATCTGCACTACCTTGGTTTAATTCTATCAGTTTTTGAAATGGGGCGATCGCTTCTTGCCATCTGCCCTCACTGTATAATTTCTGACTTAGGTAAAAAAAAACTCTTCCTCGCGTACTTGGCTAAAACTTGCTAGTTCATAAGATGTGAGATTTTCTGCTTTTACTTGTATCCGTGCTTCTTGATTTTCATGTTCTAGAGTAATTCTGCCATGAATGCGAGGTAATAAAGTTTTCCACTGAATCTCAGATAAATTTGCCACCAAAGAAATTTCTATTCCATTAGTAATATCTAAGTCTTCTTCCATCAGAAGATTCATAGTCACACTAGATAACAACAACTCAGCATCTTCGGTTACAAAATTAGTGGTATCAATCAATAAAGTAGTTTTGTGACTATCAGGATGAGTTGCTAGTGTCTTAATTATCTGCATCAACTCTAAACCTATTAAATCTTCCGACTCTTGCCAATCAGGGAAAATAATTAAGTTAATTTCTCTTAAATTTAATGATAAAAGAGTTGTATTAATTAAAGTAGAACTGACAATTTCTGCCATTGTTGACCAAGAAAATTTTTGCGCTTGGGCTAAACCAGCAGTAATTAATGATTGACGAATAACAGGTTTTTGTACTTCACATAGTGCATTTGCTAATCCATCTATATCATCATCATTGATATAAATTGCTGCTTCTCCTGCCACTTCTGGAATTGAGGCGTTAGGACAGGTAATCACAGGACAACCACAAGCCATTGCTTCGATTACAGGCATCCCAAAACCTTCATATTTGGAAGGATAAACTACAGCCACAGCACCAGAGTAAGCTATTGCTAACTCTTCATCACTCAGTTGTAAAGTATGAACCATACTACCAAATGTGTAGTTTCTAAACTGAGCATCTAATCCACCTCCGCCACCTGTAACCACAATATCAAAACCATAGCTACTCACAAGTTGTGAAAAAGCTTGGAAGAATAAAATACTATTCTTATATCCAGAACCAACACCAGGTAATAAGAAGTAAGGCTTGGTAATGCCATACTTTGTCTTGAAAATACTGATGTCATCCAATGTGGATGGCACAAAGGTGCTACTAACACCGCAATACGCTAAAATAACTGATTCTAAAGATATTTGATTAAAGCACTTTGTCAAATCAAATGCTGTATTTTTAGAAATAGCTATATAAGCAGATGCGTGTTCTATTGCTTGGTGTTTATCTTGCCACATGGGATTACTCATATCCCATTTCATGACTTCTGGAATCATGTCATAAGCCATGAATACAGAAGGTGTTGTGATTGGCGTTGTGTAGTAAGATGAAATAAATAAATCTACACCCTCTTGATCACATACTTGCTGTAACAGTTCTCGTTCACGATTACTATCTTTATAGTTATAACGAGGTAAGTTTAAATACTTAATTCCAGACACTTTAGGAGCAGTTCCAGCCCGGTCAATGAATATAATATGTTTGGCGAACTCCTTATTTGACCATTCTTCCAAAAGAGATTTCCAAACACGAGCAATCCCAGTTTGATAAAGTTGAAAAAATATTCCATCAATGAGAATAATCGGTGATGGTTTACTGATTTGATTAATTTTTTGTTGTACTTCTTCTGGTTGTAAAAATCGCCAGCTTTTATCGTTTTCGTCTCTTTGAGCAATCGGAACTATTCCAGAGTTATTTACAGTATCTACTTGAGTTTCATCGTAAACCCAAGGAAAATATTCTCTTAATAAAATAGGAAATTTACTGTTTTCTTGTAAATTACTCCATCGTTCAACAGCATTTTTATAACCATAGTATTTTTCTTTAAAGCTTAATTGTTCTGGTGTGACATAAGCAAAATGCTGGAATACTAAATTATATGCTTCTGTTTCTGGATGCAGAAAAGGATTAACAGCAGCTAAATTTTTATACTCATTATCTGCTAACGGTTCTACTAATACAGGTGGCTCGTGTGCAGCCCAAATATATCCTGGTTTAAATCGCCAAGTTCTTAACCACTCTTGCTGAGGATTATGTGCGTAACAGTTACGAGTGCTAATAATTAACTTTTCGCCAACAAAGTACCAACACCAATAGAAAGCAGCTGTTTTATCTGGGTTACTAATGAACATTTCTCTAGCAGTACAAATCTGCTCTAACGTCCATAGTTCATCAACATCCACTTGCCACAACAAACATTCTTCTTGAATATTTGCCAATGGTGCATTCACCATTTCCCGCTTTCCATCCCAAAAAACACCCTCTGGTTGACGATAAACGGTGATATTTTCTGGATAGAGTTGTACTAATTCATCTATATATTCTGTAGTTCCGTCACAACTACGTCCATTTCTATGAACTTCATCACTAATATGCCCACCTAATTGCACACTCCAACTAGTGTCATGTTTTAAATCTGCTACACCTTCAATAATATGCCAATGCCATTTAAAAGGTAGCTGTTTAAAAATATCGATGTGATAACGGATAAATGGTTGTCCGTTCAGAACAATAGTGAAAAAGTGGATAGGTATTGTTGATAATGAATTATTTGCGCCAGTTAATGTTTTCCGACCACAGGCAATACTTGAGCAATATTCATGGTTATCAAGAAAATATTTAGCTGTCTTATGCCATGCACGTTCCGAACCAGGCCAAGTCTCTATTACATCATGAAATGCCATCCAACCACTTTCTTTTACTAGTGGAAATGACATTTCAAAATCTTTTAAAACATCTAGATACTGATGAGAACCATCAATAAAAATAAAATCAATCGCTTTATTATTTGTTAATTGATGCCACTTTTTTAAGACCTGATAAGAGTAACCTTTTAACGGAATGACATATTCTTCAAGCCCATTAGCTTTTATATTGTGTTGCCAAATGTCAAAAAATTGGCGTTCAGTAAAATCAGAATCATTTCCATCCCATGTATCAATAGCATAAATTTTTCTATTGGTTCCTATACAAGCATAACCCATTGCAACTGTTGAGCGACCTTTAAAAGAGCCAATTTCCACGATTACAGCATCTTCTGGGAGAGATTTAACTTTATTGAAAAGATATTCTTCTTGACCATCAATCATGAACCCTTTTAGGGACACAACTGCATGATGAATAGTGCTGTATGATATCGGTGGAACACTTTTTTGTTTAAAAATTGCATATCCATTACGGACGTTATCATTCCAGCCAATCAAAGCGTAATTATCATCTTCAAGTAATCGCTTAAAATTATTATAATTTTTAAATGTATTTATATCATCTAAAAAAATATATTTAGCTCCATAGACTTCATCTAATTCAGAATTACCAGTAAATTCAGAGCCATCAATTAATACTAAATCAAATAATTCTATATTGTTTTCAATCTTGATTTTTTTTATGCCATTTTCAGACAATCCCGATTTATTTACATATTCAATATCTTGTTTGAGCCAATCAATAACCATTTCTAATGGATAATTTTTTAATTTATTGTCAGTAGTATAATAAAAATCAATAACTTCTTGTTCATCAGCAAAACAATCTAAAGGTACAGAAGAAACATTATAAACTTTTACAAAATCTTGATTTTTGTAATTATTTTTTAATTCGGTAAATCTAACCTTTGAAACCTCCATACAAAACAGTATTGGTTTGTTAGGATTATCTTTTAATCCTGTAACAAATGCTTCTGTACTTCCTTCACCTGAAGACGAACCGATTTCTAAAACTGTTTTAATATCTTCTTCTCTAGCAATCCTTTGAATAGCAGCATAAAATTCATCATTCTTTATTTCAGGAGGAATTAACCGATCTAGTTCAGAGTTATTGGTTTGATTATTCATATTCGTATTTTTAATAAATTTACGTTAATTTAGGGATCGCTCTTTTTTTCTGTTAATTTTTCTCGTTTCTTCATATCCTCCAAAATGACCTGATAATCCTTTCTATCAGGATGTAGCTTCATCAACTTTTCCAATGGTTCTCTTGCACCCTTAAAATCTTTTAACTGTACGCGTACTAAAGAAAGCTTCTCTAACGCTGTTTGATTATTCGGTTCTCGCTGTAAAACTAATTCATAACCTTTAGCTTGCTCTTGTAACGAAAACTCAGCAGATACAGTTTGAGTCACTGGCTGCGGATTTTGGATAGCTCGTTGAACAGTTGAAATACCTGCAAATGCCATAGAGCCAAAGAAAGAAATCATTGAAACTATTGTTAAAATTCTTTTTTTCCTTGCAATCTGTTTTTCACGAGCAATTAAATACTCTTCACCTGAACTAGCCATGTTTTAATCTGGACTGTGGTAAATACTTAGTGACAGCAATCTCCTAGATAAGAGATTACCCATTACTTCACAGAAACTAACATCGGAATTAAAAAATTTTTATGCTTGAATTCGGCTCAACGTGAAGATATGTTAAGTTGCGCTGACTATTGGAAATAAAAACGGCTTGCTGCATACTTAGCTGTTAATGTAAGTAAGCTACCAAGTCAAAGTATTTAATTTTACTTGGCTTGTCCGGACAAAAGTAAATATATGTCATGTCTGCTTAATCTCTAGAGAAAGATTAAACTTTTATTAAGTTTTACAATGATCTGATTTAACTCTAGATGTTTGCGTTATTCTAAATAACGATCGCACCCAACAGCCTAAAAATTCTTGTGCTGCGGTTGAAACAAATTCTATCAGCCAGAGTTATATGGGCTTTTTCACAATTGCACAGATTCTAGTTGATACAAGAAATAAGATTTTACAATTCTTACCTGCTTGTGCTTTTTCTGCAATTTTTATAAAGGCTAGTTTCTTCGTTTGCCATTCACGTATATCTGCTGGGGTAAATTTAGGTATTGTGGTGTAATTACCGTACAAAGCCGAATTTTGCCGCACCTTAATGGAGTTTGTTATGGTATAGTAAGAAAGTTAAGACTAGCTTTGCCAATTACAACACTCTACGGATTAGTGACTATTGCAAAACGGAAAGCAGTTTTGATTAAGTATTTACCCAACAAAATTTTGAATTGAATCGAGAGTTATGACTCAGCAAGTACTTCACCCAATGGTGAAATTGCAGCGTAACGTGCAATCACTCGTTGAATCGAATATTATCAAGCCGACTGATAGCATTTGGAAGATTGCGCTGCTTTATGGTAACGACTGGCAACACTGGAAACAGGAGTTGCTGGATTTTGGATTCACTATGCAAGACCCAATTGGCGATTTACTCGCCGTTGAAGCTTGGGACGAGGATTAGGCTCTAGGGATTGGTAACTGGAGACTGGGGAAATTTTTATTATACGGTGTGTGTCAGTAGTCAGTTGTGTTGCCACTGACTGCTGACTAATGATAAAAACTCTATCTCCTTGCGGGTAGAGTTTTTTATGACATAAACCCCCATAAATCTGCAATCTATAGCGCTTCTCGTTTGTATGCAATACACTCTGAACCTCTCTCCTTGTAGGAAAGGCTTTGAGGCTTACTTCTCTTCCCTTGTAGGGAAGGGGTCGGGGGTTAGGTCTGTATTAAACTCAACTGCAAACTGCTATATTTGTGGGCTTAATAGGATGACAAAGCTATCAACATGATTGCCTACATTGAAGATGGGTCAGTCACACATAATCTTTACAGAAAATTTATCTGTTGTTATTGTCAAGTTAAACAATGAGTTGTTAACTATTACTAATTCACTTTTTGCTGCAACATTTACCCCCCAACAAGTACTAATCTAGCGACTTTGGGGGGTTATTTAAATCGGGTATCAAAATTTCAGGGGATGAAGAAAATTTCTTGAGTGGGTGATTAGGGTGTCAAGCTTAAAAAGGATTACATACTCGCGCATTATTCACTTAAGTCATGTAATTGACCCAGATATTCCCCAATGGCCTGGCGACCCTCAAGTTGAATTTACCTCTGTTGCCCAGTTACCGGATGATGGCTATTATTTGCGGCGCGTCTCACTAGGAGAACATAGCGCCACCCATATCAATGCTCCTAATAGTTTTTATCAAGCTGGTATAGGAATTGACCAATACCCTGCTCAGTCGTTGGTTGTACCTGCGGTAGTCATAGATATTCATGCAGCCGCCGCAGTAAACGCTGACTATCGGCTCACGGTTGATGACGTTCTCGCTTGGGAAGTACAACACGGTGAAATTCCTCTTGGTCATCTGGTGCTACTACATACTGGTTGGCAAAATAAGTGGTCTGATAAAAACGCTTTTCTCAACCAAGATGCTAGAGGAATCATGCACTTTCCAGGTTTTGGTAGCGATGCAACTCAGTTCCTACTTGATGAACGGCAGATTGCAGGGGTAGGGATTGATACTCATGGTGTAGACTCTGGACAAGATACCAGTTTCGCTACCAACCGCTTAGTATTGGCGCAACAAGGCATTGTGTTAGAAAACCTGACAAATTTGCATCAACTACCAGCAAAAGGTAGTACTCTAGCGATCGCTATCCTCCGATTACGCGGTGGTTCAGGTTCTCCCGTGGGAGTTTTGGCGTTTGTGCCTTAACTTTTGTATCTGTCTTGACTATCTTCTGTTCATTCCACAAACTTGACGATAACCTAGAAAGCGAGCCAAACTCATACCAATTCAAAATTCAAAAACTTAGATTTCATCTAATGTTTCCTAGTTTGAATTTGTCTTAGTGTTTTTTTTCATTGATATTATTACACCAAAATAAATCTCAAGCTGGAGGTCTTGTAGAATGACAACTCCGCTAAACTGCCAAAATTACATCAATGGTCAATGGTTAAACGCCGCCACAGAAAATACCCTCAACAGTCACAACCCTGCTGACAAGAGTGAAATTGTCGCTACTTTCCCCCGTTCTCAAGCTGATGATGTAGATAGAGCCGTAGCCAACGCCCGCCAAGCTTATCGCAGTTGGCGCAAAGTTCCAGCTCCAGCTAGAGCCGAATATATCTTTCGCGTCGGCGAATTATTACTTCAGCATAAAGAAGAATTAGCGCAGTTGATCAGTAGGGAAATGGGTAAACCCTTAACTGAAGCCAGAGGCGATATTCAAGAAGGGATAGATTGTGCTTTTTACAGTGCTGGTGAAGGACGACGACTATTTGGGCAAACCACACCTTCGGAAATGCCCAACAAGTTCGCTATGACTGTCCGAATGCCCATTGGAGTCTGTGCTTTAATTACTCCCTGGAACTTCCCTGTGGCTATTCCTTGCTGGAAAGCTATGCCAGCGTTGGTTTGTGGCAATACGGTGATTCTCAAACCTGCTGAAGATACCCCCGCTTGTGCAACTAAATTAATTGAGATTTTCGCCGCCGCCGGTTTACCACCGGGTGTAATTAACTTGGTGCATGGAGTCGGTGAAGAAGTGGGGAAAGCATTAGTCGAACATCCAGATATTGATTTGGTGTCGTTTACTGGTTCTTCCGCAACGGGTGCTTATGTCGGTGAGACTTGTGGACGCACTCACAAGCGTGTCTGTCTGGAAATGGGTGGTAAAAATGCCCAAGTGGTGATGGAAGATGCAGACTTAGAACTTGCCCTGGATGGCGCACTTTGGGGTGCATTTGGCACAACCGGACAACGGTGTACAGCTACCAGTCGCTTGATTTTGCATCGTGACATCAAGGAAAAATTTACAGCTATGTTGCGTGAACGTACTAGCAAATTACGCTTGGGTGCTGGTACTGAACTTGACACAGAAATCGGGCCGATAATTAATAATCGACAGTTGCAACGGGTACATGAATATATGAACATTGCCCATGAGGAAGGGGCAAAGATTTTAATTGGTGGCAAAATTGCCACAGATGGACAATTAAAACAGGGTTACTTCTTTCAACCCACTATTTTAGATAACGTCACACCTGATATGCGTGTCGCCCGTGAAGAGATATTCGGGCCAGTAGTGGCATTGATTGAGGTTAGCACCTTTGAGGAAGCGATCGCCATCCTCAACGATACTAAATATGGTCTTTCCTCCTCAATTTATACCCGCGATATCAATCGAGCCTTTGCTGCTATCCGCGACATCGAAGCTGGTATTACCTATATCAATGGCCCCACCATTGGCGCAGAAGTACACTTACCATTTGGTGGTGTTAAACAAACTGGCAACGGACACAGGGAAGCAGGAACTACAGCCTTAGATGTTTTTACGGAATGGAAAAGTGTTTACGTAGACTTTTCAGGCAGTTTGCAACGCGCCCAAATAGATAACCGGAGTTAGCTCAATACGGTTCGGATAAGCAGGGGGTGCAGGGGAGGCAGGGGAGGGAAGAGAGTTATTATTAAGCAATTTCTCTTCCCCTGCTTCTATTCTCCCCCTGCACCCCCTGCTCGCCTCAACAGATAACTCTGTTAACCGAACCGTATTGGGAGTTAGCTATAACAATAAAAAGAGAGTGGGAGAAAGCATACCAATCGCTTTTTTCTCCCACTCTGGCACTTGCCACTGTAGCGTTCAGGAATATGTAGAGACGTTACCCTTTATTTAAGGGTTTAGTTAGTAGGTTAATAGCAACGTCTTTACAAAATTGATGATTCCTGTTGCAGCAAATGTCACGTTTTATGATTTAAATAATTGATTTAAACTAAGAACGTCGGATAAAGCGCCCAATAGCAGAAGCACAGCGCATCTCGATTTTTTTCCTCAAGAATAACCGTCTTGAATAAAGTTGAATTGGTGATTGAGTGTGTTGCCAATATGCTTTATCCGTTAAGCTAGGGGGTACGCCACCTAAAGCCTTTATAAGCAATTTTTTTCGCCACGGTTTGATAGCTGCTCCTGATGCGTGGGACATGAGGTAAGTACTAACATTACCAAAATCCATACCCCATCTGCTAACAGTACTCAGGGGTTCAGTAGACAACATGACAGTTAAGTTCAAAACACATTGATCAGTTAAAAAATAAGGACAAAGCTCTGAATGAAGATGGAAATTATGGAGGTTAAAATAGCCTACAGATTCAAAAGTTTCTAGTAAATTTTTCCAGAGTATAAGTATACTTTTCTGACTCTGCTTTACGCCAATAAATCCCGCATTATAATATCTATCTAGTTCACGAAGGCAAACATGACCGTGTCGTTCGGCAAGTTCTTTCCAAGCGACTCGATTAGGATCATTGGCAGGCATATAATCATAAGCATCTTCGCATAAAGTAATGCCACGATTAACCCATTCTTCGTAAAAAGCCCAGCGTCTTTTGTTGACAATATCAGGGTCGAAATAGAATATGGCTTCAATTTCTGGACAATAATTTTCCCAGAGTTGAAGCATGAAATCAGGTTTATAATTGGTAAAACACTTATAAGTATCTAACTTGATAAACCGAATTACACAGTCTTTAGCAACAGTAAATTCTTGATAATTTTGACCATCTTTAACAGATGTAGCCCAAGGTGGTAAATTTCCCCGATATCCAGCCCAAACTACACCACGAAAACCGTGGTTATAAAGAGAATTAACTAGGTTTCCCACGCCGTAGTGGTAATCACCTTCAAATAAAGTACAAATAGCTGTGAGCATGATTGGTTACAAAATATATGAACTTTATGGATGAAGGAAAATATTATTGGTAAACTTTGTGATGTCCATGTGTCAGTCACACGCTTTCTGATAATCTATTAGATATAAAAGAAAAAATAACTTAACTTTTGCAGACTCGGTAGCCCTGATAACAATATCTTGGAAGTCGTTTATCTTTGATAAATCTAACTTAGTGATTCTGATTTGAGTTGCCATTTTGGCAGGTTTTTAAATAGTATTTATCAAAATTCAACATCTAAAAACTAGTAGCCTATAGCAACCTATCGGTTATTTGTAATGAATCGGACTTTAATGCCTTAATTAAATGCTTTAACGAGAAAAATTTGCTCCGCCATGTTTATTCCTCATGACTAAAGGGGCGGAGAGAATTTTCTATCCACCGCTTTCCATGAATTAATTTTCCGGTGAGGGACTAGTAAATTCAGAACTAGGTAAGGCTGGTACAACTACAGGCTTTGGTGTTGCAGCTTGGAGTTGACGCTGGGCTTCGTCACGGGCGTTAACGGCTTGGTTATAATCTGGTTTGTGTTTAATGGCTTGTTCGTAGGATGCGATCGCCTGCTGATATTGTTTTAAATTAAAGAAGGCATTACCTCTGCTATACCAACTTTCGTGATGATTTGCTTTGTAGCGCACTGCCTTATTATAGGAGGCGATCGCTTCTTGATATTTCTGTAAAATATATTGCGAATTGCCCAAACTATACCAAACTTCATAGGTGTTTGGTCTAATTGTTGCGGCTTTATTATATGATTTGATTGCATCTGCATAGCGTTGGTTTTGATGTTCTGACCAACCTTTGCCATACCATGCTTGATAGCTATTGGGTTGCAATTTAATTACTTGATTAAATGACTCTATCGCCTCTGGATAACGTCGTAAAATAATCAGGACATTTCCTCTTGATAACCAGGCTATAGGATAATTTGTATGATATTGGACGGCTTTATCATAAGCTTTAAAAGCATCTTCGTAACGATTTAAATTTACGAGGGAATTTCCTAAATTATACCAAGCTCCTTGATAATCTGATTTGATTTCAATAGCTTTATTATAAGCATTGATTGCCTCATTGTATTCCTTCAAGCTTTGTAAAGCCAGACCCTTATTATACCAAGATTCATAAGCATCTGCTTTAAATTCAATAGCTCTATCATAAGATTTAATCGCTTGGTCGTACTGTTTCAAGCTACTAAAAACTTCTCCTCTAGCGTTCCATACTTCTGGGTAACTCTCATTTAGTTGTAAAGCTTTATCAAAAGAGGCGATCGCTTCTGAATATCGCTGTAGACTTTGTAAAGCGAAACCTCTACCACTCCAAGCTTCTACATAATCTGGTTGGAGTTGAATTGTTTTATCATAAGCTGTTAATGCTTCCTGATATTGCTTCAGTCGAGACAGCGTTTTACCTTGTCCATTCCAACCTTTAGCATAATCTGGTCTAATTTCAACTGCTTTTTGATAAGCAGATAGTGCATCTTTATATCGTTGTAATTCAAAAAAAGTATTGCCTTTTTTCGCTAATTCTGTGGCATTATTACTATTAATATTATTAACAACCAATACTGAAGCTGTAGCAGTAGCACTAATTAATAGAATTGCTAACAATAACTTGAGAAATATACTTTTTTTAGTTTGATTAAATCTAACTTTTGCTGGTGGTAAAGTCGGAGTTATAGCAATAGTATTAGACTCAGGTTGGTTTATGTCTGTGAGTGCTTGTAACGCAGCAGTAGCCGAAGCATAACGTTGGCGGAAATCATAGCAGATCATTTTGTCTATAAATTTGGCAAACTCTGGTGAGACTTGACTATGATTTTGCCAGATAATTTCATGAGTATCAGCATCGTGTTCTAGTTGATGGGGTAATAATCCCGTGAGTGCTTGAATTGCAACTATCCCCACAGCATAGATATCACTACTAAACTTGGGATTTCCTTGGGCTTGTTCTCCGGGTATATAACCAGGAGTACCAATAACAACAGTAGATTTATTTTCACCCTTGGGAGTCACCACTTGGGTAGTGATTTGTTTCACAGCCCCAAAGTCAATTAAGATTAACCTACCATCTTCTCGCCTGAGTAAATTTCGCGGGTTAATATCACGGTGAATCACATTTTGCTGATGGACAAATTCTAAGATAGTCAGAATCTCTTGTAATAGTACTGTCACCTCCTCTTGAGTATAGGTTTTTCCTGGCGTTAATTCTTTACTTAAGTCGTGACCAAGGATTAGTTCCTGTACAAGATAGAACTCTGCATTTTCCTCAAAATAAGCTAATAGTTGGGGAATGCGATCGCAAGTTCCTAATTTATACAAAACTTGAGCTTCTGTATCAAATAATCGCCTAGCTATCTCCAAAGTAGCCGGATCATTTGCTTGAGGTTGGAGTTTCTTCACCACACACTTAGGTAATCCTGGCAAATGAGTATCACAAGCCACAAAAGTTTCACCAAATCCCCCACCTCCCAAATGGCTAATAATTTGGTATCTTCCAACAAGTGTGTTTCCCAGCATCCAGTTTACCTAGTTGAGTGCATCGTGATCTGATTCCAATCTTGCCACAAGTTGTTTGGGGAGTGGGAAGGGGATAGGAAGCAAGGGAAAAAGAGAATTTGATGACCAATGACTAATGACTAACTCAAATGATTCCTATTAGTGATAACTTACGCTTTCGTCGGCGACCGATTATTAATTATTGGTTGATTGGGATTAATATTTTTATATTCTTATGGGAAATTAAACTAGAACTGAGTGGTGAATTAGGCGCTTTTATCAATACTTGGGGTTTGGTTCCCTCTCAGATTAGTACAGCAGTCAATCATGCACTATTTATTAATCCGGCGGCTTGGGTGGTAGTTTTTGGTCGTCTATTTTCTTTGTTGATTAGCATATTTCTGCACGGCAGTTTTAGCCAAATATTGGGAAATATGTTGTTTTTGTGGGTATTTGGCAAAGCTGTAGAAAATATTCTAGGACATGGACGCTATTTAGCGTTTTATCTGGCTGCGGGTGTTCTCACAGGGATTGTGCAGATCATGATTGAACCAACGTTGACTGTACCACTGATTGGTGCGAATGGAGCGATCGCCGCAGTCTTAGGAGTTTATGTGATGAAGTTCCCTAAAATCAAAATAGATACAATCTTACCTTTGATTCTTGTTTATATACCTATTCAATTACCAGCTTCCTTCTATCTATTTTGGTGGTATATTCAACAGTTATTCTATGGTATTGGTAGTTTAAACATTCCGCCTGTGGGAGTGAACCAACCGACTCTGGCTTACTGGATGCAGCTTGCAGCCATGATTATTGGTGCTGGCTATATGCGAAAAAATCTAACCCATGATTGTTGTTAGGGTAGCTCGGATTGACGAGAACGATTATTTTTTGTCTCTGTACAGGAGCTGAAAACAGTATTTTTGTTTAAGTAATCTATAACCACTTGGCGTTTAGCTACCTCCATATTATAGGATGGACGGAGTGTTTCAAGGGGCATGGGGCTAATGGCTCGCTATACCTGTTCATTTCTGATTTCTATTGGTCTCGACTATCTCCAACCGTTACTTCTAGACCTGTTACAGGATTGTGATTTAGAAATCCAATACTATACACCTGATTACATTTTGGCGCGGGAGATTCCTGGTAATGTTTCTTTTTCTAAGATGGTGAAAGTGGAAGTACTGATTGATAAATCAAAGGCTACTGAAACAGAAAGCCGGATGAGTATTGTCATTAAAAATGAGGAATTGCCTCTCCAATTTGATAATCATTGCCGACAAACATTTGAATTTATTAAGCAGGCGATTGAAGATAGTCGTCATTGGCATCTTATCGAAAGTCTTGCTGGCTAAAATCACTATGTATAGCAAGGTTATACAATTCCAAATTCAAAATAGCTTACGGCTAGGCTAACGCCATCTTAGAGAAGGTTTCCGGCGCTCGGACTTTTGACTTTTATATTTCTTCTAAATCCTCAGTCATCCCAGGATTTATAAGTGTGATGTCATATTCACTAGCGTCTGTTTGCCCTGAGCGTTGAGTATTTTTTAACAGATAGTAAATGGCACGTACTTTAGGGCCAAAAACTATCTCGTCTTCATTTTTTAAATCGTGGGCTGGTATTTTGCGCCCATTAATCATCAAACCATTAGAACTTGCTTTACCTTTACCATCACCATCGACAATTCGATAATAATAGCTGTGATTATTATTATCTTTTGGCAGTCGCACTAATGTAGCATGGCGACGGGAGACAAATTGCGATACTAGACGAATATTAGACTCTTTATCTCTGCCAATGGAATATAAAGGTTTATCTAGCGAAAATTCTTTACGACCTTGATCGTCTTCAAGAATTAATAAATGGCTTTCATGAGTTTCTGCTGTCATTGATACATCTTTGCCACAGTCAGTTGAAGTTGGATTCATCCAAGTTGCTTTGATTTATCGTAGCTGATTTTTTCCACACCAGCGTTAGCCTAGCTTACCGTGGGTATCGCCTTCGTTGGAGCAAGCTAATTATACTCTGCACAATGACACTTATCAGCGATCGCCTACGGTGGGGCGTAGCCCATCGCCTCCAGTGGGCAGAACGCCAGCGCACTTAGATTTATACTTTGAACAGGGGTATAGATGCGATTTGTAGTCAATGCTCCAAAACAAACAACACGCCCATCATAATAAAAGAGATTTGAGAGAGAAAATTTTATGTTAGGTCTGGACAGAATTAGCTTTAACCGTAACATTATGGGTGGACAAGCTTGCATTCGGGGGATGCGGATTCCGGTTTCTCTTGTCGTAAATTTGGTAGCTAATGGCAAACCTATAGGGGAGATTTTAGAAGAATATCCTGATTTAGAGCCGGAAGATATCCGTCAATCTCTACTTTAAGCGGCGTGGTTGACGATTAAGTAAGTAATTCCAAAAAGGCCCCTGCTTTGAGAATATGGATGTCTTGATATTTGTTAAATGATAATAGATGCTTATCACCTGTAATAATATGGGTTGCTTTTCCCACAATTGCACACTCAATCACCATATTGTCATCTGGATCATCAACTACAACTTGCAGACTATTGGAAATTTCTACCAAGCGTGAAAAGGTGAGAATTTGCTCAATATCAATAGCTGCATCTGTTGGAGAGCGATTTTGCTTTGTTTGTAACTTTTCCCGTAACTCCAATAAAATCTCTCGACAAGTTACAGATTCAATCTGTCCGTTTCTTGCAAGTTCTAAACAACTATAAGGACTACCTCGCCAGCCTAACCCTGAAAAGAGCGTATTTGTATCAAAAACAACTATATAAGAGATCATTTAGATTCGTGCATCAAATCATCTATAAAGTCTTCTCGCTCTTGTTCGGTCATAATATCCCAATTAAGCCCGCGTGACGCACTCAAAGAGCGCATCTGTAATTCTCCGTCATCAAGTCTACTTTGCCACCAAGCATCTTGTTCTGCTTTGATGGCTTGTAATATCATACGCTGTTCTGTAACTGCTAATTGCTTTACCAATGATATAACTTGCTCAATATTAAGTTGAAGTGTTGCCATGTTTTTAGTACCTCAAGCTTCAATAATAATGAGACATAGCATATTCTCATAAGATCATCATATCAAAGCGATCGCCACTCTCAAAACAAACCCATCATACCCCACATATCGCCGGTGAATTTACTTGATGATGCTCTCCCTACACCTTCATAACACCATCATTCCACTTCAGAACTAGAAGATTCTCGTTTGAAACAGGAACATTCTCACTGGAAACAGGAAGGTTCTCGTTTGAAACAGAAATATTCTCGTTTAGAACAAGAACGTTCTCACTGAAAACAAGAATACTTTAGTTGGAAACAGGAACTTTCTCGTTTGCAACACGAAAGTTCGGGTTCTGAACATGAAACTTTGTGTTCAAAACAGGAAACTTGGAGATAAAAGCTAGAGTGATGAGGTTGGGAAGGTAAATTTTCGTGTTCTCATTAGAGATGATCGCGTAAATTGGCTAAATTCTCACGCACCATAACAGTATGGGGATGATTAATTCCAAACCTTAGTTCACAAATATCTAAAGCCTTTTTATATAGGGGTTCAGCTTCTTTGTATCTGCTTTGAGAAAGATAGAGATACGCTAAATTATTGTAGCTACTGGCCACATCTGGATGGTTTTGTGGAAGAAGGTCTTGCCTCATCTCCAAAGCTGCTAAATGATAAGTTTCTGCTTTCACATAATGTTTTTGTGATTGGTAGAGTACAGCCAAATTATTTAGGACAGTAGCAACATCTGGATGTTTTTGACCCTGGAGGCGTTGCCTAATTTTCAAAGCTTTTAGAAAAAGTGATTCAGCATCTTTGTAAAATTTTTGTGAACTATAGAGTAAAGCTAGATTGTTAAGGCTAGTAGCAACGTCTTCATGTTCAATTCCGAGTAAGCGTTGTCTCATTTCCAAAGCTCTTATATGAAGCGGTTTTGCTTCGCCGTATCTGCCTTGGCAACGGTAGAGTTCAGCTAAGTTGTTGAGACTTTGCGCCACATGAGTATTTTCCTCACCAAACAAGTACTGCCTGAGTTTCAAACTTTTTAAGTACAAAATTTCGACTTCATCGTATCTAGCTTGAAATTTGTAGATTAATGCTAAGTCGTTGAGAATGGAAGCAAAATTACGGTTTTCTTCTGCTAATCGCTGTTTACTGATTTCTCTACACTTTTCATACCAATGTGCAGTTTGGGCATACAAGCCTTGAGCATTATAAAACAAAGCATTTCCAACAAACGGCCAAACTAAATTATCGTTGCTAATATACTCAATGAGATGATTCGCTACTTCAGCTAGATGAGGTATGGTAACGGAAACAGCGTTGATTTCTTCAAGGGTGGGATTTTTAGGAATTTTTTGGGCTACTGCTACCATTACCTGAGAAAGCGATCGCCTAAATTCCTCTGCTTGCTCTAAACCTGTAAACTTAGATTGGAAAAATTCCCGCAGTAAGGGATGTAGTTGATAGATTCCTTCACCTTTGCGCTGGAGTAAATGCAGATTCAATAATTTATCATCCCGAATTTCCTCTAACTCATCCTCATCTTTCTCTGGTAAGCACTGTTCTACTAAGTTCCAGGGTATGGGTGCGGCTGCAAATAAACTGAGTACACAGCCTAATAACTTATCATTCTCTGCTAATTCCTGCCAACTCAACTCAAAGGCGGCTTTTATTCCCCGTTGTGCTGTCATATCTGCTTCTGGGTTGACAGTTGCAGGTTGTTCTAGTCGCTTGTCCTTTAATCGCCCCATCATTTTCGATAGGGACAAATCCGGTTTTCGCGCCAGATATCGCCCCACCAACTCTAAACCCAAAGGCAAATACCCCAGCCATTCGCACAATTGATTGGCTACATCTAATTCTCTCTCAATTCGCTCTGGTGTTTCTGCCAGCAAAGACCGTAACAACTCCAACGCTGCATCTGGTTGTAATACATCTAAAGATAATTGCTTGATGCCTACACCCAACCTTTGGCGGGTAGTCATCAACACTTTAAAACTGGAAGATGCGCCCTGTAGGTAAGGTTTGATTTGCTGGTAATCTGTAACATCATCCACCACCAGCAGCACATTACCCTCACGCCAATTCCGCCAGCAGTATTGTACTTGTGTAGGTAAATCAAACTCTTCTGGTGGCTTTAAATCAAGCTGAGTTCTGGCAAACCGCACCAATTGAACGCCAAAATCCTCAACTTTCGCCTGTAACCAGCACAGTCCACCTTGGTAGTTTTCGCGCTGAGTCATGGCATATTGCAAGGCGAGTTCTGTTTTACCCAGTCCACCCATTCCCAAAATAGCTGCAATGGCTACTTGGTTATTTTCCTGCAATAGTTTGTCGAGTTCTTCCAGTTCTTCATCACGTCCCACAAATTTCACCACCCCACTCAGGGGTAAATTTTGCGGAATACCAATGGCTTTGGAAGTTTTGCCCAGATTTATAGACTGGTTAAAGACTCCAATTTTTATATCACGGGCTTGAACATTCTCAAAGGCATTCTGGCGTATTTGCTCAGGATTAGCGCGATTTTCGCTCATTATCCTAAGCCTTCATGTTGATATTACCGAGGTCAATATCATCACCAAATTGAGAATCAACTACCGCTTCTTGATTCACTGCACCCTCTCTTGTAGCTGTCAAATCTATATCGCCTACCTTCGCCTTACCCTGTACACTGACTCCCTTGAGGACTATTTGATTAATTGTTTCATTAGCTTTTAGCTGCGTCATCAGTTCTTGCAGCCGATTAGCAAAAGCTGTGTCTTCCTCCATTTGAGTTTCCAATTCATCCTGGAATTTGCTTTGATTCTTTTCTGTAGGATTTTCTTCGGCTCTTTTCAGTAATCCCTCCATTCCCGCCGCTTGGAATTTCTGCCGAATCGCACTCAATAGTTGAGCAATTTGTTCTGAAACGCCTTTACCTAAAGCTTTTCCCCCTTCCTTCAAGGCTTCTGAAAAAACTAGGGTTGCAACAGCCGCCGCAGTCAAGGTTACTGGTTCCATAAGTTAAGAATAATAATACGAGATTATACTTATGTACCTCAGTTTAGCGTATTGAGTAACGTCGAGTGCGGAACCTAACCCCAACCCCTTCCCTTGTAGGGAAGGGGCTAACAATTTGTAACTTATTAGTACTAAATAATTACACTTTGAAGCCTCTCCCCGCGTCGGGGAGAGGTTTGGAGAGGGGTGCTTAATTTTGCTACCGATGAGCTAACCGACGCAATAACAGAGAGTTCGTCACCACACTAACTGAACTAAATGCCATCAGTGCAGCCGCACCCGAAGGACTGAGAACAAAACCCCAGTTGGGAAGCAACACACCTGCTGCTAAAGGGATACCAACGGTGTTGTATGCGAAAGCCCAAAATAGATTTTGGCGGATTTTGTTGAAGGTGGCGCGACTCAGATGAATTGATTCCACAACGTCGCTAATGCGATCGCGCATTAAGACAATCTGTGCTGTTTCCATCGCTACATCTGTCCCTGAGTGTAAGGCAATGCCTACATCTGCTTGGGATAAAGCGGGAGCATCGTTGATACCATCGCCAACCATTGCCACTTTAGCGGCAGATTTTGCTTGTAGTTCTTGAATAAATGCGGCTTTTTTGGCGGGAGGAACACCAGCTATGACATCAGTACTATTTATACCTAGCTCTTGCGCTATGGCGTGAGCAGCTTCTGGGCGATCGCCACTCAACAGCATTACTCGCAAACCCATCTGGCGCAATTTGTCTACCGTAGTTTGGGCATCCGGTCTGGTAGTATCTTGCACACCAATCAATCCGGCTAAAGTCTCCCCAACTGCTACACCAACGACAGTTTTACCTTGAGTGGCGAGCTTTTGCGCTTCCTGTTGAGCCGTTTCACTCAAATTAATTCCATGCCACTTTAACCAATCCCAGTTACCCAATAGCACAGTTTGACCATCTACCACCGCAGAAACCCCCATTCCTGGTTCAGTGTGGAAGTCTGTAGCTTCTGGAATCGATAACTGTTGTTTTTGGGCTGCTTGCTGGATTGCCTTGGCTAAGGGGTGGTGTGTGCCGCTTTCTACTGCGGCTGCTAGTTGTATGAGGGAGTGGGGAGTAAGATTTTTTTCCTCTGTCCTCTGCACCTCTGCGCCTCTGTTTTTTCCTAGTTCATCAAATACAACACAATCAGTAACAACAGGATGACCAGTGGTGAGAGTGCCGGTTTTATCAAAAACTATAGTGTCTAGTTGATGTACTTTTTCTAAAACATCACCACCTTTGATTAATAAACCCCTTTCTGCACCTATACCTGTGCCGACAATAATCGCTGTGGGTGTGGCTAGTCCCAAGGCACAGGGACAAGCGACGACCATAACAGCGATCGCTAGTTTTAAACTAACTAGGAGTGGGGAATTGTTGGTAGTATGGGCGGCGTGGTTCATCATTTCCATCCCACCACTAGATATATTGATATCAGTCCAGATATTAGTGCCGAAGAAGTACCAGAAGATGAATGTTAATACAGATGCCGTTAATATGCCGTAGGTAAAGTAACCGGCGACTGTATCGGCTAATTTTTGGATTGGGGCTTTGCGAGTTTGGGCTGCTTCTACCAAGGCGACGATGTGAGCTAGGGTAGTATCATTACCTGTACGGGTGGCTTGGAGAGCGATCGCCCCTGATTGGTTAATCGTCCCTGCTGTTAAAATGTCTCCTGGTTGCTTGATCACCGGCACAGCTTCCCCAGTCAACATCGACTCATCCACCGTTGTTTGTCCAAAACGTACCTCACCATCAACGGGGATTTTGTCTCCTGGCAACACTTGCAACCATTCTCCCACCTTTACCTGTTCAGCCGGGATTTCCACAGTATTTGCTCCCATGCCCAACTTTTCTGGGTCTGGATTAGCAATCAATCGTGCTACTTGTGGTTGCAGTGCCAGCAATTGCCTAAATGCCGCCGCCGCCTTACCTCTGGCTTGTTGCTCTAATGTCCGACCTAACAGAATAAAGCCCAACATCATCACTGGTTCATCAAAGAAGCACTCCCAACCCATTTGGGGAAATAGTAGCGCCACCACACTAGCCGTATAGGCTGTGAGTGTTCCCAATCCTACTAAGGTGTTCATGTTGGGTGCATGACGCCGCCAACCAAGCCACCCATCAACCAAAATCGGGCGACCAGGAATTAGTAAAGCTATTGTTGCTAGTCCAAAGTGAAACCAGATGTTATTTAAGAGGGGGAAGATTGAGCCGCCAATATTGCCGAAATGCCCAATTCCTGAAAAGAATAGCAACACCCCAGCAATAATTAACTGCCGGAATGCCTCCTGCATTTGTTGGTGCTGCCTTGCTGCTGGGTCTTCTCGTGTTGATTCACCAGGCTTATCTCTAGCTTTTCGTGGTTGAGTGGGAAAACCTGCTGCTGTCAATCGTTGTGCCAGTATATCTGGGTCTACTGCGCCAACTTCCGACTCTACCACCGCCACCTCTGTAGCTAGATTCACGCAGGCACTCTTAACACCTGAATTTTGGGTGAGTTGTCGCTCTACTGCCTTTACACACCCGGCACACTTCATCCCCCCGACATCCAGAATAATTTTCTCTAATGTGGGGGTTGGTTCTGGGTCAAGCTGAGTTTTTGGGACAAGTTGCATGGCAAGTGTTGAGATTCGCTACGAAGATTAGACGTTTGATGACAAGCGTCTCTATTTCGAGCGTAGGCGAAATTTGGAACTTTGACTGATTGTCAATACCATTAATTTTATTAAGATATGGGACTGAATCAATTCAAAATTCCAAATTACAGACTGGGGACTGAAGAATATTCAATATTGACGACTAATTACCGTTTTACCAATCAAGGTAAAACGGACTAATGTAGTGTTAACTGCGACTCCAACGTAAAGCAGTTACGTAGGCGATCGCTGCCATCTGCACTGGTATAAAGGCAATCAGGCTTTTCCAAAAATAGTGAATTTCTAAGTTAGACATAGCACCAAAGTACCCCATACCCACCAATAAGCACATTACCCAAATCAGGTGTTTCCGTTTCAGTGTCAGCATATTATTTGAGTTGAACAGCGAAACAAAGGGATTAGTAGAGACTTGTCATGGCACGTCTCTACTAATAAGCAATGACTAATTTAAAACCAACTCTGCTTATTTATTAAATAAGTATTGACAAATTCTTCAGGGCTTTTATTTAAGTAGATCATGCCTTCAATTAATCCTACAAGTTGCATAATTAACAAAGTAATCCCGTAGGAAAAAGAACCACCAACTAAAGTGATAACTAACATAACGAAGCCTTCGGGAGCATAACCTAAAATAAATTTATGCAGACCAAAGCCGCCAAAAATAATACCACAGTAACCAGCGAGTAATTGTTTGTTGGTTTGAGTAGGGTTAAGATTTGCCATAGGTTCAGTTACTCCTCAAGAAAATAAATATAAAATTGTAGTTTTTATTGCCTGGATTTCCTAAAACATATTTACCCAGTAAATAGTAAAATTTTTTACTACATTACTAAGCAAAAAAAAGCTTCCACAAACATAAGAGATATCCTAATAATATGAGATATCGCCTAATATTACTGTGTTACTAAATCGCTAAAGATAATTGTAATTACATCACCTAATACATAAGTATTACAGTATTTTAGAAAAAAATAATCTTTCAAGAGAATTAATTCTAATTACTGGTGAAAACACCTGTAATATATCACTTTCTACAAGTACATCAGTGTTATCTCCGGATTTTTTTGGAGACTGTTACAAGTATGAGGATAATCTCTCATGGAAATTACCTTTGTTAAGTATGTTATGGAGTATTTGCTTCAGCTAAAAATGTTTTTGTAGCTACTGAAGTAGAGAAACATCACTCACATCTTTATTGCAATGCTTTTGTCATTAGCTTTAGTGTAGAGTCAGATGGGATATGAACCGAAAAACTAATGAATAATTAATCTATTTATCCAGATGATACTAAAAGTTCATCTGGATTTCTGTAATCTATTTGACAATATGAAGTGTGCTAGTTTTGTTTTTGTCTATGTTGACCATTAACAATACTTACTAACTTCTTCAGTTGCTACTACCTAAAAGAAATAAGCTCAGTAGTGTGCCACTATTCCAGAGGCTATGAAGGAGTATAGGAGCCAGGAGGTTACGCGATCGCGTATATACTACACCTAAAACGATGCCTAAAGCGGTGAGTGGGAGAATTTCCGACAAACTGAGGTGAGCGACAGCAAACAACACAGCACTAGCGACAATTGATCCCCATACTGGCAAATAACGAGTCAAAGACGGTAATAAAAAACCGCGAAACAGGATTTCTTCAAATAAAGGGGCGGCGATCGCAGCTGTCACATAAAATATGCCCAATGCAGTAAAGTCTTGGCTTTCCAGTGCTAATTGCAATAGAGGGTTACTACCACCTTGTCCTTGCCATAACTGTTGATTAATCAAAGACACAATCACAACTATCGGCAAAGCTGCACAATAACCGCCTAGTCCCCACAAAAACCAATTATCCCGCAACCGGAAGCGAAACCAAAATTGAGGTAAGGGGAAAAAGCGTTTAATCGAAAAATACAGGACTGACAGCGCACCGGATGCTACTAATAAGTAACTTATTAAAACAGAAACAGCCTGGAGTCGTACATCAACTATGGGACGAGGTATGGGGAGGAGTAACAACAAAGAAGGAACAAAAATCTGTCCCATGAAGAAAAAGCCAACGACAAAAACCAAGAGAATTGTTTCTGCATCCCAAGGTGTTGACCAAGCTATGTCAGCATTTTGCCCTAACAAGGCTTCTTTTCCCTTGAGCAAGCGTTGAGCAACTAAGAAAATTAATAGGATCATCCCCACCAAAGCTGCCAAGCTGGGGACAGTACCAATCACAGCTAATTTAAACACAGCTTGACTAGCCGCCTCTTGTTGTGCGGATTGAACTTCTGTTAAAGCGTCTTGGCGTTGCTGGAGTTGATACAACTCAATCAAAGCTGTAGAACGAAACCAACCTTCTAAATTCTTTTGAATTAACTGTTGAGCATTGGGGAAGAGTCGTGGTGGTTCACTCCAAAGTCCACTCAAGACAGCCGCCGTTTGCTCAGTTTCTGTATTTAGTGCTGAAGTGTCACCTTTTTGTAATTCGCTCCAAGTTTTGATGGCTGTTTTTGTCTGTCCTTGTTTTGCTTGTAAAATTCCTAGCTTTAAGTCTAATTCAGCCGAGAATTTTTGCAGTTGTTGGAGAGACTGCTGCAACTGCTTTTCTTTGTCATTGCGAGAGGTATTAGTGGCGGGAGGAACATCGTTAACTTGGGATGGAGAACGCAGTTGTTCAAGTTGGTTTTGAATTTTCGTCAAATTCGTTTGCACTGATTGACGGGTTTTTTGATATTCCTTAGCGGCATTTTCCAGAGGCTTTTCCCCAAGTATCGCCCCTTGGATTACTTGAGAACTATCATCGTCGTTACTGTCGTCTGGTTTCCAAGCTTGTGCTTGCAGTGCAATATTGGTTTGGTACAGTTCCAAGCGACTCTGAAACTGTGGTTCTTGCAAACTACCAAATAAAGACGAAGCTGCTAACAAAGCTGCTATCGGCGTTAATACAAAAAATAAAACCAACCGCTTGATAGTCATCTGTCCCCCTTTGACGAACCAGTAGAGAGCTTGTCTCCCTTAGGAATTATCGCAATAAAAGTAATGGGTGGATAGATTTGATCAATAAGATTGGCGTAAATAGCTGTGTCGAGATGTGGATTTACAAAAATCCTCTAATATTTGGATTAGTTTTTTGGATCTAAAATGAATTGCGAATTGGATTGATTAACATGATAAGTCCAAGATTGATTCCGCCCCCCCACAACCACTTCCCAACCTTGGACTGGTCGATATTCCTTGGTGCAAATTTCCCCAAAGTTGAACTCACAGGGATTCCCAAAGGTTCTGCTTGTGACGTTGTTTATTCGTAGTTCTCGTCTGGGTACACGAGAACGTCTAGCAGTTTCATTCAAAATTTTATGAGCGATCGCTCTAGGTAATTGGCTATTTCCACTAACATTAGTTTTAGGATCTAGGACAACTTCCGTCCCAGATTGATTAACATGATAAGTCCAAGATTGATTTTGTCCCCGCACAACCACTTCCCAACCTTGGACTGGTCGATATTCCTTGGTGCAAACTTCCCCAAAGTTGAACTCACAGGGATTACCAAAAGTTTTTGGTGTAGTTTGAGTGATACTTAAATTAGTAATTTCTACTCCATAACGTCTGGAAGCATCATTTAATACTGCTCTACCGATGTATCCGGGTAAGCGATTCTGGGAGATTTGAGATATTTCTATGGAGTTTGTTGTAGGAGCTGCTGTAGCAGTATTACTACTAGCCAAACCGAATCCAGAAGATAACAGACTGGTTAAAGCCAGAGTTAAGATTAACTGTTTCGGAAACTTATGATTGCTGTTAGTCAGAGGGGATAGTTGGATGATGGATGTCATATAACCTCCTAATATAGTTCACACCTTTTAAGACACAGATACTGAAATACCCATAAGGTATCCACAGCAATTCGATTTGATTTTTGTTAGCCTAGCCTATGCTTACACTTCAAAGTCTCAGTAATTAGAGACATTGCTTACAAAATCTCTACTGAGAATATCTTTGATCTTTAATTTCTACCCTCCTCCTTGCATATCTTCAATCTCAAACAAGCTGATTAAAACTCCTGCTAAAGGAATAGACAAAAAGACTCCCACCAAGCCTGCAACCTTTGCTCCTACTAATAAAGCAAAGAACATAAAAACTGGATTCATATTGATTGAGCCTTGCATAATTCTTGGCATGAGTAGGTTTTCTTCTACTTGCTGGAGGATGATACAACCAATTAAAACTTGTATACTCACCCAAATTCCTTGAGGTAAAACAATTAGAGAAACTAGAGTAATTCCGATTGTGGCTCCGATGCCAGGAATTAAGTCAAATACACCAGCGATCGCTGCTAAGAATAAAGCAAAAGGTAATTGCAAAATAATGAATATAATAAATAATGAAGCGCCAAAAAATAATGATAATAACAAGCGTCCCCAAAAGAAACCTAAGAAATTTTGTTGAATTGCTGCTGTTATTTTAGGGCGAATATTTTCTGGAAAAAGTTTTAAAATAAAATTCCATACTCTTCTACCATCTAACAACATAAAGAAAGCTACAACTGCTATCAAAACTAAATCTATAAAATTAAATAATAAGCCTTGAATAGTTACCAAGCCAGTACCAATAAAAGCTAAAGCCTGACTCCTAATTTCTTCTTCTATTGTTTGAAAATCGACTTTAAAGTTAAAATTTGCTAAAATATTTTGTAACCTTTCTAATAAGGAAATGGCAGAATCTAAAACCTGTGGTGCTTGATTAACTAACTCTTGGGCTTGAGATAAAATTGCAAAGCCTAGCGTAGCTATCAACCCTAATACAATGAGGAGACTGGTGAGAAAAACTAAGATAACGGCAATGCTGTGTGGGAAAAAACGCTCAGACCAATCCACTGGATAACTGAGTAAAAACGCTAGAATCCCAGCAAAAATAAAAATGATAATAACCGTGGCAAAATAGCTTAAAAATTGGACAATTCCCCAAGCGAATGCAAAGATTAATATATAGCGAATCAATTTGGTATTATTGAATTGCTCCCAGAGCTTATTACTGTTTGGTTTATTCATGTGTAGAAAATTTAATTTAGATGATATGTAGAAATCATATAAGATTCATACTTAATTTATGAAATATAAGTAGGGCGTGTTAGAGTCAGCGTAACGCATCTTTCCAGAAAGCTTTTGGTGCGTTAGGGCTTACGCCTAATACACCCTACTTATACTGATATTTTTAAGCGCAAGCGCAGGCTACGCCAACATAAATCAAATCGGATTCCTATAATTACTTTGTACATATAGAGCTAAAAAAAATCATCTAACTCTGGTAAGCAAAAAATCCAATATTAGTCTCATAGCCTTTTTTAATCGCTCTTGCTAGAGAAAAATTTCAACATCTTATTTTTCAAAACTTTTATCAATCTAGGCATAAGTTGGGGAGCCAATCACTCTATAACCCTACAAGGAAACCAGCTACAACCCAAACTTGTATATTAAAAGCGCCCTATTGGTTGTGCGCCACACCCTACAAATGAAACAAAACTTTTCCTCACCAGACACCTCTAAATTCGTGTTTTTTGAAACAAGCGACAACAGAGAGATAGTCTCGGACTAATGACTATTAACTAAATTTGGGAAATCTGCCAAATAGCGCTATTTTTGGAAAATATACTCAGTTAAAATTTGCAAATTAACAAGGCTAGTTAACGTCAATGCCACACTCGTATTCTTTTGACACAGATAGTAACGGACATAAGTCTTTTGAACTACCAGGAGCCAGGCCACACTATAATCCCGATCGCCCTGGACAAGTAGAGCATATTTTTCTCGATTTGGACTTGGATATCCCTAAGCAGAGTTACAAGGGAAGTTGCAGCATTCGTTTATTGCCTATCCGCAATGATATAGATCGTTTAACGTTGGATGCTGTTAACTTGCAGATCCAATCTGTACAAATAGATGAAGTAGCGCAAAACTTTGATTATGATGGCGAACAGTTGGTAATCCGACTGTCTGAACCAACCCAGATTGGCAAGCGGATATTAATTGCGATCGCCTATTCTGTAGAAAAACCCCAACGCGGTATCTACTTCATTCAACCAGATTCACACTACCCTAAGAAAACAGTTCAAGTGTGGACTCAAGGTGAAGATGAAGACTCGCGCTTCTGGTTCCCCTGTTTCGACTACCCAGGACAATTGTCTACTTCGGAAATTCGGGTGCGAGTTCCTAAACCCCTGATGGCGATTTCCAACGGCGAACTGATTGACACTCAAGAAGACGGCAAACATAAAATTTACCACTGGTCACAGCAACAGGTACATCCTACTTACTTAATGACTCTCGCCGTTGCTGACTTCGCCGAAATTCGGGATGAATGGCAAGGTAAAGCAGTCACATACTACGTAGAAAAGGGACGCGAGGCTGATGCTAAACGCAGCATGGGCAAAACACCTCGGATGATCGAATTTTTGAGCAAAAAGTATGGTTATCCTTACCCTTTTCCCAAATATGCCCAAGTTTGCGTCAGTGATTTTATTTTTGGGGGGATGGAAAATACTTCCACCACTTTATTAACAGACCGATGTTTGTTAGATGAACGCGCCGCCTTAGATAACCGCAACACAGAAAGTTTAGTAGTTCACGAACTAGCCCATCAATGGTTTGGTGATTTGCTGGTAATTAAACATTGGTCTCATGCTTGGATTAAGGAAGGGATGGCTTCCTATTCTGAGGTCATGTGGACAGAACAAGAATATAGCGCCGAAGAAGCAGCATATTACCGATTACTAGAAGCGCGGAGTTACTTGAGTGAAGATAGTGGGCGCTACCGCCGACCAATGGTGACACACGTTTACCGAGAAGCCATTGAACTTTATGACCGCCACACCTACGAAAAAGGCTCTTGTGTTTATCACATGATTCGGGCGGAGTTGGGAGAAGAATTATTCTGGCAGACAATTCAAACCTTTGTACAGGATAACGCCCACAAAACTGTAGAAACGATAGATTTGCTCCGGGCAATTGAAAAGGCTACTGGAAGAAATTTAGCTTTCCTGTTCGATCAATACGTTTATCGTGGCGGTCATCCCGATTTTAAAGTCGTTTATTCTTGGGATGGAGAAGCCAAGTTAGCCAAGGTAACAGTTACCCAAACTCAAGTACCCGCAGATAAGAATCAAGATGTCTTTGACCTGAAAATCTCCATTGGTTTTGGCTATAACCAAACAACAGAAGCAGCAAAACTGCAAACTTTCACAGTGCGGGTACATGAACGAGAACAAAGTTTTTACTTTCCACTGACAGAAAAGCCAGACTTCATCAGCTTCGATGTTGGTAATCATTGGCTGAAGACTGTAACTTTGGAGTATCCTGTACCAGAGTTAAAAGCACAATTAGTATCTGACCCTGACCCGATTTCGCGGATATATGCGGCGATCGCTTTAGCTAAAAAAGGTGGTTTAGAAGCCACCAAAGCCTTAGCCGCATCTCTGAAAAATGAGCCATTCTGGGGTGTACGGGTGGAAGTTGCTAAACAGTTGGCAGAAATTAAGTTAGATCAAGCCTTTGATGGATTAGTTGAGGGCTTGGCAGACAAAAATCCTTATGTACGGCGGGCTGTGGTGCAAGCATTAGCAAAAATTAAAACTCGTGCCAGTTATAAGGCTGTCAAAGATGTAGTTAAAGATGGTGACGTTAGTTACTACGTAGAATCAGCAGCTTGTCTAGCTTTAGGTGCGATCGCCGCAATTAATTTCGATGACAAATCCAAGGAAGAAAAGGCAATCAAGCTTCTGCAATCGGTTCTAGAAGAGAGGGCTGGTTGGAATGAAATAGTCCGTAGTGGGGCGATTGGGGGTTTAGCTGAACTCAAAACCTCAGAAGCAGCGTTAGACTTGATACTTGAGTATACAAAACTTGGGGTATCGCAACCATTACGCCTAGCAGCCATTCGGGCATTAGGTAAGATTTCCGTCGGTCAAAATCCCGTGAATTTAGAACGGATTATTGCCCGGCTAGCCGAACTGTCCAAAGAAAACTTCTTTTTAACCCTGATGGCAGTTGTCGCTGCTTTAGGGCAAATGGAGACACCAAAGGCGATGGGAGTATTGCGATCGCTGGCTGAACAAACAGCCGATGGGCGTGTGCGTCGTTTTGCCGAGGAAGAACTGGCTAATGTGCAGAAAAACATCGGTACAGACAATGCCTTAAGGAAATTACGGGAGGAACTTGACCAACTCAAACAACAAAACCAAGAACTCAAAAGCCGTCTAGAAAATTTAGAGGCTAAATCTCAGACTGTTGCCAATAACTAGTGGTTCACCTCAAAAGGTTGGATAGCATCGTAGTAAGGGCTTTAGTGCTAAGAAAATCAGGACTAAAGTCCTTACTACAATCTATAAGGGTGGAGCCAAAGGTGCGCGTCTTGTACTACCGCCTCCACCTATGCTAGTTGGGCTATTGTTATCAACAATGTAAACTGCCCGATATAGCTTCATGATGTCGTCGTAAAAAGCACCAGCCCCAGTCTCAAAACTGTAACCATATTTTGCTTTAAACTCCTCTGGAACTCCTTGTTCTACTGCTATGTAATGTCCATCCCATCCTGCATCATCAACAACGTAAGCACCGTAATTTTGTAATGCACGAAACAGCTTCTTAGCTGCTGGTGTTTGTAATTGCAGACTGGTTTCGGTGACGGATGGAGGAATCGCCAATAGGGTTCCTTGGACAAGAGCAGGGTTTGTACCACCGTAATTAGTGGCTGCTGCACTATCAGCTCGGTCTGCTGGCCAGCGATATCCAGGAAGATTACTGGAATAATAAAGGTATTTTTTCCCCCATATCACAAACTTGATGGCGTGGCGAATTGCTTGATCGCTAGTAAGTTCACCTTTACGAATAGAACCGCCAATGGAAGACAGTCCAGACCCAAAATGCGCTCCACCTATTCCTTCACCAGATAAACTCAAATCAGGGTAATAGCGCCAACCATAAATTGGCCCGCTTTTTTGGCAACGAGCTAACGGCTCAAGCTGTACCAAAGTTTTACCATCTGGCATGAGAAAAGCGGAGGCATTGTTGGGCGTACTATATGGATTTAAGGTAGCGTCTGGAATGATTAAACTATTGGGAACAGGTAAAGATATATTCATTGAGTTAGTGCCAGAACATCTTTTAGTCCAGCTACCTGGAGAATAAACCGGACGTAAAGGATCACTAGCTTTTAGCTTGTAAAAGTATTCTCGATCTGGGCCAAACCAACCCGCCTTTTGAATGTTTGCTGGTATGTATTTAGCATCCGAGCCAATGGGCATATTCCAAATTGATGTGGTGGAAAATGGCCACAGCCAAGGATCTCTTGTCACTGTTTGACTATTAGTAGTTGAAGATGTCAAAAAAATAGTCACCACAATACTTACTATTGCCGCAAATATACGTAATTTCCACTTGCGGTAGCTGAAGATTGAAAACAATTTCATTAGCATCTAGCCTAGAAACTTCATCAGGGGAACTTAGTTATGACTTACGCACTAAGCGGCAAAATAGATAAAAATCTGTCTTTTTTAGCTTTTAGCCATTGCAGTCAGTTACGAGTAGTCATAACCAATGAATGATCTGTACGCATATAGTATGATTTATCTCTGTGCGTAAAAAATATCACTTGGTGATAGTCTTCCCAGACTTGGCTTGTAAATAACAGTGAAGAAGTTGTAGTTTTATAAAGTATAATTAATAAAAAGATAGAAATATCTGGGAAGTTCAATAGGCTAGAATAGCCGCGAACAACCCTAAGAATCAAGATTAATAGTTTTTTTTGCAGAAAACTACCCTTACCTTCGACTAGCAACCAACTTGCGGGTCAAACCACTAAAGGACACTGTAAATTTCCCAGAAGAAGAGGCAGACAAAGGCGTGGGTCAGTATCAACCTGGTCAGCTAAAGCGCTACAATCCCGACGCGATCGCTCGTTACTATCGTTATCGTCCCTGGTTAGCTTGGGGACGGCTACTCAAAATAACTTGGTTTTTTATCACGTTTATTTTGGGTTTAAAGTGGGATGAATGGCAAAATCAAGTAGAGCAGAATAAGGGAAAACGAGCTACCCAGTTGCGACATCTACTTACCCGTTTAGGCCCCACTTTTATTAAGGTTGGTCAAGCTCTCTCCACCAGACCAGACCTGATACGTAAAGATTTCCTAGACGAACTTATCAAGCTGCAAGATCAATTGCCAGCTTTTGATAATGCGATCGCTTATCGAATTATCGAATCTGAGTTAGATAGGCCAATATCAGATATCTATAGTGAGCTTTCCCCTGCTCCTGTGGCGGCGGCTAGTTTGGGTCAAGTCTACCGAGGACGTTTAATCAGTGGAGAGGAAGTTGCCGTTAAGGTACAACGCCCTCATCTACGCCCCACCCTCACCCTTGACCTTTATCTGATGCGCTGGGCTGCTAGTTGGTTAGCACCTTGGCTACCACTCAATCTTGGCCACGACCTAACTTTGATTGTGGATGAGTTTGGTACCAAGTTATTTGAAGAAATTGATTACCTGAATGAAGGGCGCAACGCCGAAAAATTTGCTCACAACTTCCGCAATGATCCTCAAGTTAAAGTACCAAGTATCTATTGGCGTTTTACCAGTAGTCGGGTTTTAACTTTAGAGTGGATTAACGGCTTCAAACTCACAGATACTCACAGTATTCGCCAAGCAGGTTTAGATCCAGAAGCGATTATCAGTATTGGTGTCACCTCAGGTTTGCAACAGTTGTTGGAATATGGCTTTTTCCACGCCGATCCCCATCCAGGTAATTTATTTGCCATGCCTGACGGTCGTATGGCTTATATTGACTTTGGCATGATGGATCAGTTGGAAGAAAACACTAAAGAAAGTTTGGTGGATGCACTAGTACATCTAGTCAACCAAGACTATAGTGATTTGGCCTTAGATTTTGTGAATTTAGGGTTTTTGACTCCAGATACTAATATTGCTCCTATCATTCCTGCATTGGAGACAGTACTAGGAAACGCCATTGGTAAAAATGTCGCAGACTTTAACTTTAAAACCATTACTGATCAGTTCTCCGAACTGATGTATGAGTATCCATTCCGAGTTCCTGCCAAGTTTGCTTTAATTATTCGCTCTCTGGTGACACAAGAAGGGATTGCTCTGAGTCTCAATCCCAATTTCAAAATTGTGGAAGTGAGTCATCCTTACGTAGCTAGACGCTTGCTGACTGGAGAATCTCCTGAATTAAGACGGCGGTTGCTGAATGTGTTGTTCAAAGATGGTAGATTTCAGTGGCAACGCTTGGAAAATTTGATTGCGATCGCTCGCACTGATGGCAATTTTGATGTTGTGCCTACAGCAAAGATGGGATTGCAATATCTCCTGTCTCCTGAAGGTCAATTTTTGCGCCACCAATTGGTGTTAGCACTCACAGAAGATGACCGTTTGCACACAGAAGAAGTCCAACGTCTGTGGTCTCTGGTGAAAGATGATCTCAAACCAAATCGCCTGTTCAATGTGGCGATCGGTCTATTAACAGATTTATCTAGAGAAGGAGTTGCGGCTATTTTGCCAAAAGCAACATATTCTGCCTTTTTTGATCAATCTCAATCAAAAAATTAAAAATTAAATTTTTTCATTTTTTTTCGACAATTTCATTAATTTCAATTGGGAGTTTTCATGTACTATTACCCTTTGCAACCGCCATATTTTTTACTACTTTTAGGTTTATTTGTAGCAATCACCTCTGGATTTGCTTTATCTGGCACACTGAAATTAGTAGTAGAGAAATGGCAAATCAATAGCGCAGAAAATTCTCAAGCTAGTTCATCTTTAAAAAAGCTTTTATCTGTGCCATTTTTAGGGATAACTAGTGGTATTTGCTTATTTGTTTCTTCTGGATTAGAAATCTTCGGCTTTCCTGACTCTCTAGCTTTAGGAATCGGTTTACCCTTAAGTGTGTTGACTTGTTTACTAATTTGGTTGCAATTAGGTAGTATGTTAACTTTTGCCGAACGCCAGGGCATGAAATCACTAGATTTAGATTCTTTACCTTAAACTAAGAGCCTATTTATAAAGTAAATATTAAGTAGGGTGTGTTACGGCTGTGTAAAGATTTGGGCGTGTGAGCAAATGATATATAGCCGTAACGCACCACTATCATACGGTGCGTTACGTGTTGCTTTAACGCACCCTATAAATTTAATGTTTACTTTATAAATCATCTCTAAATCATTAGTTAGTAGTAAGAACTTTAGTTAGTGCTTCATAAAATATTAGGACTAAAGTCCTTACTACTAACTTAAATCCAATTATCTGTAATAAATCTAGATTCAAGTAATTTTCAGTTGAGTTTTAAGCCGCTTTAATGCTTTTTGCCATTGATTTTGTTTTGGTGGTGCGGGTATAACAGCCGCAGGTAAGGCGGGATTGAGATTTCGGTAATGTTCCCAGATTTCCCAATAGGGACAACCTGGTTGAATACGAATACCTGCCCAATGGAGATATTGCAAGGTTTGATTGACTTGAGGATCAAATACTAAATTACCTTGAGTTTGAAAATGGGAAGAACCAGCCCAATTACCTGGGGCTTTACCTTCCCGGCGCACAATATTGAAGCGGCGAGGGATGCGCTTGAGCAACATATAATTAATAATTGGTTGATCAGAAGTCTTTTCTGAAAAATCAAAATATTCGGGATGCGCTGCACACTCAGTAAAGATGGCAAATAAATCATCTGCTGAAATTAAGTTTTTCTTGGAACCCCAAAAGCCACCATTAAAAATATCTTTAACTTCCGCTTCACTAAAAACGTTATCTTCAAAAACTTTAGAAGAGAAAACGTTTTTTATGCCACCTGAATGTTGATAATCACAGCAAATAAAATCTGTTTGTGCTAGATAGTTGAGATTATCAATGATTTTTTCAAAGACAACAATATCAGTATCAATATAAAGAAATTCATCAAATGGCCCAAACCAACAAGCCTGTTTACGGAATTGATTAGGGCGGGCAAAAAAGCGTCCACCAAAAGTTTCGTGTAATCTTTGAGAAAGTTGATCTATAAAAGCTAAATCACTATATAGTTGGACTCCATAGTGTTGGTTAAGTATGTCTGCTATTTTGTGATAATTATCATCGTAAGGAATCATCACTACTGGTGTATCGGCATCATATAATCGGATACTATTTAGTAGTGCGATCGCCTGATCAATGACTTTATCATTAGCTATGATATAAATTCCCCGACTCATATTTTTCACCTCACACTGTTAAACCTAATTTTTTTAAAATTCTTTTACCTAGACTCGGATAAGTCTCGGTCACTTTTGGCTTTGTCGTGAACTGTGGGCGTTGGTTTGGTTCATGCAGATAGCGATAATGCAAGAACACATCCCGGTAGGGAAAATCAACATTTTCTCCGGCACAAAGTTGTCTAAATAAAGCAGATTTTAGACCAATATAGTGAATATAAGTAAGTCGAGTACCTTTGTCATACAGAATATTATCTCGTGCTTCAAAATGAGGAGATGTGACGCAACAACCAGTTTTTTCTAGATTGGGTAAACTGAGAGCAAAATTATAATTAGAAATACCTAAGCGCATGACCATATAATTAAGAACAGTTTGATCAGGAGCCATATCATAAAGAACTTCGGCTTCTCCCTGGCGCAGCTTATCTAGTATAATTTCTCGATTTTGAGCATTAAATAAACCTTTTTTAGCAGCATATAGTCCCGAACAAAATACCTCTGTTTGTAATTGCTCTTTAGTAAATAACTCTGTTAGTTTAGGAGAATTGATATTATAAACATGAGTTAAATCTTTATACTGGAAGTCGTATACTACCCAGTCATAGTAATCAAGTTGGTTAAAAACTGCGTCTAACCGATTCATCAATAATGTATCAGCATCCATATAAACAAAGCGGTCAAAAGGAGCATCAAAGGCGCAGTAACGGCGATGAGTTCCGACTCGAAAATATTTATCCCCACTAATTGTCTGCCAATGTGCTTGAGCAGTAGGATGGGTATCCCAGACACGACACACAAATTCATCCCACTGCTTGATTGAATCTTGATTATCATAAAGCTGGACATGGGGACGACGAGCAATTTCTGCGGCAATTTGCGTTGTTTTATCGTCATAGGGATAAACGCAAACAGGCATTTCTTGCCCGTAAATTGCCTCAATACTATTGAGTAGAGCAATTAGCTGGTCGTAAACTCGGTCATTAGCAAGGGTACAAATACCATCCATATAAAATTCACTATTAATTGAGAGTTATTTAACTGTGTTGACTATTGACTCTGAGTTACAAATTCTGACAACCAGTTGAGTAGGTTTAACTTGTGTAAGATAATTTGTCTAGCTTCAGCGATCGCATCCTTAGCCGCATACCAAGCATCAGGGGTAGCAGTCACTTCTTGGATGTAGGCAATACCTTTTTCATCCAAGCTGGGTAAGCGTAAAAAACTGCCTGGGGGTAACAACTTATCTGTGGCTGGCCCACCGTAATAAATTGGTAAACACCAAGCCAACAAAGCATCCCATAATTTTTCACTTACATACCAATCATTTTCGGCATAATTTTCAATTGATAAGTTGTAATAGTAAGGAGCCATTCCATACCACTTATTACCCAATTCTCCTGAAGATTTTGCCCATGTAGGCAAATCACGACCATATAAATTAAACTTAATTTCGCTAGCTTGGAGTAATTCCAAAAATTTTAATCTACGACGATGGTTAGCAGTCCGATTAATACCGGAAGTTATCCAACTGCAAGGAAAGACTTTTTCGGGTACAGGCATTTCATTGAGTTCCCGAAATGAGTTGTTATGGTACCAAATTGCCGGCATATAATCAGGCTTAGGGGCAAAATCATCAGGGCCAGAAATATAACCGCAATACTTTTGTGCTGCTTGATAATAGCGTTTATTTTTCTCCACAACCTCATCTAAAGGAGGTTCGCGCAATAGATAAATTATTCGTTCTTGAGGAACACCTCTGAGTAGAGATTCAACATTAATTTGTGGCTTTTGTGGTTTGCGTCGTAACTTATCTAACCAAGATTGCGGCTGATTCTGTTTCGGAAAATCAAATTGATACATCAACAGAAAATCTGGTTTTTCTGCCAGTGCTTGTATTTGAATATTGCCCCAGGTACCAAATTGTTGGGGTGTTTGTTGCCATAACCAATCTGCTCTTTTTGCAAGCTGGCGATAGCTAGTAATCATGCCAATTTTTTTTATATCCATTGAGCCAAGATTCATTATTTATGGTGTATTTTTAAATTTAAGCTATTAATTGAGGACGAAAAGCCTCATCGACATAACTCAGAATTTTTTCTGCTCGATTTTCCCAAGAAAATGGCTTGGCTAATTCAATATTATTTATATAACCTTCTATTCTCCTGGGATATATTTCTAAAGCCTGTTTTAGTGCTTTAGCCAAAATGTAAGGATTATCAGGCTCACACCATACAGCAGCTAAAGGCATATCTTTAAATGGCATTAATGGGGGAATTTCTGTAATTACTATGGGAGTTCCTGAAGCCATGTATTGAAAAAACTTCACAGGGTTAGTGAAGTTAGCCGACTTACCAGAGCAGTGGGGATGAACCAAAATATCAGCAGCTTGGAATAAACTTACTAATCGCTGGCGAGGTAATATCCAGCCTAAAAACTTGATATTTTCTACTTGTTTATCTTTAGCCAATTGTTGATAGGCTGTTACTTGTTCTGACTTACCACCTGTAATAGCAAACTGAACTTGTGGCAATTCTTTGGCTGCATCAATTAAAACATCAATACCTTTAAAAGGATATAAAGCGCCTGAATAAACAACTAGAGATTGTAGTTCATTTTCTAGTAATTCTTTGCGCCATGCTGCGGCTTGTTCCGGCTGTCTTAATAAGAATGATTGATCAAAACCGTTATGCAGCCATACAACTTTTTCTGCTGGAAAACCATGTTCAATGAGGCTTTGTCTGATAACTTCCGACTGGGTTACAGCAATTTGTAAAAATGGACTTTCAGCAATTGCCGGAGGTATTTTTTCTTTTTGAAAGTAGTGGCGTTCATAGATAGTAGGAATGCGATTGTTTACTGCTGCTTGGACGAAATTCCAATCTCTGGTGTGAACTATTTTCGTCTGAGGAAGCAGATGAAAAGGTAAATAGTATCGCGTTACCACAGTACTAGAAGCAGTAAATTTACCCCCAACACAATCAATAGGCCACGGCATCGGTAAGGAGGCAATTTTTAACTTATCTTGCACATCGTAAAATTCTACAAAATTCTGCTCTGGTTGTCTTGGTTGGAAAGGAGAAAGCAAACCTAAGGTATTCCAAGCAGCACGTCTTGGTTCTGGATACACTAAAACTGAAGAATAGCCTAAATTGGCTGCGGCATTAGCACAAAGAACATCGTGAATTTCGTGAGCCGTGTCTGGTTTCTGCGATATGATTCTACTATAAAAAATATATTTATTTTTCATTGTTTATTTGGTGCAAATATTTCTGTTTGTGTGTAGCAGATGCCATCTTCAAACTTTTCTAAATAGTCGAGTAGATTCATCGACAGATTCAGAGATTCTTTTAACAATAAATATTCACTTTGCGCTAATTCCCCCGTATTATCAGTTAGTGAACGCAGAGAAATTAATATATTGTTGAAATGTATACGAAACTCATTGATATTTTTCAAGTGTTCAATTTGGTTATTGCTATTTTGATTGTCCTCCGATAAAGAAGTAGATAAATATTGGACTTGCTGTTGTAAACTATCCTCAAAAATATCCAGAGTATTGATAATTTTAAATGCTGACTTGTATGAATCTTCAATTAACTCTTGGTGTTCTTGGCTATTGTTTGCCACGTCATCCAATAACAAGCGTAAGACACCAATCATTGAGTTGAGGCGTGTACGAATTTCATGGGAAATTCGCAAGAAGCTTTGATTATTTTTATTAGCTGTTTCTGGGTTATTGCTAAACTGCATTCCATACAGACGTGAGTAGTAACCACTCTTTTGTAATAGTTCTTCATGGGTTCCTACCTCTACGACTTTGCCTTGATCTAAAACAGCAATCTGATCAGCTTTGCGGACTGTAGACAAGCGGTGAGCAATAACTAAGGTTGTTCTATCGCGACTGAGTTCTTCTAGCGCTGCTTGTACTAAACGTTCAGAAACAGTATCTAAAGCACTAGTCGCTTCATCTAGAATCAGAATGTCGGGATTTTGGAGGAGTGCGCGAGCGATCGCTAATCTTTGTCTCTGTCCTCCTGATAACATGACACCGCGATCGCCGATCATGGTATCAAATTGCTGTGGCAATTTACTAATAAATTCATAGGCATTTGCTCGTTTAGCGGCGAGTAAAATCTCTTCTTCTGTGGCTTCTTGTCTACTGTAGGCGATGTTATTCCGCACTGAAGTATTAAAAAGAAATGTATCCTGGCTAACAATTCCCATCAACCTGCGGACTGATGCAACATCAAAATCACGCAAATTTACACCATCAAGAGTAATACAGCCATCTGTTGGGTCATAAAATCTGGGTAATAGGTCTGCCAAAGTTGACTTCCCTGCACCTGAACCACCTACTAATGCTAAGGTGGTGCCACGGGGTAAATTTAAAGTTACCTCTTTGAGGACTTGCTTACTATGACCAGGGTATGCAAAGGAAACAGAGTTAAAATTAATCTCCTTTTGTAAACCCTGATAGGCAATTTTTCCATTTATCAGAAATGGCTTATCTTCTACTCTTAATAATTCACTGACTGAATCTACACTAGCCATCATACTAGCGAAGTTACTGCGGAGACTATTGAGTTGAGAAACTAGCGGTAGCAGTCGTAACAATATTAATAAATATGTTAAGAGTACAGTTGAAATAGAGGAAATTTGATCTTCAAAAAAAGTTTTGCTTAAAATTACAATTGCCAGCAACGCTGCTACTCCCAAAAATTCGCTGATGGGAGCGATCGCATTGGAATTCATTTGTGCTTGAAAATCTGCTACTTCGCGCTGACGAATTAAGTCTTTTACTCTCCGAAATTCTCTGTTTTCATTGGCTGTAGCCTTGACTAAGCGGATTCCTGAGAGGATTTCTAGCACAGCGATGGAATATGCTTTCGACATTTCCGTGAGCATTTTCCCGAACATCCGAGAACGGCCAATTGCAAATTGATTAGCTACCGTTACTAGTGACAACAAAATTGTTGCCATGATAGTTAATTGCCAAGAAATTGACACTAACAAAAAGACAAATACTGCAATCGTAATAGTTAAAATTATTAGTTTAATTATGTTGCCTACATAACTAGCAGCACGGCCAATTTCTCCCCCCAAGCGGTTGATTAAATCACCTACTTTTGTTTTGGCATAATAATCTATATCAATAGTTAGTAATAAATTAATGCCGACTTCTCGCATATCGGCTGTCAGTCTACGGGTGAGAGAACTCGACGCTAAGGAACTAGTGTATGTGGCTAAATTTTTGAGAGCAATCATTAGTAAAATTGCTCCTGCCATGACAGCAATTCGATAATTTTCTGGCACATTATCAAACGGTGTCATAATGGCTTTGAGTAACCCTGGAGCGCCTGTTAAGTCTACTGGTTGTCCGACTATTCTCAGCACCACAGGTACAATCAGAGCTGTACTAATCCCATTAAATAAAGCGCCAGAAAATCCTAATATTATCGTCAGTAGAACTAGTCCTGGGTATGGTTTCGCAAATTTTAGTAATATGCGTCTGCTAGACATTTAGTTTATTAGGGTAACACTAGAATCATTTTTAACATAAAGAATCAAGGTATTCATCAATTTCTCATTTATTTACCAGCAATTATTCTGATCTCCTTATTTATGCTTACAAATTAGTAATGACTGACTGTAAAGTAACAGCCATAGCAGATATACTATACTTTTCTATACATCTTATTCTGGCATGACGACCGCGATCGCTTGCCGCCTCCAAATCTGCAAATATCAATTTAATTTGCGTTGCCATTTCTTCAGGACAAGCAGGCTCAACTAAATAAGCTGTTTCACCGACAATTTCCGGGATATCTCCTACTTTTGTGGCTAAAATCGGCTTGGCCATTGCCATACCATCAGTTAATTTCAAGGGAAACTGGGCTAAAGCTGCTGGCGTATTCCGTTGGGGAACAACAATAATATGTGCAGCAGCGACAATTTTAGGCATTTCTGGAGGTGGAGATTTTGGTAACTTGATAATCCAACGCCCCCATTTCTCTGTAAGTTGAGCATCATAGTCATCATAAGGACTACCGCCAACAATAACGAGTCTTAAATCCGGTTCGTTAAGAATATCCAGCGCCATTAACACATCCTCAACGCCTTTATATGGTCTTGGCGCACCAGGAAACATTAAAACTCTATAACCAGACAACCCATAAAAAGCTCGACTTTCTTCCGCATCGTAGTTTATCGGATTAAACAAATCAGTATCTTTACCATTGGGTATATATATACCGCCAAAGCGTTCTTGTAAAAATTTAGTATGAATAGTAATTGCATCAGCTTTTGGCGCAATCCCTTCCAAAAATTTTAAATACAGTGGATGATCAGGATTGCGTAAGGCTCCATCCGGCTTAAAAATATCTCGATAAAGTTGTTTGAAGGAGGGGTGATATTGCCATTTCTCCCCTCCATACCAACTTAGTTCCCAATCATCTATATCTAAAATAACTGGCTGACTAGTTCTTAATTTTTTCCATAAAGATAGACCTAAAGTTGTAGGTTTAGGTCTCATCGCATAAATAATATCACCATCAATTTTTTTTAATAGTTCTGTTGCCGAAACTAGAAATTTTGGATAATTATGACCAATGAATTGATTAATCGGAATTTCCGATTCTGGAAATATGGCTGCTTCACCAAAAACAAATCCTAAAATTTCGACTTGATAGTTCAGCTTTTTCAGGGCTTGAGCTAGTAGAAATGAACGAACAGAACCCCCTCCCCACCTTCCAGCCCCAGCACTAGATAAGTCGCTGACAATTATAGAAACTTTTAACTTGGATTTGTTAGCCTGTAGATTCACGATTTGATGTTCTTGTGATAATTTAAGTAAATAAAAATACTAATAAATTTCTATAAGTAGATAGATAAAATCTAAAATATCAACTTATGAAACTTGAATAAAAACTACCTGCTAATTATTACCAGTTAACTATTTTTAATTGTCCTGTCTGAATATGATCAAAAATTCGATTGATTTGGCGACGTTCTTTTTCATCAATATCATGATGATTGAACACAACAGCAGTCAGCAAAGCATGGTCTTGACGACTCATTTTGCCGGAGCGTAATATTTTGTCTACGATGGGCTTAACTGTAGTTTCTGATTCACTGTAAATACTGCTGTAACTGTATCTGTAGTCACTACTCATATATTCTCCTATGGTGACGAACTGATATGGAAATCAGACTCTAATCCTTTGTATAAAACGCAGACACGTAGAAAAGATGGGAAATTTATACAAACTTCTAACTAAAGATAGATGTCAATATCTATATATTTATAGTTTTTCTACATTTTAGAAGCAAAAAAGAACACAATTAATCTAACTTTGCATTTATACTTCCTCCCAGAGAAGTATTACTGATAAATAAAGAGTATCTTTGTAATTTTTTAGTACACTTCTAGTGTAATTACGGTTGTATACTATCATGGTTTCCAGAATGTTAAGCGGCAATAAGGAAATATAAATCTTTTATGTAGTTTTTTTCTAAAGTAAGTTCACTGTATAGAAAATAGATACTGGGATAAAGATTATGGAAGTGATTCGTCTAGCCGCACTCTCAGACAATTACATTTTCTTATTACACGACCCCCAACACAATATCGCAGCTGTTATTGATCCGGCAGAGGCGGAGCCAGTACTTAAGCACCTTGCAGACTTAAATGCAGAATTGGTAGCAATCTTTAATACACACCACCATAATGATCATGTAGGTGGGAATCAGCAGTTAATCCAGAAATTCCCACAAGTAAAAGTTTATGGTGGAGCTGGAGATAAAGGCAGAATCCCTGGACAGCAAGTATTTTTACAACAAGGCGATCGCGTCCAATTTGCTGATAGATTAGCCCAAGTCATCTTTGTACCTGGACACACCCGCGCTCACATTGCTTACTACTTCCCTCCCCAAAGTGCCGATGCACCAGGAGAATTATTCTGTGGTGATACCCTATTTGCCGGTGGTTGTGGTCGCTTATTTGAAGGTACACCAGCACAAATGGTAGAGTCTTTAACTAAACTGCGTAATTTGCCAGAAAATACCCATGTCTGGTGCGCCCACGAATACACCTTAAAGAATTTACAATTTGCCCTTAGTGTAGATAGTGGTAACACCGAATTACAACAGCGCTTTGACGAAGTAAAGACAAAGCGGAGTCAAGGAATAGCCACAGTACCTTCATTACTAGGACTAGAAAAGCTGACAAATCCCTTTTTACGCTGGGAGCAACCCTCATTACAATCAGCAGTTAACAGTAACGACCCGGTGCAAGCTTTTGCTCGCATCCGGGGATTAAAGGATAGGTTTTAGTCAATAGTTCTATACTCCCCCTACCCAGGACTCCTTTTACAAACCTTTTTAGATTTTTTGGCAGTAAAGAGTTGCGATCGCCCCCGGCAGTTCGCTAGGATCTGTAAGCTCTAGGGTCATAGAAATGCTGGGAATAAAGCTACACTTACGTGAGCGCTCCTGCTGCAACCCAAGTTAATGAGATTTTACAGGAAAAATAGAAAACAATGGCGAAACGCATACAATTAGTTTTAACTAAGGATGTTAGCAAGCTAGGAAGATTAGGCGACTTAGTAGAAGTAGCTCCTGGTTATGCTCGTAATTATTTGATTCCTCAGAGTTTGGCAACTCATGCCACTCCCGGTATTCTCAAGCAAGTAGAACGCCGTCGTGAACAAGAACGTCAGCGTCAACTAGAACTCAAGCAACAAGCATTAGGGCAGAAAGAGGCTTTAGAAAAAGTTGGCAGCTTGAAAATTGCCAAGCAAGTTGGCGAAAACGAAGCTATTTTCGGTACAGTCACCAGCCAAGATGTTGCCGATGCTATCCAAGCAGCTGCAAATCAAGAAGTAGACCGTCGTGGTATTACCATTCCCGACATTAGCAAATTGGGTACTTATAAAGCCGAAATCAAGCTATTCTCCGACGTTACAGCCCAAATTGATATCGAAGTTGTAGCAAGCTAAAAGAGGCAGGAGGGCAGAGGGCAGGGAGCAGGGGGAGAAATTCAACCCAGTCCCCAGTCCCCAGTCCCCAGTCCCTACTCCCCACTCTCCACTTTTATGGCTGAAGAACTGAGTTTTCAAGGCGACGGTAGTAATCGCCTCCCACCCCAAAACATCGAGGCAGAAGAAGCAATTTTAGGGGGTATTCTATTAGATCCAGAAGCGATTGGTCGAGTTAGCGATCGCTTAACCCCAGAAGCATTTTATATTAGCGCTCACAGGGATATCTATCAAGCAGCCCTACGTCTTGCAGCCCAAGGTAAACCCACAGACTTACTTTCGGTCACAAGTTGGCTAACCGATAATGAACTGCTGACTCGCATTGGTGGCAGAAATAAATTAGCCACACTGGTAGACCGCACCGTGTCAGCTGTAAATATCGATGCCTTAGCAGGGTTGGTAATGGAAAAATACCTGCGACGGCAATTAATTAAGGCTGGCAATGAAATTGTCCATCTCGGTTACGAAACAGAAAAAGAATTACCGATAGTATTAGACCAAGCAGAACAGAAAGTTTTTGGTGTTACCCAAGAACGTCCCCAATCAGGTTTAGTCCATATTGCAGAAACCCTGATTAATAATTTCCAAGAAATTGAGGAGAGAAATCAAGGCATTTCCTTACCTGGTCTTCCTTGCGGTTTTTATGATTTAGATGCCATGACCAGTGGCTTTCAGCGTTCTGATTTAATTATCGTCGCTGGCAGGCCATCAATGGGAAAAACAGCATTTTGCTTGAACTTAGCTAATAATATCGCTGCTGGAATGAAGCTACCTGTTGCTGTTTTTAGTTTAGAAATGTCCAAAGAGCAATTGGTGCAACGTCTACTCGCTAGTGAAGCCCAAATCGAAAGCGGTTATCTGCGGAGTGGTCGCCTGAGTCAAACACAATGGGAACCATTAAGCCGAGCAATTAGTATGCTTTCGGAGATGCCCATATTCATAGATGATACGCCAAATATTACCGTCACTCAAATGCGTTCTCAAGCCAGAAGACTACAAGCCGAACAGGGTGTAGAACTAGGCTTGATAGTCATAGATTACCTGCAACTGATGGAAGGAGGCGGTGATAATCGCGTACAGGAATTATCTAAAATTACCCGTTCTCTTAAAGGTTTAGCTAGGGAATTATCTGTGCCTGTGATAGCTTTATCTCAGCTAAGTCGCGGGGTAGAAGCACGCACTAACAAGCGTCCCATGTTATCAGATTTACGTGAAAGCGGTTCAATTGAACAAGACGCGGATTTAGTTATTATGCTATACCGTGATGATTACTATAACAGCGATACGCCTGATCGCGGTATTGCTGAAGTGATTGTTGCCAAACACCGTAACGGCCCCACAGGTACGGTAAAACTCTTATTCGACCCGCAATTTACCAAATTCAAAAATTTAGCTCGATCAGGCTATTAAATTAGGGTAGAGTCCACAGTCATAAGTGCTTACCTTTGACTATGGACTACAGACTATCGATTAGTACTTACTTAGCTTCAATCAGTTCTACATCAAACAGCAAAGTAGCATAAGGTGGAATCACACCACCAGCACCACGAGCGCCGTAACCTAGTTCGGAAGGGATGATTAATTGACGACGACCACCTACTTTCATAGTGCTAAGTCCTTCATCCCAGCCTTTGATTACCTGGCCAGTGCCGATTTTGAATTCAAAGGGACGATTGCGATCGCGTGAACTATCAAACTTAGTACCATCTTCTAGAGTACCAGTATAGTGAACTACAACTGTTTGTCCTGTTTTAGGAGTCGCTCCAGTTCCTTCTTCTAATTCAACGTATTTTAATCCAGAATCGGTAGTGACAACGTTAGAAGCATCAGACATGATGTTGCTCTTGATTGGGGTATTGTTTTCTTTAACACTTGTGACTGCTGGTGGAGTTTGCAGTAAATTAGCAGCAATAGCGGAGTCCTGTTTACCGCCTACTTGTGCCAATACCAAAACTACAACACAGACCAGCATGAAACCTATGCTGAGTAAAATTGCTTTCAAAATTAGCCCTCCCACTGAAGTAGTTTGGCAATGAAAATTACCAACAGGACACAATTAGTTTAAAACACAAGCACATCCTAACGCCAAAGCTTATTTTCTAAATCGCGCACTTGACGCTCTAAACGGTCAATTCTCCCCCGCAGTTCATCAACCTCAGATTGACGTGCTACCCCCAAATCCTGCATCATATTTCGCATTTGCCGTTGCATTTGGGCATCCCAAGTTCCCTGCTCCGACTTTAATTGCTGTACAATATCATCCATTACAGCCTTGGCTTGCTCAGGATTGAGCTTACCGTCTTTTACTAATTCATCACTAACTTGCTTGAGTTTTTCTGCTACCAAAGACGTTGTACCAATACCAAGCATCATTACCTGCTGCAACCAGTTGTTGCTGTCCATAGTCTTTTCCTATTCCTTGTTTCAAACCAGCCGACCCTTGCCCCTGAATCTATGCAATCAAGCTATGCTAAGAGGGTAGTCATTCTAGCCTACAACTCTATTTTGGCAGATTCATAAACACAGGGGATGAATAGGTGTGGTGATAGAATTTCTTAAGTTTAGAGTTGATCCTAGCTGGCGAGAAACTTTTATTCAGAAGGACGCAGAAATTTGGACAACGGCGCTGGCAAAGTATCCGGGTTTTTTGGGTAAGGAAGTGTGGATTAATCCCAACGACCCCACAGAATTGGTCTTGATTATTCATTGGAAAACCAAAGAACAATGGAAAGCCATACCAGTAGTAGATTTGCAGGCTATTGAGCAAAAATTTAGCCAAGCTGTCAGTAATAGTTATGAGTTAGTGGAATCTGGGGAGTATCAAGTACGGAAATTTCCCTTTAGCTAGTTAACTGAATGTTAAGGGAACTTCAAAAATTGAAGAAGACAGAAGGCAGGAATCAGAATTCCTTTCTGCCTTATGCCTGCTGTCCTCTGCCTTTTGTGATTATTACTTCAGCAATCAAAATCACTCTGAGGCACAGCTTTTGATATAAGTTCAAATCTAACAAAAACTAAAACTGAAAATGTGAGCAAAAACCTCATATTTTGATAAATGTCAGTCCAGAACTAATTTGTAAGTCTAATTATCAAAAAAATCTAAATTTTATCTTTTATTTTTTGATAAAAATTAAGCTGAAAGCCTTACAAAACATGATTTAACATCCGTTATCTTTACCGAAAATAAAATCATGTTTCTATAATATATTGGCATGAAAAATATTTTCATATTCACTCAACAAATTAATAAACCTGTGTTAAGCTAACAATAGGAATCAAAAAAACAAGCAAGCGAAAAGACTTCAAGATAAATATTGGGATAACTCAATAAAGTCCTTTTGCTCTGGTAAATCCACTTCAATATCGTTATGATTTTTTATAACGATAGAAATCAGCCAGGTAAACAGGATAGGAACCTCAGTAAAACTTGAAGTCAACTATAACTGGCTTAGGTAAAAGCTAGTATTGCTAACCAGCACAAATTACTCTAGGAGCCTGGGAAGAAAGACTCTTAGTACAAGCTGGAAATTCCCAATAAATCAGAACAGTTAATGAACATAGCGCCAGCAAAATTAACTATTTTGAGTCGCTAACTATGTTCTGGCAGTTGCTTATTTTGGCAAGAAAACTTCAAGAAATAGTAGTTACCGTTCCACGGTAATTAAGAATTTAGGCATATTGTCAAAAATCGCCAATACATTGCCCAAATCGTAGTCTTAGGGGTTGCTAATGCATGGCTTCATTTCTGGAGGTAAACAATTATTTACCTGCATTAGTTATCAGCCCATTGCATGATTTTCAGGAATAATTGCTAGAAATATTAGCAAAATGATCAGACTTAGAAGTACTAAGCCTTGATGACAAATACAAAAACAGGAAACTTGTAGAAACCATTCAGAGTGGATTGCAATTTTGGTTAGTTGGGTTCAGAGAATAACTCTGAATAAATTTAAATTGCTACTGTAACCACTCTTAAGGCCTGAGCAACCAATGGGGATTTATCACAACAACTTGTAATGTTTCTGTCAGGCTTATCTGAGCTTTGGTTTGCATGAGTAGATAAACCTTTTCCAAAGATGAAGACAATACCAACTTCATCTGCGAAAACTATATGACTGCGCGTCTGGTAATACTTGCAATCTTTCCTAAATCCCAATTTTCATCTACGCAACCTCTAACCCATATTTACTCTAAAGCTCACAATAATTGTAGGACAGCACAAACCATGAGTATTGACAAAAAGATTAGACAGATTGCTTTCTACGGTAAAGGCGGTATTGGTAAGTCTACCACTTCTCAAAACACCTTGGCTGCTATGGCTGAAATGGGTCAGCGCATCCTGATTGTAGGTTGTGACCCTAAAGCTGACTCCACCCGTTTGATGCTGCACTCCAAGGCTCAAACCACCGTTCTTCACTTGGCTGCTGAACGCGGTGCAGTAGAAGATTTAGAACTTGAAGAAGTAATGCTCACCGGTTTCCGTGGCGTTAAGTGCGTAGAATCTGGTGGTCCAGAACCCGGTGTAGGTTGCGCTGGTCGTGGTATTATTACCGCTATTAACTTCTTGGAAGAAAACGGTGCTTACCAAGATGTTGACTTCGTATCTTACGACGTACTAGGCGACGTTGTCTGTGGTGGTTTCGCAATGCCTATCCGTGAAAATAAAGCCCAAGAAATTTACATCGTGACATCAGGTGAAATGATGGCGATGTACGCTGCTAACAACATCGCTCGTGGTATTTTGAAATATGCTCACACTGGTGGTGTGCGTTTGGGCGGTTTGATTTGTAACAGCCGTAACGTTGACAGAGAAATCGAACTTATCGAAACTCTGGCAAAACGGTTGAACACCCAAATGATTCACTACGTACCCCGTGATAACATTGTTCAACACGCTGAATTGCGTCGGATGACTGTTAACGAATACGCACCCGACAGCAACCAAGGTAACGAATACCGGATTTTGGCTAACAAAATCATCAACAACGAAAACCTCAAGATTCCTACACCAATTGAAATGGAAGAACTAGAAGAGTTGTTGATTGAATTTGGTATTTTGGAAAGCGAAGAAAATGCTGCCAAAATGATTGCTAAGACTGCTGACACCACTAAATAAATAATGTGATGCAGTCTCGATAGACTTTATAACTCCGACTTTTTTAGAAGTCGGGGTTATTTGGATGTTCACAAATAAAAAAGTCAGGTATAGTAGATATTCTAACTGAGAAGCATTGATAGAGCGATCGCTATTCATGTTCATGGCATTGAGATTTCTTCAAATATGCTGAAATCTACAGCCATTATGGCAGTTGATGGATATACTCGAAGTCTAAAGCTAGGCAAACACGAGTATGATATTAGATTGGTTAGCTGTCTGGGGCGTAACTCAAGCTGTCGGGTTTGCTTTTAAGTCGATTTTTGAGGACTTAGCAAAGGATGCGGCTAAAGACTGGGCTAAAGATTTATTAAAATCTGTTCCCAACAATATTTTAGAGAAACTGCAAAAAGAAGATATTGAAACTGCTGCTGGTAAAGCACTGAAGGAATTTCTGCAATTAATGCAGCAGGAATTAGAAGATGCAGATTTAGAAGAAGCAGAACTACAAGAATATACTCAGCCTTTAAGCATATTTATTCAAAATAAATCTCTGCAAAATATTCTTGGTCTTCCTTTTAAACCCGATTGTCAAGTGATAAACCCTCAAAATTTAGCTAATGCTTGGCATGAAAATAATTTACCACTTCTACCCCAAAATTTTGATTGGGAAAGACTAGCTAAACGTTATTTCAAGAAAGTAAAAGCAATTATTCGAGAATCAGATAAGTTACGCCCAATTTTTGATTCCCACCATTTAGAAGAAGTTCGAGATACCTTGCATCAAATGGCCAGTATCCCGACAGAGTTTGATTTGCATGGTTATCAAGAAGGTCTGCGGGAAAGATATGGAAACTTGAAGTTAGATAGTTTAGATACTACTGGCTATGCTTACAATGAATTGAAATTATGGCGAATGTTTATCGCTCAAAATGTGCGGGAAGTTCATCAAGTTTTACCCCAAGTGCATGAACTCCCGAAAGAACATTTAAAACGACTTAGAGAAAGTAACCAAATAGAAGACATTTCTCTAGATGAATTAGCATATTACAAACAAGTTTATCTTGATCAACCAACTTTATCAGTCTTAGATATTATCAATAATCGACAAAATTATCAATACATAGTCATTTTAGGAGATCCAGGTTCTGGCAAATCGACATTATTACAATTTCTCGCATTAAATTGGGCGGAAACACCTTTAGGAAGTGCTATTTTTCAGCCAATTCCTTTACTAATCGAACTACGCACTTATATGCGGAGGCGAGAAAATAATGAATGCAGTAATTTTATCGATTTTTTTCATAAAAGTAGTGGGATAGTTCACCATCTTAATCAACACAAACTGCATGAACAACTCAAAACGGGTAATGCTTTAGTGATGTTTGATGGTTTAGATGAAGTATTTGAACTAGGTAAAAGGGAAGATATTATTACTGATATTCATCGTTTTACAAATCAGTATCCTGATGTGCGCGTGATTGTAACTTCTCGCGTTATTGGTTACAAACCCCAAAGGTTGCGAGATGCTGAATTTCGCCACTTTATGTTGCAAGATTTAGAAGCAGAGCAAATTCAAGACTTTATTCATCGTTGGCATGAATTAACTTTTAGTCATGAAGCAGATAGACTGCGGAAAAAAGAACGCCTGCACAGGGCAATTGATACATCAGTGGCGATCGCTGAATTGGCAGGTAATCCTTTATTATTAACTATGATGGCAATTCTCAACCGTAATCAAGAATTGCCCAGAGATAGAGCCACCTTGTACGAACAAGCATCACGGGTACTTTTGCATCAATGGGATGTTGAACGCGCCTTGGTGGAAGATTATCGCCTAGACCCCAAAAGTATTGACTATAAGGATAAGCAGGCTATGCTGCGTCAAGTTGCTTATCGTCTGCAAACTAGTGAGAAAGGTTTAGCCGGTAATTTGATTAGTACCAGCGATTTAGAAAGGATTTTAATTCGTTATTTAAAAAATATTGAATTTGAACAACCAGTGATAGTTGCTAGAGTCATGATTAATCAATTGCGGACTCGCAACTTTATGTTATCTTATCTGGGTGCAGATTATTATGCTTTTGTTCATCGGACTTTTTTAGAATATTTCTGTGCTTGGGAATTTGTTTGGCAGTTTAAAGAAACGCAAACTCTCTCAATTAAAGACTTGAATCAAGAAGTATTTGGTAAACACTGGCAAGATGAAACTTGGCACGAAGTTTTACGCCTGATTACAGGAATGATTGAGCCAAGATTTGTCTGTGAAATTCTCAATTATTTAATGGCTCAGGATGGTGAAGCAGAAAAATTTATTAATATTTTTCTCGCCGCCAAATGTTTAGCAGAAGTGCGAAATCGCTTATTAGTATCATCAATAGCAAATAAATTACTACAACAAATCAAAGCATTAACAAAATATGACCTCAACTACTATTACCAACCTTATTTAGATGAAGAAGAAACTCAGCTAGTGCAAGAAATTCGTACCAAAGCCGTTACATCGGTAGCCACAACTTGGAAAGATGACCCGGAAACTCTGATTTGGTTGAAACAACTAGCCATATCTGATGAACGCGACTATGTGCGACGTGTCGCCTTGCAAGAACTAGCACGGAGTTTTAAGGATGACTCGGATACTCTCCCTTGGCTGAAACAATGCGCTACTGATGATAATGATTGGACTGTACGTCAAGCCGCAGTTCAGGAATTAGCCAGGGGTTTTAAAGATGACCCTGATACCTTGCCCATCATTAAACAACGGGGAACAATTGACGACAATGAATATGTCCGCCAAGTAGCAGTGCAAGAGTTAGCCAGGATTTTTAAAGATAATCCTAATACTTTACCTTGGCTGAAACAACGCACCACAAACGATAATTCAGGGGCTGTCAGACAAGTAGCAGTGCAAGAATTAGCCAGGGGTTTTAAGGATGACTCAGATACCCTACCTTGGCTGAAACAATGCGCCACTACTAATGATTGGACTGTGCGCCAAGCCGCAGTGCAAGAATTAGCCAGAGTTTTCAAAGATGACCCCGATACTTTATCTATTCTCAAACAGAGTGCAGCTACTGATGATAATGAGTATGTGCGTCAAGCCGCAGTGCAGGAATTAGCCAGAGTTTTCAAAGATGACCCCAATACTTTATCTATTCTCAAACAGAGTGCGATCGCAGACAAATCTTTTGATGTCCGCCAAGTAGCAGTACAAGAATTAGCTAGGGGTTTCAAAGATGACCCGCAAACTCTCCCCTGGTTAAAACAACGTGCCACTATTGATGATGGTAATTATGTCCGGCGTGCTGCTTTACAAGAACTGGCTAGAGGGTTTAAAGATGACCCTGATACTCTCCCCATTCTCAAACAACGTGCTGTTGTGGATACATACTCGGATGTGCGACGGGCGGCGGTGCAAGAATTAGCCAGGGGTTTTCCAGATGACCTCGATACTCTCCCCATTCTCAAACAACGTGCCACATCTGATGATAATGAATCTGTGCGACGGGCGGCGGTGCAAGAATTAGCCAGGGGTTTTAAAGATGACTCAGATACTCTCCCCATTCTGAAAAAACGCGCCACATCTGATAAATCTGCCAATGTCCGCCAAGCTGCATTACAAGAATTAGCTAGAGGTTTTCCAGATGACCCCGATACTCTGCCAATTCTGAAAAAACGGGCTATGACAGATAAACATTTAGATGTGCGACATACGGCATTACAAGAATTAACGCGCAGTTTTAAAGATGACCCTAGTATATTTGAAGTGTTTTATCACTGTGCTGTCAATGACCCCTTTACCCGTGAGTACAACTTTCAACATAACCCCCGGCAATTAGCCCTAGAAACTATTATTGAACAATATCCCCACCATCCCCAGACTTTACAATTATTACGCGATCGCGCCAACAATGATCCAGATGAGCAAGTACGGGAATTTGCTGCTAAGAAGTTGGCAGAATTGCTGAGTAAGCAGTAATGAGTAATGAGTAATGAGTAATGAGTAAGGAGTAAGGAGTAGTGAGTAAGGAGTAAGGAGTAATGAGTAGTGAGTAAGGAGTAAGGAGTAATGAGTAATGAGTAATGAGTAGTGAGTAATGAGTAATGAGTAATTTAATTGGTTGACAAGGCTATAAACAAACAGATGAGTAATAAGCCTAGTAGCAATATTAAAGATTGATTGCGTTTAATCCAATTTTTGATAGATGCGCCAAAACTATTGGCCGTGCGCTGTTCTTCTAACTGGGCGTTTCTCTCGTCAATATTTTGGTAAAGGGTGCAGTCTTTAGCGTAGGGACGCTTGGGGAAGGTACAAGTATCATCAGCGTGGTAGGTGCAGGTATCGCATAAATAAGTGTTTTTACCAGCACGGTGTAAGGTAATGCCAGGATGACCGTAAGCTTTGAGCGTTGTACGGCAATAAGGACAAACCAGCGCCTGGCTATCAACTTGCTGATGGCAGTGGGGACAAGAAATATTAGCCACAACCTAAAGATAAAGCAATAAGTAAATAATCCGATTTTAACTATTAACACCAATTGGAAAAAAGAATGGTTTCTACTAAAATGCCGGCATTTTTGGTGCTTCTTCAGTAGATTCAACTATCTTCTTTGGTGCTTCATCTTCAAACAACACTAAGTCAAACCAAAAAGTAGTACCTACCCCAACTTCACTGACTAGGTTTACTTTACTGTGATGTCGTTCGATGATATTTCTGACAATCGACAAACCTAATCCCGTACCCTCTAAGGTATGAACTCGATTTTCCACACGGAAGAAACGGTCAAAAATTGCTTGTTGGTCTTCTGGGGCAATACCAATACCAGTATCAGCAATTTCTACTCGCACTTGATCTGACTGATTAGGAGAATGGGATTTAGTATCTAGTTGGTAAGTACGAATGGCGATTTTGCCACCTGTGGGAGTGAATTTGAGGGCATTCCCGACTAAATTAGCTAAAACTTGCAATAGTAAATCGTAATTCCCCAATACTAGTGGTAAGCCGGGGGCAACATCTTGAATGAGTTCGATACCTTTATCCCTAGCATTGAGTTGGTAGGTACGCAGTGTTTGTTCAATTGCTTGGGGTAAATCTACTCCGTCGAAGTTGTAGCTACGCCCAGATTCCAACTTAGATAAATCTAAAACATCATTAACTAGGCGAGTCAGGCGATCGGTTTCATGGTTAACTGTTTGCAGAAACTCCCGACGTTCGTCTAGGCTCAAGTCTTCGCCGTAGTCGTGTAAGGTTTCAATAAAAGATTTGATATTAAATAAAGGTGTTCGCAATTCGTGGGAAACGTTGCTGATAAATTGGCTTTTAGCTTCATTTAGCTCTACCTCCCGCGTTATATCTTGCACTGTTATGGCAATACCTTTAATACTCTCTCGTTGCAGGTTGAGTACTGTGGTCAAAAGAATGCGGATGGTGCGTTTGCTTGGTTGGTTGAGGGTGAGGCGAAACTCAGCGCTTTCACATTCACCGGCTGCCATTTCGTATAAGGGTCTGGTGATTTCCATTTGTACTGTTGGGGGTAAGTGATGTAACACATTACTACCCACCACATCATCAGCGCCTTCCCAACCAAAAATATTTCTGGCTGTGGGGTTGACTAAAATCACCTGCATATTGTTGTCAATCAATACAGCACCGTCGGCAATGGTGGAAACTAGGGTTTCTAGCTTGGCTTTCTCTGCTGTTAATTCTTCAATATTTTGCTCTTCATAGCGCTCTAGGCGCTCTGCCATTTCATTAAAATTGAGAATTAACTCTCCTAATTCGCCTCCCAAGGGCAAATCAATACGCTGCTTGAAATTCCCGGCAGCAATTTGTTTTACTCCTACCAGTAACTCTTTAATGGGCTTGGTGATTGTCAAAGCGTTAACGACTCCTGCCAAAATTACCATGACCCAAATCGTGATAAAAACCGCAATGGTAACATCACGGGTAAAATTGGTAGAAATGACAGCTGTTTGATTGGGGTTGATGCCGATCGCCAATACACCTAAGTATTTTTTATCGACAATCAGGGGAATAAACACATCAGTCACAGTGCCATCTGGACTCATGTGTTGCCGCACCATTGGCTGATCGCCATCACCAGGGTATTCTTCTGGTAATTGTATCCTGCGCTCAATGGAGAGGGAGTTTTCTACCTCTGGTTCCCAAAACGGAACCCCAAAAAAGATTTTCCCAGTTTCATCAGCGTAGAGCATATAGCGCACACTAGAGGTGCTGCTGTAGAAGCGTTGGGAAAATTGAGCAACCTCGGTGAGATTGTGATCAGCAACTAGGGGCGCAACATTAGCAGCCAGTAGTAGCCCCAAATCCCGCCCAAAACGAGTGTCATTCATTCGGGCATCTTGCTGAATTGTGTTTACCGCCCAAAAGGTAAGACCACTCATTACCAAGGAAACCACCAAAGTGGCTGCGGCTAACAGTTTAGTCTGGAGAGTGAACTCTGACCACCAATTGGCGATCGCTTCTCGAATTGTTTTTAACAACGCCAGCATTTCAAATAAAGTTGTTAGTAGCTTTAGTTATCAACTCCAACAACTAAAAAATTAACAGTTAATTTGGTCATTAGTCATTAGTCATTAGTCATTAGTCAGTTGTCAGTTGTCAGTTGTCAGTTGTCAACGCTCTATAGTTTATGGACTAAGGACTCTGGACTATTAACTTTTGACTCTATAACCAATGTCTCTCCGGTAATATATGCCCGAAAATTCAATGGCTCTAATTCCAGTGTACGCTTGTGCGAGGGCTTGTTCAAAATTTTCTCCAATTCCCGTAACATTTAAGACTCGTCCGCCGTCTGTTACTATTTGTTGTTGCTCGTTCAACTTTGTACCTGCATGAAATACTGTTGCGCCTGTGGTTTCTGCTGCGGGAATGCCTGTAATAACTTGGCCTTTTTCATAATCTCCAGGATAGCCGCCGGATGCTGCAACTACGGTGGCGGATGCCCCTCCTTGCCAAGCAATGGGTGGTAGTTCACCTAAACGCTGCTGTACACAAGCTAGAAGCAATTCTTCTAGGGGGGTGGCTAACAAGGGCAGAATGACTTGGGTTTCTGGATCACCAAAGCGACAGTTAAATTCTAAAACTTTAAAATCGCCATTGGGTGTAATCATCAAACCGGCATAAAGTACACCACGATAATCGATGCCTTTGGATTTTAAGGTAGCGATCGCTCTTTCTAAAACTTCTGTTTGCACCCGTGCCATAATCTCTGGTGTGGCGATTGGTGCAGGCGCATAGGCTCCCATGCCTCCTGTATTTTCTCCTGTATCACCTTCCCCAATCCGCTTATGGTCTTGGGCTGGGAGTAAGGGACGAATGGTGACTCCATCTGTCAACGCCAACACCGACACTTCTTGTCCAGTCAAACATTCTTCAATGACAACAAACTCACCCGCACTACCAAACTGCCCTTGAAATATGGCATCAATGGCACTCTCTGCCTGTTCTACTGTCGTTGCCACTGTGACACCTTTCCCAGCCGCTAAACCATCTGCTTTGACAACTATCGGCGCTCCCTGTGCTTTGATGTATGACTTAGCTGCTGTTGCCTCCGTAAATACCGCAGCTTTGGCGGTAGGAATCCCCGCTTCCTGCATCAAAGCTTTTGCCCAAGCCTTACTCGCTTCAATTTGCGCTCCGGCTCTACTGGGGCCAAATACCATCAACCCTTTATCTTGTAGGTAGTCGGTAATTCCTTTTGCTAAAGGTACTTCTGGCCCGACTACCACCAAAGAAAAACCACCACTCAAGGCGTATTGACTAATTCCCTCAAAATCGTCCACGGCTAAAGGTACGTTTTGACAACCTGTCAGAGTTGCCGTACCCCCATTTCCTGGGACACAGGCGACTTGCTCAATTTGCGGCGATCGCAATAATTTCCACGCTAGAGCGTGTTCCCGTCCCCCGTTTCCTACAACTAAAACTTTCACTGATTTCCTCTTGCGTCTCTGGCGAAACGAGAATGCCTTATGACTCTCGCGGATCAATTCTTCACCAATTCTGACTCCGATGCAAGTCCTATGATGGGGAGTGCTGTTAGCGGTAGCGAGGCGTTCAGATCGTGCTGGGTGATAGGTAAGGAATCATTATGTCCCCAATCCCGCAATCAATTTGCCAAAGTAAGGATAGTTGTTTTAAAAATAACTAGGAAATAATGACGTTACATCATTGTCACTATTAACCTGTTGATATAAAGACTAATAAAATAGGTAACATGGCAAAAATTATAGTTACTGGAGCAGCAGGATTTATTGGTTCGCATCTGGTAGATGCCCTGCTAAAACAAGGTGAAGAAGTAATCGGGATTGATGAATTGAACGATTATTATGACCCTATGTTAAAACGCAAAAATATTGCCCATTTACAATCGTCGCCTAACTTTACTTTGATTGAGGGAGATATTCAGTTTTTAGATTGGTCGTGCCTACTCCAAGATGTCACTGTGGTCTACCATCAAGCAGCACAGGCGGGAGTGAGGGCGAGTTGGGGTAAGGGTTTCCGTGGTTATACTGAGCGCAATATTAACGCTACACAGGTTTTGTTGGAAGCAGCTAAGGATGCTCAACAATTAACTAGATTAGTATTTGCCTCTACCTCTAGTGTGTATGGGGATGCCGAAACACTACCTACTCACGAAGGTATTCCTCCTCAACCTGTTTCTCCCTATGGCATTACTAAGTTAGCAGCTGAACGTTTGTGTGGGCTATATCACAAAAATTTTGGTGTGCCTTTTGTGGCTCTACGTTATTTCACTGTTTATGGGCCCAGACAGCGCCCAGATATGGCTTTTCATAAGTTTTTTAAATCTGTTTTGCAGGATGAAGCGATTCCTGTTTACGGTGATGGACAGCAAACTCGTGATTTTACGTTTGTGAGTGATGCTGTAGCAGCAAATTTAGCGGCTGCTAGTGTACCGACCGCAGTGGGAGAAATTTTTAATATTGGTGGTGGTAGTAGGGTGGTTTTGGCTGAGGTTCTAGACACAATGGAACAAATTGTTGGTCAGCCTATTAAAAGAAACCACATAGAAAAGGCGATGGGTGATGCACGTCACACGGCTGCTGATGTGTCCAAAGCACGGGAAATTTTAGGATATGAGCCAAAAGTCCCTTTGAGGGATGGTTTGAGCCTAGAATGGCAATGGGTGAAGTCTTTGTATACCTAAAATAATATGAATTAGACAAGTCTTTTTTGACTTCTTCCTCAGTCCTTCTCCGTGTCGGAGAGGGGCTGATACTAATCAAAATTCAATCACAAGCTCGCCACTTTTACCTTAATTTGGTCAAACCAGGCGATCGCCGCCAAGGAACTACTGATCCGGCTACCACTCCTCACATCGCCAATTCCAATCGCGTGTTGTCGCATGGCTTGAATCAATTGTTGTTTATCGAAAATGCCTAACTCATCAATCTGCGACTGAACGACCATTGCCTCTAGATGGGATAAATTCTTGGCTAGTCCTTGCCAATACACTTCGTTGAAATTCCCCTTAAACCTCCGAGTCCGAATCGGTTCAGGCAAAATCCCATCCATCGCCACTTGCAGCAGAGGCTTAGGAACTCCAGGTATTTCTCTCTGTTCTCTGGGGAGACTGAGACAGTAGATAATCAGACGTGGATCGAGGAAGGGTTGGCAAATGCGGATTCCCAGAGGTGCGGCAAGATACCAAGCAGCCCAATTTCCGGCAGATGCCCGCAGACCTAGCAGATTTAAGGATTCTTCTACCGGATATCTATTGATTTCACGTATAGTCTTTAGTGCCTTACCCCACATATCGTGCTGCTTGGCAAAATCAGGCAGAATCCAAGGAGGAATGGTAAATGAACCTAGCTTTGGCCAGCGTCCATAGCCGCCTCGGATGAAAGTTGGGAAGCCCTCGCGCAGCAGTGGCGGAATTAAGGGTTCAATTCCAAATGAGTACAAAATTGACCAGAGGCTCTGGTTCTTGGCAGTAGCCCATTGCCGCGCCTCTTGTAGAGCTTTGTGCCAGTGACCTTGACGCATCAAATCTGCCAAGTGCATCCGATTTCCTTCTACAATCAGTTCTGCTCCCCCTCCACTCATAATCGCCGTCACCCCTAACTGAGCAGCTACATCTACCAGCACCTTTTCCATTGCTAAGTGGAATAAACCAGGATAAGGTTCGTCATAGGTAGGGATTTTGTTGGTGAACCACTCAAAGTCTAAAACTGCATCCCCATCTACATATTGTGGTTCAATCGCGCCTCCTTGATCTACTACCATCTGAATGTAATCTGTTTCACCTGCCAGACTCCGCATTTGATAAACCAAGGAAAGAGTAATCAGCTTTCTGGGAGAGGTTTCTGCGGCTAGTAAGTCGCGGGCAATACACACTATAGAAGAGCTATCCATCCCTCCTGATAAGTGAGAGGCGATTTTCTCGTCCTGAATTCGCTGTGTGACCGCTTGCCGAAAAAGGTAGCTAAACTGTAAACCAGCTTCCTGGGGCGTGATATTTTCTATCGGTTGAATTTGCTTCATCCAGTCCCAAGACCAGATTTTTGTTGTCCGACCATCGGGAGTCAATACTAAGATATTACCTGGTAGAATCCGTTGAATTTCCTCAAATGCCGTCTTTTCCGTGGCTAACTCGACAAAAGCATAGGGAAACATTAAGAATGAAGCGAGAAAGTCTTTATTAATGGCAGCTTGGGGAAGTCGTTGGGCTAATAATTGCAAACTAGTGCTAACCCTGGTGGTTTGGTTGTGGTGCATCCAGTACAAGGGAAAGTTGCCTAGAGGATCGCGCAGAGCGAAAAGACGCGATTCCTTGCGATCGAAAACCACTAGGGCAAATTCACCCTCTAGTTTCTCTAAACCTTGTGCGCCATAATGTTGGAAAATAGCTAATGCTAAAGCTGCATCTGAGGCGAAGTCCTCCGAAAATGCTTGAGGAAAGCGAGTTTTCCAGTCATCCTGGTAATAAATTCGTCCCATCAGCACCACTGCAATCTCTGTTGCGGAGTCTTGGGCAAAGGTTACTAGAGAATTTGCTGGGGAAAATAGATGAAATTCAGCCTTTCCGGTTGCTTCTATGGTGACTTCAAATCCGGTTCTCATAGCAGTCCTCGCTATCGCGTTTAGGAATATCTGACAACTGGGATAAAGGGTTGACAATGAGCTGATTCATCCGTCACAACTAAGCCATGACACTCAACCCAGGCGTGGACTTGAAACGGATAGCGATCGATGCCGATAACTAAAGTTGCAGGTAACCCGTAAAAAGTACGGAGAAGATGATAACCAACTAGTGCGCGTTCTTTACAGACCATTGGTAAGAAAAGTTTACTAGCAGCAGCTTCCCGCACCATTTGATCTACTGTTTCAATGACATCTGTTGTTACTGTGGTGTCAGTTGGTGATATTGCACGATGCCAGTGCTGCCACAATGAGAGAGTATGACTCCATCCGAGTAGACGAAAACTGAGCCAACTTAAGCTTAACAATAGCTCAACTGTCAGGCGATCGGGAGTTGGTTCAGGGTTGACTAAATTGCGAAAAATTGCGCTGACTGTTTTTAAGAGCGAAAGTAAGATTTTGTTAAAAATTTTATTGGTTCTTATTAAACAAGAATGTATCAAATTAAATAAGTAATTATCCGTTTTAATTTCGGTAATAAATAGCTTTTTTTGCTCTAAATCCTGTAAGAGTTTATTCAAGTCAGATCGAAAATTTTCTTCAGTTACTTCATGGATTTTAGTTAGTTCGTTAACCGCATCTTCTACCCCTTTTTCTAGTACAAGTAGCACCATTAATGTAGCAATTTCATCCAGCCCATAAAACTGTCCGCGCTTAAAGTCTAAGATTTGGGCGAATCCATCTTGCAAAAATAGAAATACATCCCGATTAAGGCTGTAAAAACTGCCGTTTTCACCCATCAATATTGTCCTTATCTTTGCCTAGCTACTGTTTTCAATCTTATCTATTTGTTATTTGTAGATGTGTTAGTAAACTATAACGACCATATTTTAACTGAATTTTATTTAGTTGACTTCATTCTTTAAGAGGATGTTGTAAAAATAAAAATCAGTTGATTTCATTCTTTAAGAGGATTTTTTAAAATTCAACCTGAATAAAAATCATGTAAGTTGTCGAACCATAATACGTGTCATGGCAACATAAATAAAACAGTCTCCGAAGCCCCTAATTTTAAAATATTCTCTCAATTAATGTAAGCAATAAGTTTATTTTTGTGGATGCTATACCTAACATAAAATAGCATTAGTAAAAATAAGAATTGAGATTTATTTTATCGCCAATCCATCAATAATCATGATTCAAGTTAAAGTAGAGTATTTACTTTTGATAAAACAAGGGTGATTTTTATGAAAAGCAAAGACAGAAATACAAAAATAAGTGATGAAAATAATGAATTTGATGTTTTTGTTTCATATGAAGAATCAGAGCCAGATATTAGTTCAAAAACAAAGCGAAAAACACCAAATAAATATTGTGAATGGATTAAAAAAATAATTTCTAATAATGTAAAAGGAATAAGTTTAATTGCTGTGTTACCTATAATAGCGACTGTAGTAGGTAATTACATTTCTCAACAGCGATATTATGATGAGTTACTAGGTAAATACTTGGAATTAATGGAAAAATATTTGATTCAAGATAAGTTATATGTTAATTATCTGGAGATGGATCATATTGAGAAGGAACACCTTAATACTAATGACGAGGAGAAAAAGAAAGATTTTCAAAAAGATTTTCAGCAGAGACAGGCTGAATTTTTGCAAGCAAGAAATCTTGCACGCTCTACAACGGAAAATATGTTGCGTTCTTTCAGCAGAAATGATGGTATTTGTTTACCTATAAATAGTTTTCCTATTACTATAGAGACTTTTCCGGGAAATAACGAGTATCTTATGATAAATCCCTGTATTCCTGGAACTACAAAAAATCCAGAACGACGACAACTCTTACTATCTTTTTTGAGTGAAGCAGGATTAGGTTTCAAGAATATAGTTGATGGAACAATACCAAAAGAACCGTCGCAATCTTTTTTAGAAGGAATTTATCTTGGTAGTTTGCAAAACAATAAGGGACTCAACTTAGAAGAAATTAACTTATCAAGAGCTATCCTCAGAAATGCTAATTTAATATATGCTAACTTGATAGGGGCAAATCTGACTAGTGCCGATCTGACAAGTTCTCGTCTTCATTATGCTATTCTGCCTAGTGCATATCTGACTGATGCAAATCTTACAGATGCCCGTCTTGATTATGCCAATCTGGAGAAGGCTAGATTCATAGATGCTAATCTTAAACGCGCCAATCTTACACGCGCTAACCTTCAAGGTGCCGATCTTACACGCGCTAACCTTAAAGATGCCGATCTTACACGCGCTAACCTTAAAGATGCCGATCTCACAGACGCTAACCTTAAAGATGCCAAGCTTTGCAACACTATCCTACCTAATGGCAAGATATCTGATTGTCCAAAGAATGAATGATTCATGAAAATTTTGTAGTTGCGCTTAAATGTCATAGCGCAGCTACAAATTATGACATTATCTTTAGTTTAATTTTGTCAATTCCTCAGATGAAAAATTAACCTCTGTAATATAAAGCACCAATAGGCCCGTCAACCATACTTCCTGAGTTGTACGCTTGAATCTGTTCGAGAGAACCAAGAGAGTAAATCTTAGGTTGACGATAGGGAAGTGGTTTATCGGTGTTGGTTAGCTGTCTTAGTAGCTCTGTTGAAAACTCTAAATTTTGCTTGAACATAGTAACAAAGTTGAAAGTTTCTACAACTCTATTGTGGATCATTTGAAATAAATTGAACGATAGATTCAAGAATATTTATTGTCAATTAGAATATTTAAATAAAAGACATTATTTAACCTTGAGTGCAACCGAGCCAACCCAGCCTACTTCAAACTTTTCGGCGTAGCCTGCTGTTAGTAATTCAGTCAGCATCTACTGAGTTACGCACTCTGATATTGTTAACTCTCATTAGTGGTTTCAGTCCAGCAATTTCACTGTTTCTCAACAAAATTATTATTGACCAAATCTCCCATTTATTAGGGAAATATACAACAGTAAGCTCACTCGTTCTTATCCTACAAGAGCCACCTTTACTTTGGAGCATTGGTGGATTAATATTACTTAATTTATTAACCGAATCAATAAACGGGATAACCAACTTTGTTTTTTCTTCCCTGCGCGATCGCGTGCAAGGTTGCGCTCAAAAGATGGTGCTGGATAAAGTTGCTAATTTTACAGATATCGCCTTATTTGAAACACCCGAATTATTGAACTTGGTACAACTGGCAGAAACAGGAATAGAACGGCTTAAGGAACTATCCTTGCTTGTAATTACAACTTTGCATGGTTTTTTTATTTTAATTCCCGCTATTTTGCTCTCTTGCTCAATTGCTTGGTGGATACCGTTAATTTTATTTACCTCTGCTACACCAGCGATTTATGTGGAATTGACTTACCGCAAAAAAAGCTGGGAAGTCGAAGAAACTCAGGCGAGTCTTGTCCGCCAAATGAACTTGCATCGGGATGTCTTAGTGGGTGAAGCTTATGCCAAAGAATTACGCTTATTTCAGCTACAACCTTTATTGCTGACTCGGTGGCAAAGTCTTTTCAATGCTATGTTTAAATCGATGCAGCAAATCCGCAAAAAAGGGACAGTGCTGGTAATTTCTTGGTCAATGGTGAATGGATTAGGAACCGCTTTACCCTACATTTATGTTGTTATCGGAGCATTACGCGGAGTTTATACTTTAGGAGATTTAGCACTGTATGCAGGTTTAATCTTACAAGTGCGCCAGAGTTTATTTTTACTGATTAATAATGGATCTAACTTGTATGATGTGGTTTTGGGTACTCGTCCGATTTTCCAATTATTAGAACTAAAGCCGAAATTGCAGTTATCGTTAGCCTCAAGGGAGGATACTGCGGCTAATTTGTCGTTGACAAAGCAACAGGGAATCGAAATCAAGAACTTATCTTTTGCTTATCCTGGTAGCGACAGCAAGATTCTGGACAACATCAACCTCACAATTCAGCCGCAGCAAATGATCGCCTTAGTTGGGGAAAATGGTGCGGGGAAAACAACTCTGGCTAAGTTACTCTGTCGCCTGTACGATCCAAGTAGTGGCGAGATTTCTTGGAACGGACAGGATTTACGCGAAATTGACTTGGCACAGCTATACTCACGCCTGGCTGTGGTGATGCAAGATTACGCTCGATTTCCAGCTACAGTGTGTGAAAATGTCGGTTTTGGGTACTTACCTGCACTACAGGATGTGAACGCCATCCAAGAGGCGCTGAGGGTAGCAGGAATTGCCAAAGCAGTGGACAATCTGCCGCAAGGCTTAGAAACACTATTAGGTAAGCAATTAGTAGGTGGGGTAGACTTATCGCAAGGACAGTGGCAAAGAATAGCGATAGCTCGTGCGCTGATACGATTATCCTCAGCACAACTATTAATTTTGGACGAACCTACAAGCGCACTCGATCCGAAAACCGAGCATGAAATTTACCAGCTTTTACGTACCATTGCTACTAATAAAATGACTGTTGTCATCAGTCATCGTTTAGCTTTATGCAAACTGGCAGACCGGATTATTGTGTTAGAAAATGGCAAGATTATAGAAACAGGAAGTCATGAGGAATTAATAGCAAGAGGCGGACAATATCATCTCATGTTTAATCGGCAAGCAAGTAGTTACCAGTAGCCTGAACTTGTGATTTGGCTTTGCTTGAGAAGTAGCTTATTGTTTAGCTAAGGCGATCGCACTAATTCCACTCAATAGCAAACCTATTCCTATCCATTGGGAAACTAAAACTTTTTCTCGCAAAACTACAGCGCCAGCTATTGTAGTCAAAACAATAGTTAATCCAATCACTACTGGATAAGCTATGGATAAGTTTAATTTTCCTAAAACCAATACATAGAAAATTGTACTTAAGCCGTAGCTACATATTCCACCTATTAAATAAACATTTAAAGGATTTTGTCCTGCACCTAATTTCAATAAAGTTTGCGCTATTGTATTTAAACTTACTGTAATTAGAATTAATAAAGCAAAAACAATGGGATTATTCATAATAGTCTACTAAGCCGTTTACAAAAAGATTTTATAACCAAAAGCCCCCTCGAAATCCCATAATTCTTTACCACTGGGGTAAGGTATCTGTACCCATTTACCTGCTAGTTTTTCCCACCATCGGGGGGGGTGCGGTAAACTGGCAACTTGAATGCAACGACATCCACAAAGTTTTGCTCCTATCACATCGGTATGGAAACTATCACCAATAACTACGACATTTTTTGATGACAAACGCATCTGAGTCATAGCTTTGCGAAATGCTGGGGGAAAGGGTTTTTTGGCTGGACTGATGGCTTGAATATCAAGGCGATGTGACCAATATTTGACACGGTAGCGACGTTTTCCATTTGACAGGATAAACAGTTTTAAACCTGCTAACTTGGCTTCTGCAATCCAATCTTCTGCCCAAGGGGAAAGGTAGCGATCGTCTTCTGAGACAATAGTGTTGTCTAGGTCAAGGATAACGCCTCGAATACCAGCAGCTTTGAGCCAGTCAATTTTAATTTCACCTAGTGTAAGGATTTGTTTTGGTAATTTATCCAGATGTTCTGTGAAGGTTGAGTGATGCAATTTACTCAACCAAATTTTCATTTGCGACACGTCGCTTCGCTCCGAATTGTAAATTCAAAATGTCTATGGAAAGCGCAAGTACTAAAAAGGTAAATTATTGGATGATGCCCTGATTTTTTAGCCACAAAATTACAAAACAGGTGCATATCCAGCCAATGACTGTGAAGAGGATTCCTTTGTCTTTTAACAAGACTTCTTCTGGTCTTTCACTGCGTCCACCTTTTTCTAGATTCTCATCTGCGTCATTAGCAATTTCTTGGGGATCGCTGAGAAGTTGATAGCGGAAAATACCATACAGTACAAATGGTAGGGTTAGTAGCATCCAAGAAGTAGATGCACCATTCAAAACAGGGCCTGCACTCCACAGAGCATAAGCGAGGACTGTACCTGTGGTAACTACACTTTCCATGCGTCCTAACAAGGGTAAGGAGTAGCGTCTGAGTACCGCACGGAGTTTTGTTCCTTGAATTTGTGCCAAGCGCAATTCGGCTTTACGTTTTTCAATACCTAAAAATAACGCCAACATGGCTGTACAGAGGAGAAACCACGCTGATAAAACGATACCTGTAGCAGCCGCACCACCAAAAGCACGTAGAACAAAGCCAGTGGCGATCGCAATTACATCTAAGATGACTAAACGTTTTAGTTTTAGGTTATACGCAACTTGTAAGATGGCATAACCTGTAATTGCTGCTCCCAATTGTGGCGATCGCCACCAACTAATACTTAATGCACCACCCAGTAAGATCAACGCCATTCCTATGGCTACGGGAATACTGACAAATCCGGCTGCAATTGGTCGCTTGCACTTGACAGGATGCTGACGATCAGAGGCGACATCTGCAATATCGTTAATCAGATAAAAACCACTGGATGCAGAGCAAAATAGTATAAATGCAAACAATCCACCCAGAAAGGACTGGAGATTAATACTAAATGCAAATAATGGTGCAGCAAATACCACTAGGTTTTTTGTCCATTGTTTTGGACGCATAGCAGCTAGATGATATCCCAGGGAAGTAGTAATTAATAAGGAGCCTGCGGGCAAAGAATTGCGTCCAGTGTCCATAAATATTATTGTTTCCCAAAATTATTGGTTAAACTAAGTACGTAAGTTTTTTTACTAAGAAGATATTACTATTTTTGGACAATTTTTATCTAAAGAATAAAATAGTTTACTGAATCTTTAATAGATTTTCCTGAAATTTATACAGAGTCCGCAACTTTAGTTAAGTAATTGTCGTAAAAAATAATACTTATATAATTAGTTTGGGTGAATAAATATTAAGCACTTTTACCAGGAGAAACAAGTTTGCTTAAGTGGTACTGAGTTTTTTAAAAGATTCAAGATGAACTAAAGATAAATAAGGATTAGAGATTTTGATTAATTACTAGTTATTTCTAACAAATTGAGCGATCACCTATGGTGGGCGAAACGCCATCACCTGGGTTCACATTCCCGTTATGCTGGAGATAATCGGTGATGCGATCGCATCCTTGCTGCATTAAGTCATCTAAATCTAAATTCCACATCATTACCCCAGTATTTTCACCACCACTTACCAAAGCTTTACCATCGGGACTAAAGCTGACGGTGTTAATTTTACTCGGATGTCCTAAGAGGGTTTTGAGTAATCTAGCGTTGGTAATATTCCACAGTTTGATGGTGTTGTCAGCACTAGCAGAAGCTAAAATTTGACCATCTGGACTGAAACTCAGGCTAGTTACACCATCAGTATGTGCGGTTAAGTTATTGATTAGTTTTCCATCTGGCACTTGCCACAGTTTGATGGTATTATCCCAACTGGCAGAGGCGAGAATTTGGCTATCTGGGCTAAATTTTACGGAGGCGATCGCTAAACCATGACCAGTTAAATTTTTGACTAAATTTCCGTCTACTCCCCAAATTTTCACTGTATTATCAGCGCTACCAGATGCTAATAATTGACCATCTGGACTAAAACTTACGCTTGTCACTTCATCATTATGACCTGTTTGGATTCGTAATAATTTACCATCACTGACACGCCATATTTTAATCGTTTTGTCTGCACTTCCAGAAGCAAGAGTTTGATTATCGTGACTGAAACTAATACTTGTAACTCTATCTTGATGTCCAGTGAGTGTTTTGATTAGTTCCTGAGTTTGATTATTCCAAAGTTTAATCGTGTTATCAGCACTAGCTGTTGCTAGAATTTTACCATTATGACTAAAGCTCACCGCTTCAATAATATTTTGATTTGTTTTAATTGTAGACAGTGATAAGATAGATGATTTTGCTTTTTGCCAAATAGTAACTTTACCATCCCAACCCGCAGCAGCAAATTTTTTACCATCAGGGTGAAAGCTAATACTATTAACATGAGATGTTTGTGATTTATGATAATTTAACTGCCATAGTCTAACCGTTTTATCGCTACTGGCAGAGACTATGAATTTATTATCAGAACTAAAATTAACATCTCTAAATTGTGCGCCATTCCCTAAAACATTTTTTACTAATTGGCCGTTAATATGCCAAATTTTAATAGTACTATCAGCACCAGCAGAGGCTAAAATTTGTCCATCAGCATTAAACTGAATACTATTAACTTGTTGATTGTGTGACGCTAGAGATTGTAATAGTTTACCGTTAATTTGCCAGATTTTAATAGTTGTATCACCACTGGCTGAGGCAATCATATTACCATTGGGATTAAATTTCACACGAGTAATACGTCCTTTGTGTCCTGTGAAAGTTTTAATTAATTTACTGTCTAATGTCTGCCAAAGTTTTACTAGATTATCTTCTCCACCGGAAGCAATATGTTTTCCATCAGGGCTAAAAATTATGGAATTTACCCAACCGTTATGAGCATTCCAGCCATTAATTAAACTGCCATCAATTCTCCATAATTTTACAGTTTTATCCAAACTAGCAGAAGCTATAATTTTACTATCTGGACTAAAGGAAACATCAGTCACAATATCAGTATGTCCAGTAAAAGTTTTGATTAACTTCAGACATTTTTCTATACTCCTTAAAGTTAAACATGACGTATTAAATGAATAAAGTTTAATAGCAGGATCAGCACTAGCAGTAGCAAGATATTTGCCATTTGGACTAAAAGCAATTGCTGTTACTCTATTTTGAAATTCCTTGAGAGTAGTAATTAATTGACCTTTTATATCCCAGATTTTTATTGTATTATCATCACTAGCAGAAGCGATAATTTTACCGTTGGGGCTAAAACTAACGGCATTGACTTGTTGAGTGTGTTTTTGCAGACGATTAATTTCTTGAGTGTTCGCAATAGCTTGTTGAAAAGTCGCGGCTGTTGCTATTTGTATATCTCTTGTTGGTGCAAAAACTTGTCTAAGTTCTTTAGTAGCTTTGATACTAGCAATGATAGATTCTAATTGCTGATTAGATAAGATAAATGCCTCTGATGAAGCATTCAAAGCAGCTATTTCTCGCAACTGGGCGGCTCGTTTTTGCCAATAAGCAAAACCACCAAAACCACTAGCAGTAATTCCCAACACACTGATAATCGCTACAGCCCTTTGAGCTTGGCGGAGTCGCTTTTTTTGTTCTAGTTGTTGTTGTTGTCTGGCTTCTAAACAAGCGGCGATGAAGTTTTGGACATCTTGAGATAATTCATCAGTATATTTGACATAAAGCTCTTCTGCTTCTGCTAGGCGAATACCTTGTAATAAAAAATCTGGTTGCTGATGATGATGTTTCCACAACGCTGCTGCTTGTTCAATTTGACGTTGCGATCGCAGTCTACTACGATTTTCCTCCAACCACCAGCGCAAAGTTGACCAGTGGCGGATGAGGATTTCGTGGGCGACTTCTATTGTGACGGAGGATGAGGAAGTGGAGAGTGGTGGTTCTCTACGTTCGCAGAGCGTGTCGGAGACAGACGCTGCGCTCACTAACCTGGACTGGGGAGTGGGGGAGGATGTTTTACCTTTTCCTCTTGTCCACCATTCCTGAAAGTTTTCTAATGTTGAATTGATTGGTCCTTCTTCTTCCCTTGTCTCTTCTTCTAAATTCACTACCACCAACTTCGCCGTAGTTAACGCCAAGAGGGTTCTTTCGACTAATTCATCAGAATATTTCTTGACTACTAGTTCAGATTTCCATATTCTGCGTCTGGTGTCTTCTGTGCCTTCTCCTAACTGCGTCAGTGAGAGAAAAATCCAACGGGCGCATTCTTGCGCTTTTGAGTCTAAACTTTCGTAAATTTCCTGGGCTTTGCGTTCCAAAGCTCCTTTGATACCACCGATTTGCTGTTGATACGCCGCCAAGGTTAACTCACCTGCTTGGCGATGTTCCCACAACTGTTCTAAAACAAACTCTAACAGTGGTAAGTCTCCGGCTGAATGGTTTAACTCTTGCAAGAGAACTTCTACTAATCCGGGTTCTACTTTTAACGCCACTTGTTCTGCTGGGTTGATAATGACACGGCGATAGTCATCATCACTCAAGTTGGGAGGAACTAATACACTAGATTGTTGCAATAAACTAGCGAGTGCTGGTACTGCCAAGCAAGGGCTGATAAAATCTGCCCGCACAGTCACGACTACTTTGAACTTATCAGCAGCATATTCTACTGCTCCTAGTAGCAGTTCTAAAAATCGCTGTCTGTCCTCACTGGGTGCAAGGGTGAATAATTCTTCAAACTGGTCAACCACCAAAACTACCATCGGTTCTGGTCGGCTACGCAACCAGTAAACAAAGCCTTCTACGCCTTGGTAGAGCATGGCTTCTAAGAGGTTGTAGGGAGTGGGTGGAGATGAGGAAGATGGGGGGGAATAAGAATTGTTTTCTTGCTCCCCTGCTTTCACCTCTCCCAACCGTTGCGCCAAAGCTTCTAGGGGACGTGCGCCTGGGCGGATGCTTTTGATTAACCAGGAATCACTACCGGGTAGTTGTTTTCCTGGGCGGAGTTGAGCAATTAATCCTGCTTGGACTATGGAAGATTTACCACTACCAGACGCGCCCACTACAGCTAAGAATGGTTTGTGGGCTAGTCGAGAAATTAACTGTTGAATCAGGGATTCTCTACCATAGAAATATTGAGTATCTTCCTCGCCAAAGGCTTGTAAACCGCGATAGGGACAAATTTTTAAATCAAAGGCTACTGATTTTTGATTGCTACGTGCGCTAGTGATTGCAGGGATGATTTCAATTACGCCTTGTGTACCCGATAGCCATATATGTAGTGGTAGAGATGGGGTAGTTGGTGTTTGTGTTGCTAAATGGATTTGTAATTGAGTTATCCAAGTTGCTACTGATAAGCCAATAGGTGCAGAAGCGGCTTTTAAAGTTTCGATGAGTGCTTGGGCAAAAATTTCTGGGTTGTTTTTCGGACAAGCCGCTGCAATGATACACTGTCCTGTGTCTGAGCTAAGTTGTAAGTCTTCTACCCAATCTTGCAGATATACACTGTTTGTTTGGTCTGGACAATCTAAGATGATAATTTGTTGGGTGACAGAAGAACGGCGTAACTGTTGTTTTATCCAAGAACGACTCAACCAAATATCATCCAACAAAACTAATGCTGCTTCTCCTGTAGGTGTTTCCTCTAGTCGTCCACGCAGATATAACAAGACGGTGACTGGTTCTGTGGTTTTGTATTGTGGTAGTTGATTGTGAGAACGCAGGCATTCTTTAATTGTTTCGCGGATATTTTGGGTAGTTGTTGTTGTGGAACGGGTTAAATATTCTAAGGTGAAATTTCCAGATTTACCTAATATTTTACAAAAATCCAAAGCTACTTGAGAGCCGCTAATGCCCTCAATGATTAAGGCTTTTCTTTGTGTTAGAATCGGGGCGATCGCTCCCATTCTACCAATAATTAATTCCCCAATTCCTTCGACAATTCGCTTTGGTGTTTGCAGGGGATATTCGCTATAAAGTTCGGTATCTCCTTTACCTCGTTTCTGCTGGTTAATTAACCTTAATTGTTGATTGGTTTTATCTATATATTGTAATGTTTGATGATAAACATAACGATATAATCCGTCAGCAGAAATGACTCCCTGATGATCAGCCGCATCACCACGCAAGCCCCGCATTAAATAATAAGTAAATACCCCATGTCCCAGTTCGGGAAATTCCCATGATTGCTGGTCTGTGTCGCAAGATAGCAAAGCATAAAAGCCCTTACTATTAGCAGCACGTTGTTGTAAAACTGCTACTAATTGCGGTGTGGGATTTAAGCCTCGCAGTGTCATTCCCCCACTATGACAAGCATCGAGCCAAACTAACTGATTTTGGACACCGCTATTACTTAAAAATTGTAATAATTCTTGAACAGCCAACCCTGTATTTTCTAAGTCATCTTTTTGTGTATCGGCTAAACATAAATATGCTTGCTGAGTGTTTGGTTGTAGGACTCCATGACCAGAGAAATAAAATAAGATAGTGTCAGCAGGTTGGGCAGATGCAGTAATTTGCTGTAAACTGGTGCAAACATCAGCTAATAATGGTAAGTCTTTCGCAAAATCATGATGAATTTGAATTTGTTTTTGAGAAAATTGCTCTTGGGTTGCACTTGTTAAAGCCTCTGCCAATACCTGACAATCAATTGCTGAATAACGCAAGCATGGCAATTGCTGATCCTGGTATTCATTAACACCAACCAACAGTAACCACAGTTTCGGGGCAACGGTGTTTTTGGTTTGATTTAAACTACTAGTTGCAACAGCGCGGGGCATTTTAATTAGTCAATAGTCAATAGTCAATAGTCAATAGTCATTGGTCAGTTTTACCTTACTCCCTACTTGCTACTGTCCAAAACACAGTTGATACTCTTGTGTAGTTATATTAGGGTTGGTCGTGAGATAATTATGCAGGCGATCGCAAGCTTTGTTCAGTAAATCATCCAGATCCAGAGTTTGTAGTTCTATCCCTTCCATGTTCCAAAGTTTGAGTGTAGCATCCTGTCCACCCGAAACGAGGATTTTACCATCAGGACTAAAACTTACACTCTTGACACCACCGCGATGTCCTAAAAAAGTCTTGAGTAAAGTGCCATTACTAATATTCCACAGCTTAATTGTGCCGTCATCACTAGCGGAGGCTAAGGTTTTACCGTCTGGGGAAAAACTGACGTTATCAACTAAGTCTTTATGTCCTTGGAAGGTCTGGAGTAATTGACCATTTAAATTCCACAGTTTGATGGTTTTATCTTGACTAGCTGAAGCCAGAGTTTTACCATCGGGTGAAAAATTGACACTCCAGACACTAGCGCTGTGTCCTTGCAATGTTCTGATTAGCTTACCGTCTAAACTCCAAATTTTGATGGTTTTGTCGGCGCTGGTGGAGACAATAGTTTTGCCATCTCGACTAAATTTGATATCAGTTACCCAACCATTGTGGCCTTTCATAGTTTTCAGCAAGCCACCATCTACACTCCACAGTTTGATGGTTTTGTCAGTACCACCAGAAGCTAAAATTTGATTGTCAGGACTGAAACTCATACTAGCTATCCAATGACTGTGACCTGATAGGGTACGCAGCAAACGACCATAACGGTTGTAAAGATAGATAGTCTCGCCACTAGCCAAGGCTACTTTATTTTCGTCGGTGGTGAAACTCACGCTAGTAACGTTAGCAATGGGAGAGGAGAAGGTTTTGAGTAATTTACCTTGCAAACTCCAGAGTTTCATGGTGCTATCAGAACTCAGGGAAGCAATAGTATTAGTATTAGGGATGAATCTGACGCTATTGACACTATCGTTATGTCCATAAATAGTTTTTGGTAGTGTGAGATTGACATTCCACAGTCTGACAGTGTTATCATCACTGCCTGAGGCTAACATCTTGCCATCTGGACTGAAGCTTAAACTATTGACTTCATGGTTATGACCAGAAAAAGTTCCCAGCATATTACCACCACGAGACCAGAGGGTAATAGTTTTATCAGCGCTGGCGGTAGCAATCAATTGACCGTTGGGTGAAAAAATTACTTGCCAAACAGCTTGATTATGTCCCTCTAGAGTTCTCAGTAAAGTACCGTTACGACTCCAGAGTTTGACAATATTATCTGCACTAGCCGAGGCAATTATTTGTCCATCTGGGCTAAAACTCACACTTAAAACTTCTTTTGTATGGGATGGAATAGTTGTTAATAAACGACCGTCTAGACTCCACAGTTTAATTGTACCGTCATCACTGGCGGAGGCGATGGTATCACCTTCTGGTGAAAAACTGACACTCTTGACATTTTGGCTATGTCCGTTGAGGGTAAGTAGTAATTTACCTCCACGACTCCAAAGATTGATGGTACTATCATCACTACCAGAAGCGATAATCTTACCATTGGGTGAAAAGCTGGTGCTATTTACACTCTGATCATGTCCTTTGAGTGTGGTGATTAATTGACCATTGCGTTGCCAAAGTTTAATTGTGGTGTCTGCACTACCAGAGGCTATTATTTCACCGTCTGGGGAAAAATTGACACTGTTCACTCCATCATTATGACCTGCGAGAGTGGTGAGTAACTTGCCATCTCTACCCCAAAGATGGACGGTGTTATCGGCACCACCAGAAGCGATGATTTCACCATCAGGTGAGTAACTGACGCTAGTTACCCAAGAATTGTGTAGTAAACGGTTGTGTTCTTGGGTGCTGTAGACTGCTTGTTGGAGGATAGTTGCAGTTTGAGTGCGGGTATCTAAAGGGATTCCCAGCCTAATTTTTTGTACTTCCTTACCCGCTTGTACACTAGCCATCAGTGCTTCTAGTTGCTTGTGGGAAAGAAGAAAGTTTTCCGACAGGGAATTTAAAGCTTGGATTTCTTGGAGTTGGGCTTGTTGGGTTTGCTGGTAAGCAAAAACAGCTAAACCAAAAGCCGTCAAACCCAAAGTACTGATAATAGCTACCGCCCTTTGTGCTTGTCTGAGTCGGCTTTGTTCCTTGCGCTGCTGCCGTTGTCTTTCTTGCAGACAAGCTTCGATGAAATGTTGGACATCCCCAGATAATTCATCAGTGTAATTGAGATAAATGTCCTCGGCTTCTACTAGACGTATACCTTGTAATAAAAAATCAGGTTGTTGGTTATGTTGTTGCCATAAAGCCGCAGACTGTTCAATTTGTCGATGCGATCGCAATCTACTACGATTTTCCTCCAACCACCAGCGTAATGTTGACCAGTGACGAATTATCACTTCATGGGCTACTTCTACTGTGACCGAGGAAATGTTGAGTGCTGTGTGCTGAGTATTTGCTGAGGTTATTCCCTCTACCCCCTGCCCCCTGCCCCCTGGCTCTTGCCCCCACTCTCCATTCATCACTACCAACTTAGCAGCAGCCAATGCTTGCAGAGTCCTTTCTACCAATGCAACGGGATATTTTTTGACAATTAATTCTGATTTCAGTACCCGTCGCCGAGTATCTTCCGTCCCTTCACCTAACTGTGTCAGTGATAAAAAAATCCACCGCGCACATTCTTGGGCTTCTGGGTCTAAACTATCGTAAATTCCTTGGGCTTTCTTTTCTAATGCTCCTTTAATCCCACCCAGGTATTGCTGGTAAGCTTGTAAGGTAATGACACCATTATCTCGATATTCCCACAACTGTTCTAAGACAAATTCCAGTAGTGGTAAATCTCCTGGGGAATTATGTAACTCTTGCAACAGCACTTCCACTAATTCCGGGTCTACTGTTAACCCGACTTGTTCGGCGGGGTGAATAATAATCCGACGATACTCTTCTTGTGTTAAGCAAGGTGGTAGCAAAACACTAGACTGCTGCAATAGCTTCACCAAAGCCGGGATTTCTAAACAAGGAGCAATGAAATCTGCCCGTAAGGTAATAATTAATTTAAATTTATCTGGTGATGACTCCAGCGCCCCTAAAACTGTGTCGAGGAACTTCTGCCTATCTTCAGTAGAAGTAAGGGTAAATAATTCCTCAAACTGGTCTATTACCAACACTATCATCGGTTCGCTACGCTGATTTAGCCAATGAGTAAACCCTTGCTTACCTTGGGATAAAATCCCCTCCAGCTGCATTTGTTGGTAAACCTTTTCCCTTTCTGTACCGCTATCTACTAAACAGTGTGATAAATTTTCTAAGGGATTTTCTCCAGGGCGGAGGTTTCTCATCCACCATTCTTGACTCCCTGGTAATTGCTTACCACGCCGGAGTTGGGCAATTAAACCAGCCTGAACAATTGAAGATTTCCCGCTTCCCGATGCACCAACTATGGCAATAAATGATTTAGTTGCCAAGTCGGCTATGAGTTGTTGAGTTAGGGTTTCTCTACCGTAAAAATACTGGACATCTTTTTCTTGGAAGGCTTGCAATCCTCGATAAGGGCAAATACCTAAATCAACAGTGACATTTGAGTGATTACCCTTAGTGGCTATACTTGCGGGAATAATTTCAATTACGCCTTGTGTACCAGATAGCCAAATATGTAATGGTAATGTGGAGGATAGTTGCAATTGACTAATCCAAGCGGCAGCTGATAGGCTTGGTTGTGCTTGGGCTGCTTGTAGGGTAGAGTGTAGAACTTGAATGAATTGTTCAGGGTTTTCTGGTGATGGGGCAGCAGCTATGATACATTGTCCCTGCTCAAACCCCAGTTGTAAATCTTCTACCCAATCTTGTAAGGATATGTGACTGTGGTTGCCGAAAGGACTGTCTAAGATGATAATTTGTTGGGAGTAGAGCGATCGCCTCAATTGTTGTCTTAACCAAGAACGACTCAACCGGATATTTTCCCCCACTACTAACACAGGTTCACCATCTACGGTTTCGTCTAATCTTCCATGCAAATATAAAAGTACTGTGGCAAAACTTTCTCGGGAATTTTCTGTTTCTATGTCTCTGCTTTTTAAGCAATGCCCAATTATAGTCTGTAAGTCTTGACTAGTATGAGCTAACGGCCAATACTCAATCTCAAAACCTCCTACAGTCCCCAAAAGTTTACTGAAAGCCAGAGTCGTTTGATTAGTCGTCAGTCCTTCCACAATTAAGGCTTGTCGGGAATCGGGAGACACAACTAACGCAGGCTTGATTCCCAGAATTACTTCCCCCACACCTTCGACAATCCGCTTGGGTGTTTGCAATGGATATTCTGAATAAACTTTTGTATCCCCTCGGCTACGATTTTGTTGATTAATTAGCCGTAATTGCTGGTTAGTTTGTTCGATATATTGACGTGTCTGGTGATAAACATAACGATAAAGTCCGTCAGCATCAATCAAACCTTGTATGTCTGCTGCTTCACCCCGCAACCCCCGCATCAAGTAATAAGTAAATACTCCATGTCCTAATTCGGGGAATTCCCAAGACTGTTGATTGGTATCACAGGAAAGTAAGGCGTAGAATCCTTTACTCTGTTTTGCCCGTTGGCGTAATAACTCCACCATCTGGGGTGTAGGATTGGGCAAAGATGGTTGTGTGTTGTGACTCTTTGCACCCCTAAAGGTGAGACTACCGCTATGACAAGCATCCAACCAAACTAACTGCGTCTGTGCTTGACTGTCTCCTAAACATTGCAAAAGTTCTTGTAAACCTAAACCTGTGTTGAGTAAGTCGTCTGTTTGAGTATCTGCTAGACACAAAATCGCTTGTTGAGAATTTGACTCTAGCATTCCGTGACCAGAGAAGTAAAATAAAATCGTATCCTCTGGTTGAGCCGTATTAGTAACTTGGTTTAAACTTTGCCGGACTGTGGAGAGTGTCGGTAGTTGAGACGCAAAATCATGATATACCCACTCTGCTTTTTCGGGGAAACGCTCAGTTGCATCGGCTAAAGCTGTTGCTAAACCTTGACAGTCTACAGCTGAGTAACGCAATAAAGGTAGTCTTTCATCTTGGTATTGGTTAACTCCCACCAGCAACAGCCAAAGTTTTGCTTTCCCTGTTGCTAGGGTATGAGTTGAATGACTGGTAGCAACACCGAGTGGAGACATTTTTTAATTCAAAATACTCTACAAGAAACAAGCTGGAAAATTCAAAATTTCCTACAGGATGCAGGCTATAAAATTTCAGATTTTCCGACTGCTAACTATATGATTTTCCGACGCTTACTAATATTTTTGTACTACTTTGGCAATATGCGATAGTTTAGTCCTCCGAGGAGGCGATCGCCCAAAGCTTATATATCTACTATTTTCTATAACTCTGGTTTTCTTATAAATACCATATTGACATACCTCGGACTCTAATTGATTGAGTTTTTATACAGTTGTATACAATCCCCAAACAAAAAATTTCCCAAAACGTTAACAATAAAATATATTTCTGAATATAAGACTCCTATTTGATTTTTGCTGTTATTTAGACACACATCTAAATTGGTAAATATTTGTAATATTTAAGATTTTCTTTAGATTTAGTCGTGTAAGATTTTCTCTAAGATTGTTGATTGCATTTTCCTGTGTTGACAAGAAAGGGAAGGGTTGTTATGAAAGTTTGTCCGATGAACTCACAAATACTACGTCAAATTTGGTCTTTAGTTGAACAAACCCAGTCCAGTACTCTTCTCAAACTTAGTGATACAGATTTGGTCAAACAGTTGTTAATGCAGCTTGATAGCCAACAAGCTCTTAGCTGTGAAGAAATTAATTCCGTCAACAGTTACCTATTCTCTAGAACTAATTTAATCCGCGATTTAGCTATTGCACGATTGACATAATCGATTTAGATAGCACTCAAGTCTAGATTTTTGAACTTGTGCCTACATAGCAGTTCCAAATTACATTAGTTACAGTACACCTAGCCTCTAATTTTCACGAGATGTAACTAACTAAAACGAGAAATGCTGTATTATGTGTTTCTCAAGATTAAATACTACTTTTGGGCTTTTGGTTGAAATATCAAGTATGTTCCTCCTAAACCTTCAACAATTGTGCGTGTGTTAGCAACCATCATATTTTGGTAGGTGTCACCATCGCTTGTTGGTTCTCCTAATCCTTGAGTATATAATTGCCGTTCTGATAATTTTACTTCTGCCTCTGTAGCAACAGATTCCATTAGTCTGGAGGTGTCTGTCATATCTGCAAAAATTGTTAGTACGTTAGATTTTTGGACATATGCGGTCAAATTTTTTACTCGTTGATCTGTTGCTTGTGCTTCAGTACCAATAGTAGCGGAAGGAACGCCATAGGCTTTTGTATAATAATCTATGGCATTATAGTTTGTCACCAATCTACGCTTGTCTTGAGGGATAGTGGCAATCTTTAATTTTATCCAATTGTCTAACTGAGTTAATTCACTTTTAATTCTTATGGTATTGTCACTATAAATTGTGGCATTATTTGGTTCTAATTTCTTCAGGCTACTATTAATCACCTCCACTATCTTGATGGCGTTTTTAGGATTGTGCCAAACATAGGGATTGCTTACTTGACGAGAATTTTCGGGAAATTTTTGTGGTTGAGGAACTGCAATTTGACTCACCGCAATTTTAGGTGCAGAGTTCTTTGTAGCATTGATGAGCTTGATTAATTCTGGCTCAAGATTGTAGCCATTGTAGAATATCAAATTAGCTTGCTCAATAGCACTGCTATCTTCAGTTGTTGGTTGATAAGCCTGAGGTACTTGATTGGGGGGAATCAAGCAGATGAGATTAATAGTATTTTCTGCAATCTGTCTAGTTAAGTCACATAGTACACTGGTTGTGGCTACGACTTTGGGAAGATTTTCATCAACTACATTAGCAGTCTGAGTCAAGGACGTGCTTGTAATTTGATTTCTACAAGCAACAAATCCACTGGTAAAGAGAAGCAGAATAACTCGTAAAGAATTGTTTGCTAATAAATTTTTTGACATCATTTACTGCTGCTGGCTGAATAAAAATAGTGATGGTGTTCAGTCTGCCTACTTCCGCTTTTAGGGATAACTTCACTGATAAACCAATATATTGATTATATTGATAATAGCTTCTTCAGTCTTGATTGCTGGCAAAAATAGCTGATATTCCCACCCCTCTCCAGGCTGACTATCCCTCTTAGCAATATAATCTTGACGAACTTTGCCCTGATATTCTGGGTCAAATTTCGTGGGGTAATGTTCTACCATTTGCAGGGAATAAATACGAGCTAACCCATACCCAGTTATATATATTCCCAATAATCCAGCTACCAAGATACGCACGTTACTTATATCGCAACAAATCATACTTATTAAATCAAATAAATACACAATAAAGGCACAGCATTGCTGTGCCTCTAAAAAGTTATACTTTTTCACTTCAAAGATTATTGGTGGGTAACTTTCCTTGTAGCAACTGAAGTTTAGTCTGAACACAGCTAGAGCAGCTACAACCCAATTGATCGATGATAGGATTAGACGATTGATTTAAATGTGGGGTTGCCAATTCGGAGATTGGCTGCATGGATACTGCTGTAACGGCTGGTGTACTAGGTAAAGAGTTGATACTAACAGCTTTTGCTGGATTAGCTACCAGTAGGATAGATGCGATCAATACAGGACAGGCAAGCAAAACTAGTTTAACTAAGTACATAATTCACCAATAATTACTATTTCTGCTACAGCATAGCCAATTTATTAACTATCTTCAACTTTAGTTAATCAATAAACACTCTACACACAAGGAGATGGGGTATGAAACTTTCATCAAAAGCAACTGACTATTGACTACTGACACACACAGAATTAACTACGTCCAAATCCTTGACCCCGCAAAATCTTTGACCAGATGAGTAATTCTCCTTTTTCACCACCTGCGGCTAGTAGCTTACCTTGGGGATGCCACGCTAGGGTAGAAAATCCATCAGCAACACCTGTGAGAACTTGGGATACTTGCTTGGCTTTGTTCCACAAACATAACCAGCCATCAGTTGCAGCTGAAGCGAGTAAAAAACTTTTAGGTGCAAAGGCGATCGCATTAATCACACCCACATGATTAGTCAAAACTCGCGCTTCCCACCCCATGTCCTCATCTTCTAACTTTTCCCAAACAACAATACCTTCCACGCTGGAAGACGCTAGTATTGGCGCACCTAGTTTGGTAGTTGCTTCTGACCATGCTAGTTGGCGAATCTTCCCAGGAAAGCCACGCATTACCCAAGGGTCGGGATTATTCCATTCCAAAACAGTCACACTACGATCCATATTGCCAGAAGCCAGGAATTTACCATCAGGCGACCAGGCCATAGCCACACTCACCGTAGGCATATTTAGAATATATGGTTCTTCGTTCCAGTCTTGAGCGTGCCAAATTTTGGCTCCCTTATTACCACCAATCGCTAGGTATTTGCCATCAATACGCCAATCAATACTCAATGCGGATGAGTCGGCAAAATTCAGCGTGGTGATCACCTCATTAGTATCAGCATCCCAAACTTGTACATTACGCCCTAAACTAAAAGCCAATTGGTTACTAGCGTGACTCCAAGCCAGCTTGTCCACCCACGCAGGTACATTTTCTAAAGTGGCGATTAATTCCTGTTCCCGCCAAATTTTCACCCGTCCATCTTGTCCACCAACGGCTAAAAACTTGCCATCGGGGGAGAAAGCAAGACAATCTACAGACTGGCCATGACCAGTTTGCAGCGTTGTTAATTCACCATTTTGCCAAAGTACTACTTCCCCAGCCGCCGAACTTGCGGCTAAAATATCTCCTTGTGGACACCAGGCGATCGCAGTTACATATTCTGCCAGTGTCCCTGAATAGTGTTCTTCAAATTCCTTAGTTTTGCTGGTTGTTAAATCCATAAGTATATAGAGAGGCTAGAGGTTGGAGGTTGGAGGTGAGAGGCTAGAGGTGAGGGTTTGAGAATCTGAACATCTAATAACTAGTTTCTATTCCCTAGCCTCTAGTCCCTACTCCCTAGTCTCTTTTAGACTAGACAAGCGAGAAAATCTTGCTTAAGTTGGGCTTCATCTAGGTTACGACCGATAAAAACTAGTTCGTTTTTGCGTTTTTCGTCTGTTTTCCAAGGGCGATCGGGTCTACCATCAAATATCATGTGTACCCCTTGGAAGACAAATCTATTATCTTCCCCAGCAATGTTTAATATGCCCTTCATCCGGAATATATCCGGGCCTTGGGTACGCAATAATTCTGAAAGCCAAGCGTTTAATTTTTCCCCATCCAGTTCGCCATCTTTTACTAAAGCCACAGAAAAAACAGTATCATCATGTTCGTGGGCATCTTCACCTAAAAAATTTGGATCTATTTCCAAGGCTCGATCTAAATCAAAGGCTTTCACACCCAACAACGCATCCATTGTTAATTCTGAATTGCGAGTACGGTAGATTTTCGCCATCGCATTCATCGACCTAATCCGCTTTTCTAATTCATCTAATTCTGCTGGTGTGACTAAATCAGTTTTATTAAGTAAAATTACATCAGCAAACGCAATCTGTTCTTGAGCTTCGTCTGCATCCCAATGTTGCCAGATATGCTTGGCATCTACCACTGTCACTACTGCATCTAAAGACAGTTGGCTTTGCATATCTTCATCCACAAAGAATGTCTGAATTACTGGTGCAGGGTCAGCCAATCCAGTAGTTTCAATTACTAAGTGGTCAAATTTATCACGGCGCTTCATCAAATTATTAATGATGCGGATCAAATCACCGCGAACTGTACAACAAATGCAGCCGTTGTTCATTTCAAAAATTTCTTCATCTGCATCAATAACTAATTGGTTATCAATGCCTACTTCTCCAAATTCATTAACGATCACAGCAACTTTTTTGCCATGCTCGTATGTGAGAATGTGATTGAGTAGGGTTGTTTTACCTGCGCCTAAATAGCCAGTCAAGACAGTAACGGGAACTGAATTGGTAATTACGTCAGCCACCATACTATAAAAGCCTCTAATCTTACCATACGGATAATCATTATCACCTATGATAAGTCTTTTTATATTTTTAGGCGAATCTTATCATATTGAACAGGTTTTTCCCTACTCCCCACCCACGCAAGTCAAGTCAGGAATCTCATAGGATTACTATATATGCGCTGAGTCTTATAAAAATTGAAAGCTCTTGCGTTTTTTCTCTCTACAAGGTGTAAATTGTTATAAAAATTATTTTTTCAATTGCATATCATAAGAATAGATAATTCATAATTCTCCAGAGAATTTATGCCTAAAAGAATAATTACGAAAATAAATAGTTGGTTCAATAGAGATAGAATTGTCAGCAATCTAGAAATTTTTCAAGATATTATTGTTATCTCTCTTTGTGTAGGCTTATTTTGTGTAATGCTCATTCGTCTGGGTGATATGTTTTTGTCATTTTTGCGTCCATTAGATTTACGAGAAGTAACATCTGATATCTTGTTTATTTTGATTCTAGTAGAACTGTTTCGTTTGTTAATTGACTACTTACAATCACAAAAAATATCAGTAGGAGCCGCAGCAGAAATTACGATAGTTTCTGCATTGAGAGAAGTAATTTTACGTGGCGTATTAGAAATTCCCCGTGATCAAATCATAGGTATTTCTATATTTTTATTAGTTTTAGTAGGAATTTTAATGGCTCTGCCTTGGATATCCAGCTTTTTTAAACATATTAGAATTACTGATTATGAAAATATAGAAGACATTACAGAATTAGTATCAGAAAAATCTCTAAGCACAGATTAAATAGGAGATTAAGTAGCCAGAAATTAATAACCTCTGAGAATGGCGATCGCTGCAATTTCCAGAGGTTATTTATACATTAAAAATCAAATACTATAGATGAGATATTATGTTCACAGTGTGCATAATTGAATAGAGGTGATATGTTAAGACTTACATCTAGTCAAAAAATCAGACTTTGTGTAAAACATTGACTAATTTGTTGTACCAAATGCTGTGGCTTAACTAATTAAGTGTTTGGCTGTGGTACTGAAAATTTTTGCTCAATGTGAGTTAGCAATTTATTGACTTTTAAGGTATTCTGTTTCAGATTCCTTTGGTACTTAGCCGGACTCAGGCGAATAATCTACCTCTGTTTCTTCGGAGACACTTTGCCAATGAATAAAACTCTAATTAATGACACTACACTACGTGATGGAGAGCAAGCAGCTGGTGTTGCTTTTAGTGTAGAGGAAAAAATAGCGATCGCCAAATTTCTCGACGCTATCGGCGTTCACGAAATCGAAGTAGGAATACCCGCAATGGGTAAAGCAGAACAACAGGCGATCGCAACTATTGTTAACTTGGATTTGCAAGCACAACTACTAGGTTGGAACCGTGCTTTAATTTCCGATATCCAAGCTTCCGTCAGTTGTGGTTTACAGCGAGTACATATCTCTGTCCCCGTTTCTGCAATCCAAATCGCTGCCAAATTTCAAGGACAATGGCAAGTAGTTCTACAAAAACTCCGAGAAAGCATCAGTTTTGCAGTTGATCGGGGTTTGTTTGTATCCGTTGGTGGCGAAGATTCATCCAGAGCCGAAGAAAACTTTCTCCTTGATGTCGTCCTGGCTGCTCAAGAATGGGGTGCATCAAGATTTCGCTTTTGTGACACAGTAGGTATTCTCGACCCTTTCGCCACTTATGCCAAGGTAAAACACTTGGTAACATCCTTGGCGATACCTGTAGAAATGCACACACATAATGACTTTGGTTTAGCTACAGCCAATGCTCTTGCCGGTATTAAAGCAGGAGCTTTATCAGTAAATACTACTGTTAATGGATTAGGTGAAAGAGCTGGTAATGCTGCTTTAGAAGAAGTGGTTATGGCTCTTAAGCACTTGTATCACTACGATTTGGGGATTGATACACGGCGTTTACTAGAAATATCTCAACTCGTAGCATCAGCATCAGGTTATGGTGTACCTCCTTGGAAAGCGATCGTCGGTGAAAACACCTTTACTCATGAATCAGGGATTCATGCTCATGGTGTACTACAAAATCCCCATACTTACGAACCGTATGCACCAGAAGAAGTAGGTAGAGAGCGCCGTTTAGTTGTAGGTAAACATTCTGGCAGGCATCTATTATCTAGCGTATTGCAGCAACATGGTATTATCCTCAATAACGAAGAAACCCAATCTGTTCTAGATGCAGTCAGACAAGAATCAGTAGAAAAAAAACGTAGTCTCACTCCCCAAGAACTTCTAGATTTAGTACGGGTACAACAACATTCCCTCGCTACTATGGCAATCAAGTCGGATTGCTAAGTGATTAACTTGGTTCTAATCACTTCCACCCCAAGTCCAGGCCGGATTACCATTCTTTAAACTGTTGTTGAGAACGACTAGGGGATAATCATTAGGATCAAAGCCACCTGCCAAATCTAAGATAAAGTAAACCTTACCTTTAACAAAGTGCATCCGTAAGTAATTAATGTTTCCAGAGTAGTCTTGTCCATCAACCTTAGTCATGCCAGCAGATCCCACGCATTTGGCATATCTTGGTTTGAGTTTCCCGACCCATGTAACGCTAAAATTATTACTTGTGAGAACTGAGATGTTACTAGCATAGGTATTCAGGTTAACAGAGCCATCTGTAGTAAAACTGCCTTCTTGATAAGGACGGGGTTTTTCAGTAACAATTACTGTGTCTGGACAAGTTTGTTTTTGCTCGTTGGTGCTATAAACTTTTAGCTCAATTTTCTGTAAGTTATTTTGTGCAGAGGCGCTTAAGTTGGACAAAAGCGGTAGCAACGCAATACTTGCGCTGATAATCAAAAGTCGAAACGAAATCATAATTTTCTACTCAATAGCTGACATAATATTAGAAATACACTGAGTCAGTACCAAATTTCAGGCAATAGTCTTCGACCCTATACGGTTTGGATAGGATAACTTGCCACAATAATAGCGCCTGTAGAGACGTTGTATTGTAACGTCTCTGTGGCAAAAATTATATAAATTTTAAATAAAACCTGCTTTTTCAAAATTATCCCGCAACAAATTCTTGGTTAAAAAGACATCAGTTCCTTCTGGTTTAGGTGGTGCGTTGCTAGGTGCATCTTCAAGGGGTTTATCTGTAAATTTATTCAATTCTTTCACAAGCTTTTGATCACCCTTAGCATCTTTAGTTGCGTAAAATGTCCTGATAATTGTATTTCTTGAATTACCAATAAAAGGAGGCTGTAAATTCACCAACTTTATCCCATATTCCTGATTTATTTTTTCATAAGCTTTCCATAAAGTTAGCTGATCAATGTACTTTGTATCTTGAGGTTCTGCAAGCATTTGCCAAAGTTGTGCAATCCACTCCTTGGTTAGTGCTTTACTTGCTGGAGAATTATTCAAACCCAGTACATTCATTGTCAATCTTAAAAATTCATATTTCATTTGAGGTCTAGCAAAGATGCAGAAATCTCCCTGCTTGAAAAGATTACCAAATCTATTTAGATCCCTCTTAACAATGGCATCAGCATCTAATTGTAGTAAATTTTCAATAGAGCTATCTTGTCTTAGTTCATTCACCAAAAAAATTCGCCTAGCTATGGTGTATAAGCGTTGCTCATACTCATGGGCAAATTCTTTTTTCTCATGAATTATTTTAAAGTTCTTCAACTCTGAAAATTCGTTTAAACTATCTTCGTGAGTATTAATTGCTAATACTACAACTTTGACGTTGGGAGAATTTTTATTAATAGAACGCAATAATATTTTGCCATAATCTAAATACTTATTATCAAAGCCGACACTAACGGTAATATTAGCGTCCTTAGGTTGAAAGGCTTTAATCAGCTGATTTATCATACTTTCCTCCTTAAATTATGTAGTGTTTCTTAGACTAACTACCTACCTTAGCAGTAATGAGTAAATTAGTTACAAACATGAGTAACATCATGGGGGCAAAAGTATTTTTTTATACTATTTTCCCGTGAAAGCTTCACTACATGGAAAAACCCCTCTCCACACTTCTCCCCTGCAAGGTTACTCAGAACTTTTAAAGACAGAGGGGTTGGGGTGAGGTTCGTCTAACTTAATCACGTTAACGAAATGCACTACTGTTAAGTACTGCAAGGTGTGTAGATATCAGCTACCAGGATTTGTAGAGTTTGATAACGAATCGGAAGATGGTAATCACATCCTCTCTAGCACTTGGATACCCAACAAAGACAAGCCTAGTTTCAAAGTTCTGGCTGTCAAATCACACAAAACTAAACGGGATGTCCGCAGTGGTTCTTCTGCATTCAAAACTTGTACCCCTTGATTGCGGTCATAAAAAACATTAAACTTTTTACTTAATTCGTAGAGATATTCACACAACCGATTAGGTAGCAAGTCTTGCTCTACAATGCTAATGACTTCACCTAGTTGCAGTAAGTATTTAGCTAATGCCAATTCCGTTTCATGCTGTAATATAACTTTGGTATTATTTCCCAACTCTGCAAAGTTAATCCCACCCTTGCGACTAATCCCTTGAATCCGGGCATAAGCATACAACATATATGGTGCAGTATTACCTTTGAGATCCAGCATTTTATCATAGCTGAAAATGTAGTTACTGGTGCGATTTTGGCTTAAATCAGCATATTTTACCGCACTGATACCAACTATCTCAGCCACGTTATTAATAAATTCTGCGGTTTCTTCCCGTTCTTCTTCCTTGAATCTAACTTCTAAATCTGCATGAGAACGAGAAATGGCTTCATCTAACAAATCCCGTAGCCTTACAGTATCACCGGAACGGGTTTTAAATTTCTTCCCATCTTCCCCTAATACCAAACCAAAGGGGACGTGAACTAATTCCACATCATCAGGAATCCATCCAGCTTTACGCGCTACTTGAAAGAATTGGGAAAAATGATTTGCTTGTCCCGCATCGGTGACATAAATTATGCGTTTGGCTTCATCTTTTTGAATCCGGTAACGCAGTGCTGCTAAATCTGTTGTGGCGTAGTTATAGCCACCATCAGATTTCTGCACAATCAAGGGTAAAGGTTCGCCTTCTCTATTAGTGAAGCCATCTAAGAAAACACATTTTGCACCTTGATTTTCAACCAATAAACCGGATTTTTCTAACTCTTCTACAACTGTGGGTAATAAGGGGTTATAAAAAGATTCGCCTCGTTCCGTTACGTTGACATCTAACAAATCATAAATTACCTGAAACTCTTGGCGTGATTGTTCACACAACAATTTCCAAGCATGGAGTGTATCTTCTGCGCCTGCTTGTAATCTAACAACTTCTTGACGTGCTGTCTCTTGGAAGGCTTCATCTGCATCGAATCGTTGCTTGGCTTGGCGATAAAAACTAACTAAATCACCAATATCTAAAGCATTCGCCGTAGTTAACGCTTCTGGGTAGACTTCCCGCAGATAAGTAATTAACATCCCAAATTGCGTACCCCAATCACCTACATGATTTAGCCGCAATACATCATGTCCGCGAAATTCTAAAATTCGGGCGATGGAATCACCGATGATAGTAGAACGCAAGTGTCCGACGTGCATTTCCTTAGCAATATTCGGACTGGAAAAATCGACAATTTCTCGTTGTGGGTGTTTAGCTGTGGGAACGCCTAGTCTAGTATCTGCATGAATAGCGTTAATTTGCGCTTCTAGGTAGGTAGTTTTCAACTTGAGGTTGATAAAACCAGGGCCAGCGATTTCTGGAGTTTCACAGATTTCTGATACATCTAGTTTCTCTACAATAGCAGAGGCGATCGCTCTCGGTTGCTGTCCTAATTTCTTACTCAACGACAAAGCAACGTTGGCTTGATAATCACCAAACTTAGGATTACTAGCAGCAACTAAAATCGGGTCTACTCCGGCGTACTCATCACCAAAAGCAGCAACCAAAGCCTGCTCAAGTTTTACTTTTAATTGTTCTTGTGTAGCGTTCATATATAAATGTTATCTGTCACAGGCGTAATGTGGCTATTGAGAGTGGGATATTCTCAAAGGCTTGATTATTTTAACCTTAAAATATAGTCAGCTAATCTCACTGAGGACTGTCATGGTACAGTACAATCCCCTCGACTGTCTGCCATCCTCGGCAGAATTGCCAGACTCCGATGATACACCAGTGGATAACGAACTACAAAATCTGATTCCCAATTTACTAGATGCGATTTTAGCTTTAGCTTGGAGTCAACGCACAGATTGGTTTTTCGGCGTTGATATGGGAATTTATTATGCACCCAGCAACCCGCCATTAGTACCCGATGGTTTTCTCAGTTTGGGTGTTGAACGTTTCATAGGTGAAGAGGGACGTTTAAGTTATGTGCTGTGGGAAGAAGATGGTATTGTTCCCATTTTCGCCTTAGAAGTTGTTTCTAAAACCTACGGCGGTGAATACGAAAAGAAAAAAATCGACTACGCCAAATTAGGGATTTTATATTATGCAATTTACGTACCTAGTCGTAAATATCGGCGTAAACGAGAACCCTTGGAAGTTTATCGTTTAGAAAATAGTGAATACATATTACAACCAGGTTCGCGGGTGTGGATGCCAGAAATTGGTTTAGCATTGGGACGAGAACGCGGTACTTACTTGGGACGAACACGGGAATGGTTGTATTGGTATGACGAAGCAGGACGGAAATTACTTACACCAGAGGAATTAGTAGAGGCGGAAAGGGAACGCGCACAACAAGAAAAACAACGCGCTGAACGACTGGCGCAAAGGTTGCGGGAGTTGGGTATTAATCCTGAGGAGATTTAGAAAATTGGGTAGTGATTTTAATTACTAACAATGGCGGAAACTGATATGGCAATATCTGGAAATGCTATTGGGTAGATTGTTCCGTCTATTAATGTAGATTTTGCAGCATACTCCCCATCTTGGGGTTGTCGAAAGACGACAAGTTGTCTTTTCTTTAAGTTCACTACCCAATACTCAGCAATTTTGACTTCAGCGTAAATTTTACTTTTTATCTCTAAATCCTTTTCTAAGCTGGAATTTGCATATTCAATCAGCCAAAAAATATTTTCTGGATATGGATGATGTGCCAAATATTCACGTCCTAGTCTTTGCACAATAGCAATATCAGGTTCCGGTTCGGACGCGTTAGGTAAAGTTATCGGTTTATCTAGACGAACCATTGCTAGTTCACCCAATAACTTAATTAGATATTCCCCGGCTTCACTGCTGAAATATGCGTGGGGTTCTCCTTCTGGCGACATCTCGACAATTTCCCCCTTCAGTAGTTCCACCCGTCGATTATCTAAAATACCCGCCGCCACCATTTGATGATATTCATCTATCGTCCATTTTGCTGTTGTCAGAGTCATAGCGATCGCTTTTATTTCGCTGTCGTTATTTTATAACGTAATCATCTTGCCAAACTCTTCTATAAACTTTTTATAAAACTGCTGATGTGAACCCTCATAGTTATCTGCACCCTTCTTTGTCAAATAACCTTTTTTACCCGTATGAGGATTCGGCACATAACTAGATATCCAGGCTTTTTTACCATCTGGATTTTCAGACCAATTAATATTAAAAGCGGCATACTTAGGAAAAAATTCCATACTGCTATAGTTATCAATATGATCATGAATCCACCACGCTAAGGCTGTCCAATCAGACGTTTTCTCATAATAATCAATAAATGAATTAACGATAATACAGGCTGTTGCACCCATATAACCCTTAGCGTCCCGAACATCCCAGATATGTCCTGCGTAGTTAGATTCATTTTTGGCGCAGTTGTATTGATTTTTATTCTCGGAGCCTCTAGCATTGACCATAGACGAGCGAAAGGCAGAGCGAATGCTGATGCTGCCTAAAGCGTCTTGAATTGGCTCTAGAACTTGCTCACAGAGATTTTTACCAGCAGATATTGCCACATCAGGATCATCTGGTATGTTGGGGATACCTTCAATTTGCGAAATCTCAGAATAGAGAAAATCTCGCATAAAAAAGTTTTGGGAAAGACGCACTCTACCTAATTCTTCCAACGCTTTAACAGTTTGCGGACTTCTCATTTTTTCCACAGTAAAAACTATGGTTATTGTTCCCCCACTGTTCAGGATGAAATAGATAACTTGGGAAACAATTACTAAAGTTTATAACTCAGTTAGAGTGAAGTAACCAATTTTTAGGTAGTGCAGGAGAAAAGCATGAAAAAAGCAACTATAGTCAAAACACTCATCACCTCGTGCGGATTTTTAGCTTTATTAGCCCCAACACAAGCCTCTGCTCAACTAGTACCACAACCTTGGGTATCAGTAGGCGGCAAAGATGGCGATGTCACTTATGCTGTAGGGGCTAGGGCGTTAGATTTTGGTGTAGAGTTAGGTGTGGGAACGGATGGGGCGACTGGCGTAGATGTGCTGAGGTTTATCAGTTTGCCAGTAATTTCTCCTTATGTAGGTTTGGGATATTATTCAGAAGATAAAGGAGTAGCTTTTTCAGGTGGCGTACAAGTAGGTGCTACTGATAACATTTTCGTGGGCGCTGGTTATAATTCTGTGCGCGGTATTAATGGACAATTGGGCATTAGATTTTAACTTTTAAGACCATTTCACTAAAATTCTGATACACATTCAAACCCAGAAACCTTTGCAAAATCTAGATTTCTGAATCTAGATTTCTGAATTTTGAATTTTGTTGGCGCAGCCTTGCCGTAGGCTATTTTGAATTTTGAATTGGTATAAGACCCCTGAATTTTAGAAAAATCGGGGGTCTAGTTTTTCGCACAATTTACGCAGGTGGATAGCCAGCAGCAGCTAAAGCATCTTTAATTGATGTTTCTGATGCTTGCGTTTCTACGTTAACTAGCTTAGTTTGAGGATCAGCCTGAACGATCGCATCAGCATCAACTGTCTTCACTGCATTAGTAATGTTGTTTGCACAAGCAGAACAAGCCATGTTGGGAACTGTGAGTTGGATTGTCATAGATTTAGGGTATGAATGGAAATAACTTTTGAGTCTAAGCCTGACAACTGAGGCGATAGCCTAGAACCATCCTAAACTCTCTAGTTAGGTGGAGAGTCTAGCGAATTTTACAAGTTTTCCAATAAATTTCAAATTTGTTTACCCTGTTAATAAAAAGCCCCCGGCCGATACCAGGGGTGTTAAGTATGCCATCAACTCTATTCCTAAATATAGAGAATGCCATTTACTAGGTTTTAGCGCATCCGCATAAATGCAATTTTTGCATAACTTCGATGATGATTTAGCAACTAAGTGGGATTGCGGTTAAATAAAATGTATAGTAAAGATACTTTTTCATCAAGAATCACGAAGTAAATCAGGCGTAAACTCCAGAAAACACCATCTACGCAATTATGGAAATAAAGATAATTACATTACTTCAAGATGATGAAGATTCTGGTTTTAAGATTTCTGTTGCAGCTTCAGTCGGTAAAGCATTATCGATACTAGTAGACTGAGAGGAAAAATCATCTATTATATCTTTCGTTAAACCAGCAACAGGTACAGCAATGAGTAATCCTAACACTCCACCAAGGTATGTTCCCACAAGCAAAGAAACTAACACCCAAATTGGTCTAAGTCCGGTAAAACTACCTAAAAGACGGGGTGCGATCGCCTGATCAATAATTTGGTCAATGACAACAGCTACTGCTAAAATCTTCACAGCTAGCCAAAAGTCATGTGTAGCTACAATCAAAGTAATTACAATCAAGCTCACAACGTCACCGAAGGGAATTAAACTTAAAAACCCAACTCCCAAACCAAACAGTAACCCAAACTGCACTTGAAAAACTAAAAACAAGAGGGTTTGAGAAGTACCCATCAGTAAAGCCAAAGTTCCTTGACCAATTAAATAATTTTGAAAGTTTCTTTGAATAGATTGGTTTAACTTTTGAGCAAAAGACAAAGGTAACTTTTTAAATACCCCTTCCCAAATTCTAGGACCATCCACCAAGAGGTAAAAAGTAATTACCACTGTAACTAAAGCTTCGGAAATACTATCAACTGTTTCTATAATAAATTTTAAAATTTGATTAGAAAAATATTCTAATTCATCGGGGATTTTATCAATAATTCTTGTTAATGTTGTTGCTATATTAAACTTGAAATTTTGACCAAGCGCCCAATTATTCAAGTTCTGTATTTTTGCCTGGCTAGAATCAATCCATTGGGGTAAAACTTTAGCAATTTCATGAAATTGCTCTATTGCTATAGGCAATAATGTGATACCTGAAGCAACTAGAATTAGCACAGTACAAACAAAAACTAATGAAACTGCATTGCTACGTTTTACTCCTCGTTCCTGAAGAGAAGAAACGGGGTAGTTTAAAATAAACGCTAGTAAGATTGCTAAAACAAATATTGTCACTAAAGGTTTAAAATATTGGAAAAATTGAAAAATCAACCAACCATTCAGACAAACCAAGGGAAATATTAGGGTTAAAATTAACCACTTAAGCAATTGATTGAGTGAAATATTCATATCAATTATTTTCTATCTGGGTTAGCTCCTTATTTTGGCATAAACACTATCAACAATTATTTTCCATTACCACTAACAAAATTCAATTTTATTCAGCAGTTAGAGCCAAAAATTGCTCATCATTTATCCGTCCTGCTTGGTGTAAAACAGTTGTAATTTCCGAAATTGTTAAAACTGCATGACCACGATACCCATTTGCTTGTAATTTATCTTTCACTCCTTGTTCATGGTCAATAAACACTACAATATCATGAACATTTAACCCTGCTGACTTTAACTTATCTGCTCCTTCCATCACACTCTTACCACTGATGAGGATATCGTCAATTACTACCACTGTTTCACCCGCATGAAAATTACCTTCAATCAGCTTGCGAGTACCATGTGCTTTCACTTCTTTACGAGGAAAAATCATCGGACAATGAAGACGTAAAGCTAAACCAGTTGCTGTTGGTAAAGAACCATAGGGAATACCTGCTAATCTATCAAAAGTGAGATTTTTCACAATCTCTTCATAGCTACTGAGGACTTGATTAAATATTTGAGGATTAGAAATAATTTTGCGTAAATCTATATAATAAGGAAACACTGCACCGGATGCTTGGACAAAATTACCAAACATAATGCAATCAATATCATATAATTGCAAAATTAAATCATGTAGAGGATGCTGGTTGACAGCAGAAACATCGGGTAGCCACACAGCACAACTAGAACCATCAAGAACAATTCCCTCTCTCACCTGATTAATTTCTGCACGTAGAAACTGAATTTCTTCAGACAAGTTTTGACTTGCTAACATATCTTGGGGAACAGGAATTAATAAACCATTGCCGCTATTATTTAAACCAGCATCTAAAATATTCTTTAAATTCCCACCCCCAGCCCAGATACTACGTGCCATAATTATTCTTTCCGGCGCAGCTTGGCGAACTTTCGCCAAAACATCAGCATTTGTAGTACCTACTTCTAAGCCCAATTGTTCTGGAGTACCCCAATTTTTTGATTCTTGCACAACTTGTAAATAAAGGGGTGATTCTTTTGAGGGATATTGCTGTAAAGCCTCTGCACCAGGGTTAGATGTAGAACATAAAATGAACACAGTCTTATCAGGATAGACTAAAAAAGGAGCTACATGATCTTGTCCTGTATAAGGGCTGAGAGTAATTGCATCTACGCCCCATTCTGTAAACACAGTACGGGCAAAAATAGTACTCGTGTTTAAATCACCATGTTTAGCATCTAAGATTATAGGAATATGGCTAGGAATAGCAGCTAAAGTTTTCTGTAACAGTTCTAAACCAGGAATACCCAAAGCTTCATAAAATCCTAATGTCGGCTTATAAGCACAAACAAAATCAGCAGTTTCAGAAATAATAAATTGTAACCATGACCACAAATTAGAGATGATATCTTGATGTTGATATCTTGCAGGCATCATCTCAGGGTTTGGATCAAGTCCAACGAAAAGTATACTTTTATTTTGTGATATGTTGTTATGCAGTTTATCAAAAAAGTTCATTGGTAATAATTCAGTAAATTTTCTGGATAAATTTATTCATATTCAGAATTTGAGTGTTTAGTATCAACTCTCTAAAATCTAAATTCCCGCAAACCATTCATAACCCTGATCTTCCCAATAGCCTTTAAATATAGATAAACTATTAGTCAGAGTAATCTGAGTCACCCACTTACTTTGTTTATAACCAAGTTTAACGGGTGAAGCTAAACGTAAAGGCGCACCATTTTCGATTGGTAAAGATACACCATTTTTTTCATAAGCTAATAGTGTTTGTGGATGTAAAGCTGAGGCAATATCCCAACTTTCATAGTAACCATCAGCCGATTTAAAATAAGCGTACTGCACATTAGCTTTTGGTTGAGCAAGTGCCACAATTTCTCTTAGCTGTACACCGCCCCACTGCACAATCGCCGCCCAACCTTCAACACAAACATGACGTATAATCATTGAAGTCAATGGCAAATTTTGAATTTCCGCCATGCTGATATTCAAAGGATTATTAACTTCCCCATCGATAATTAAGCGATATTTTTCTACATCAATAATTGGCGTATTCCGAAAGCTGTTAACTATTAATGCTTCTGGTTGAATTTCCCTTTTAGAAAATTCCGGCACTAATTTTTGCGGATTAAATATTAACTTTTCTACTTTTTGGTTCAGTGGTTGAGAAACTGTACCCACCAAATCTTCAAAAACTGGTGTCCCACAACCGCCAAGCAGCAAACTCATACTGGAAATACCAGAAAGGTGCAAAAATTGACGGCGAGTTAATCGTGGACGACGTATGTGAATTAAACCCATATTTCCAATTCCTAGTAATTAGACCTTACCAAAACATTGACTCTGTTAGTTGCTCTCCGCCAGCTTTACGCCCTAATAAAGAGTGAATTATGACAAAGAGAATTACCATTGGTACTGAAGCAAAATGGACAATTCGTAGACTTTGCCAATCACCAAACATATCTACAATCCAAGGAAATTGAGCAGGTTTATACATACCTACACCTGTCAGTAATGCCAGCAACAGTATGGGAATTATCGATGTATAGATGATACGATGCCACGCATATATTAAACGCTGAGAATTTTGGCTTTTTTGTAATGCTTTGATATCATTAGCACCAACAAATCGATGCCGCCAACGGCGAGTAATCAAAATATAAAATCCGTACCACAAAAGATTTAAAGAAAACACCCACATAGCTGCAAAATGCCAGTGTCTACCTCCAGCTAACCACCCTCCCAAGGTAAATATCGGGGGAATGTGTAAGCCAGCGCGTCCACCAAAAACTGGATTGGCGTTGTAAATTTGCAGCCCACTAGTCAGCATGAGGAACAGGCTAATAATATTCACAGAGTGGAAAATTTTCGCTCCAATGGCTTGGGTTGGCAACTTTCGGCTTTTTGGGGGAGTAGTCGCAGTCATATATATTGCCAAATAAAATATTTAATCTACTACTTGGGTGTAAACACAGTTGCTATTGCTTATTTCATCCTAAGCTTTCAGCGATACATCCAGAGTATTACCACAGGATTCTTTTACCCAAGGAAAGCCAATTCAAATTTGGTGGGTTTTGTCAGTATGATAGATACAATGAGTTATAATTTTTACAAACTTTAGTCGAGTCTTGGTGATTCCCTAAACTATGGATACACTTGCTTATTTGCATTTAGCTGAGACTTATGAAGCATCTACTACAGATGTTGATTTACCAGAAGTATCTTGGACAAAAAACCAAGGTGGAGCCTTAATGTTGGTGGCTTCTTTGGCTATGGGTTCTTTGAGTTGGTCACTTCCTACTGCTGCGGCTTTGAAAAAAGGACACAGAAATGCTCAAGTGGTGTCACTCCAGCAAAAGCTGAAAGCAAGCGGATATTTTCCGCAAGTCGCCACAGGATATTTTGGTTCTGTGACAGAAGTAGCCGTGAAGAGATTTCAACAAGCCAATGGGTTAAAGGCTGATGGAATTGCTGGGACTGCAACCTTAGCCGCCCTAGAATCTAATTTGGGTGTATCAGATTTTACTATCAAGACTCCTCAAGTAACTGCTTCTCAAGCATCTCTCAAACGGGGCGATATTAGCGATCGCGTCATTTCTTTGCAAGAAAAACTACAAGCTGATGGATACTATAAAGGGGGGATTAGTGGCAATTTTGATGATGTAACCCAAGCCGCAGTCATACAATTCCAGCGAGCTAATCGGCTCATCGTTGATGGTATTGTCGGAAAACAAACATCATCTGTTTTAGCTTCAAGTTCCCGAAAATTAGCCGCTTCATTACCCCAAAAAACCACCCTCGAACCCTTTTTAGCACAGGAACTACAGAAGCCAGAAAATCAGCCAACCATAGCACCCCAATCAATTAAGTCTCCCAACCCCTCACAGAAAATGAGGCTAGTTAAAACTATTTCTGGGAGAATTTCCCCTAAATCTGTGGTTCATTCGGGGAATGGGTTATTTTTTGCCCAAAATATGATGTACAACCACACAATCACCGTGTATAACCGTGACTATGAATTAGTCAAAGTCATCCCCGATGAAGTGGATTTATCTAAATTTGGTCATGGAAAATTCCCAGGGAAATTTAGAGGCTCTCCAGTTGAAGCTAGTTTTTCCCATAATGGTAAATATGCTTGGGTATCTAACTATCAAATGTATGGGACTGGTTTTAATAACCCTGGTAGTGATAAATGTCATCCATCTCAAAAGACAGATAAAAGCTTCTTATATCGCATAAATACAGAAACTCTGAAAATTGACCGAGTTATCCCCGTTGGTTCTGTACCAAAATTTGTCGCTACTTCTGCTGACGAGAACCTGATACTAGTAAGCAACTGGTGTTCTTGGGATTTGAGCGTAGTAGATACAAATCAAAGTCGGGAAATTAGACGCATTCCCTTAGGCCGATATCCTCGCGGAATTGTTGTCGATGCAGCGTCAGAAACAGCATACATCGCCATCATGGGTTCTTACGAAATTGCTAAAGTTAACCTGAGAGATTTTTCTGTAGGATGGCTCAAAAATATTGGTCGTTCACCACGTCATTTGAACATTGACCCGGCTGGTAAATATCTTTATGCTTCTTTAAATGGTGAAGGTAAAATTGCTAAAATTAGTTTACCCCAAGGCAGATTAGTTAATAAAATTACCACAGGTAATGCTCCTCGGAGCATGGTTTTATCTGCTGATGGTCAAGTGCTGTATGTTGTTAACTATGGTGAACATACAGTCAGTAAGGTTCGGACTAGTGACATGAAAGTGTTACAAAAAATTAAAGTTGAACCTAATCCTATAGGAATCACTTACGACCCGCAAACCAGAGAAGTTTGGGTAGCTTGTTATTCTGGTAATATTATGATTTTTCAGGATTAGAAACTTTATGGTTATTGATGGTAGATTATGCGATCGCCCAATTTACTAAATATTTTAGGGCATTAAGAGGCGATCGCTATCCATATCCTATAAAATTCAGCAATAATAGTTAGCTTGGTAGACCCTCATAATTAAATCAATTAACCCGATGAATTAAGTATAATATTTGCAAATATCTTACACTATGATGGATTACACACTTCTACAACGTATTACCCTAAATGCCAATATTTGTCATGGAAAACCATGTATACGAGGACTTCGTTATCCAGTTGAGTTTATCTTAGAACTTCTTAGTTCTGGCATGACAACCGAGCAAATATTAGCAGATTATGACGACTTAGAATCTGAAGATATTTTAGCTGTTCTGTTATTTGCTGCACGACTCAGCCAAGTCAAAAGCATATATAAAATTGCCTCATGAAATTTCTTGTGGATGCTCAGTTATCAGTTCGTCTTGCCGATTTTCTGAGAGTATCAAATTACGACACAATCCACACTAGAGATTTACCAGAAAAAAATTCCACATCGGATATTGAAATTAATGCTATATCAATTCAACAAAACAGAATTTCAATCACTAAAGATTCTGAGTTTGTCAACTCTTTTTTAACAATTAAGCAACCACATAAACTACTGTTAATCACCACTGGTAACATCAGTAACTCAGAATTAGAAAACCTTTTTTCAAGTAATCTTTACATATCTGGTTGAACTATTTAAACAGCATTCTTATATTGAGATGAATCGACAGTCCCTCATCGTACATCAATAAGGGACTATAGCGTAAACACCAGGCGTAGCTTCTCATTTCAGGGAAACCCAACATTAACGTTGAGTTTCATTCAGCAAGCCTTAAGTATTCGGCGGTAAAGCTTCCGGTGGTGCTTCTGCGGGGGGAGCAAGTACCGCATCCGGTGCAATTTCTTCCACGGGGATTGGTTGCTTATCTTCCGCCTCAGAATGTGACTGTGCTGCTTCCACCAATTCAGGAGATGGGGGATGGGGTGGAACCACATCTGGGACAGTTTCGGTTAGAGAAGCAGTCTCTAATGAGACTGTTTCTGCTTCTGTTGATTGGGTTTCAGTAGTGGTAACTGCCTCTGCTGGTTTTTCTGTTTTGTCAATAATCTCAACAGCAGGTTTTGCTATGGTCTGTGTTGAGGCAGTTGTGGCTATTTTAGTATCAGTAGGTTGTACCTTGTTTTTCAACCCACTAAAAGTATTACCAATACCTTGCTGTAACTGGGCAACTTTTTCTGCAAGAGAAAACTTAGCCGCTTGTTCTTGGATGGTTGATTTCACAGCTTCCGAACTGGGTATTGGGGTTTGTTGTACCTGTGGAGTCACTTGGCGACGTAATGAGAGAGTTTGCCAGCCAAACCAAACTAGAAGTGCCACACTAGCCACATGACCTAGTAATAAACCGCCAGAAATGCGTGGCGCAAACACCCACAAAACTAAAGCATAGAAAAGACCCACTCCACTCCAGATAAAATCATTCTTGCGGTGGATTTCCGGAAAAAAGAAAGCTGAAATGTAAATTGCTAAACTACCAAGGCCAACCACTAAGGCTAGGACATTTGCCAGCATTTTTTGGTTACTCCTTTTACTAGGGATGGGGGATAAATCAATTCAAAACTCAAAATACCCTTTGGGTTCTCCGCAGGAGTGCAAAATTTCGAGGACATAGGAAATTGGGGGGAAGTTGCTTTTCCTTATCCCATAGTACCTAGCCCCTAATTTCGCAAATTTTACAAGTTAATTGTTGATTTGGATACAAATTAAAACTATTTATCTGTGTTACTAGTGAGCTTTTATTCTTTAAATTAACTCTTAATGTCTTCTTTAGGGGAGAAGAGAAAAACTCAGTCTACCCTTAAAGATGAAAGAACCTGCAAGAGTTAGCCAAACATAGTTTATGACACTACAAAGCTTTGGTGTGATTGGTTTAGCCGTTATGGGCGAGAATATCGCCCTGAACGTCGAGCGTAATGGCTTCCCAATTGCAGTTTATAACCGCTCCAGAGAAAAGACCGATGCTTTCATGGCGCAACGCGCCGGTGGACGCAACGTTAAAGCCGCTTTTACCTTAGAAGAGTTCGTTGCCGCCTTGGAACGTCCCCGCAAAATTCTTGTAATGGTACAAGCTGGTAAGCCAGTGGATGCGGTAATTCAGCAATTAAAACCTTTGCTAGATGAAGGCGATATTATTATCGACGGTGGCAACTCTTGGTTTGAAGATACCCAAAGACGGACTCAAGAACTAGAACCAGCAGGCTTACGCTTCCTGGGTATGGGTGTCAGTGGTGGTGAAGAAGGCGCACTGAACGGCCCTTCACTGATGCCCGGTGGTACACAAAGTTCTTACGAGTATCTGTCCCCAATTTTCAACAAAATTGCTGCTCAAGTCGATGACGGCCCTTGTGTAACTTATGTTGGCCCCGGTGGCTCTGGTCACTATGTCAAAATGGTACACAACGGTATTGAGTATGGCGATATGCAGTTGATTGCAGAAGCCTACGACTTGCTGAAAAATGCTGGCGGGCTGAATGCTCAACAGCTACATGAAGTATTCGCAGAATGGAATACTACCGACGAACTCAATTCATTTTTGATTGAGATTACAGCCAATATCTTCCCCTACGTTGACCCGGAAACCAAGTTACCTTTGGTTGATTTGATTGTTGATGCAGCCGGTCAAAAGGGAACTGGACGTTGGACTGTACAAACTGCTTTGGAATTGGGTGTTTCTATCCCCACCATTACCGCAGCCGTAAACGCTCGGATTATCTCTTCCATTCGAGATGAACGGATTGCTGCATCTAAGCAGTTGACAGGTCCCAGTGGCAAATATGATGGCGATACCAAAGAGTTTATTAACAAAGTCCGGGACGCTCTCTACTGTTCCAAGATTTGTTCTTATGCTCAAGGGATGGCATTGCTATCTACAGCTTCAGCTACATTTAATTGGAATTTGAATCTGAGTGAATTGGCGCGGATTTGGAAAGGTGGTTGTATTATTCGCGCTGGCTTCTTGAATAAGATTAAGAAGGCATTTAACGAAAATCCCGCATTACCCAACTTGCTACTCGCTCCTGAATTTAAACAAACAATTCTCGACAGACAAGCAGCTTGGCGGGAAGTAATCATCACTGCGGCTAAACTCGGAATCCCAGTACCCGCATTTAGCGCATCCTTGGATTATTTTGACAGCTATCGCCGCGATCGCCTACCCCAAAACCTCACCCAGGCACAACGCGATTACTTTGGCGCACACACCTACCTACGCACCGATAAAGACGGCGCTTTCCACACTGAATGGGTTCCCATTGCTGAAGCCAAGAAATAACCTGGTAATTCTCTAAATTCTGAACTTAATTTATTAGTGACTCTAAATCTTAGAGTCACTTTTTTATCAACAGTATAGACTTATGCGTTATTATTCCCAAGATACTTAGCTTTTAATTCTTCTAGCTCTAAATCTATTTCACTTTTAGCCGCATTATTATTAGTTGCAGGTTGCGGCGGTATGTTTTGCGGTTTTGATTTCCCTCCAGGCAAAAATTGCGTTTTCAATTCCTCTAATTCCAAATCAATTTGACTTTGGGATTTTGATACAGATTTTGGGGGTGTAGTCTGTGGAGGTTGATTATTAGATTTTGCTGGTGTGTTTGCTGCTGGTGAATGTTGATTTAAATTTTTTAAAACTTCCTCTACCGTTTGATAGCGTCTGGCGGGAACGCTTTGTGTCATTTTGTTGATAATTTTATGTAGATGATTGCTAACTGGTGGTTTTAAAGATTGCTGCCATATCCAAGTATCATTATTAGTGTCGTAGGAATCAAAAGGCGATCGCCCAGTTAATAAATTAATACAAGTCACCCCTAAACTATAAATATCACTGGCAAATATAGCCCTACCCCGCATTTGTTCTGGTGCAACATATTCAGGACTACCGATACTTGTACCAGTGTGATTTAAAGCTGTATTAGTAGCAGATTTAGAAGCACCAAAATCTACTACAACTAGTTTATTATCGCTATTACGTAAAATAATATTTTCTGGCTTAATATCTCTGTGAATCACTTGCCTAACATGACAAAATTGCAATACAGGCAATAAATCATTTAATAATTGAATAATCCGTGCTTCACTGAAAACACCTTTATGTGCTAGTTCCTGAGCTAAGTTTAACCCGTCAATAAATTCTTGTACCAAATACTGGCGATCGTCTTGGGTGAAATATGCTAAAAGTTCAGGAATCTGCGGATGTTTACCCAATTCATCTAACTGTACAGCTTCTTGGGTAAATAACTCCACTGCTTTTTGAACTGTGTTTGTGCCTTGGGCTTGGGGGTAAAATTGCTTAATAACACAGCGAGGTTTGGAGGGTTTATCCTCATCTACAGCTAAGAAAGTCCTACCAAAACCACCCTGTCCAATTGGTTTAAGAGAACGGTAGCGTTCTTTGAGAAGTAGTTTAGAACCACAACTCAGGCAAAATTTCACATCGTGAGGATTTTCAGGTTTGGAACAACGGGGGTTAAGACAGTAGCTCATTGGTGGGATAGCGTTCACATCGCTCTTACTGTCTTTATTTTGCCCTGTACTAGCCCAGAGTGGTTATGTTCGTTATCCTAACAACCGTTTTAATCTTTTGTACACGTCATCATCATTGCGTTTGCCAACTAAAATTACTTCTACTAAATCTTCTTCAGGAACAAACCGATAAACAATCCGATATTCGCCACTATCAACTCGGTAGTAACCTTGATAGCCCGATAACTGCTCACTATCACCAGGTAAAGGATCAATATTCAAAGCCAAGACTTTTTTTTGCAATCTGTGCTGCTATTTTTGGCTGCAAACCGTTCAAAAAATCCAGAACAGTTTCTAAACCATCAAGCTTCGGCATTAGCTAAACGCTCCAGAGCAGATGTAAAATTCTCCGTACCAACCATTGTTGATTCACTCAAAGCATTTTCTGCCGTTTGTCCTAAAAGCATATCCTCCAATTTGTTCAATTGATTGATTAATTTTTGATAGTTCTCTGGTGACATAACTAATGGGTGTGCTAATTGATCTTTCATTACCTCTTCTAGCATCTCCTCTACTGAGTCAGGATCATCAGCAAATAATTCCAGCAATTGCTCTGTTTGGGGTTCTACCACTGCTAGTTGATCAATTGCGTAGGCAAATAATTTTGACAAGTCACAATGGCGTGACTTTGCCAAAGCGATCGCTTTTTTCAGGGTTTTTTGGTCGAGTTGCAGTTCGATTTTTTCCATGCTGCCTTATCTGGAAGCGTCTGTAATAGGCTGATTCTAGCATTTGGGTATAGACGACGATTGCTGTATCCAAAATCTAAAATTGGCACTGTCAACGTCACCAGATTGTGTAATAATAAGCCGATCGCTAGACTAATAAGTTATCAACTGTGCAATCAACGGATAATATCAACGACCTGGCAGCAGCTTTACAACAGCCTGCGGATCTCACTTTTGAACTGCCCGATCCCGAAGATGAACAGATTCTAGAGTCAGACTTCCAACAGCAGTTGGATGTAGCTTGGCAGGTATGCGATCGCTTTGATTTACAAACTGAAATCTGGCGGGGGAGAATCTTAAGGGCTATCCGCGACAGAGAAAAAAAAGGCGGTGATGGGCGCGGTACCGGTTTTCTCAACTGGCTCAAGGAACGAGAAATTAGTAAGAGTCAAGCATATAACTGGATTCAATTGGCGAATAGTGCTGATACCCTCCTAGAAGAGGGCAAACTTGAGCCAAGTGCAGTTAATAACTTTAGCAAAAGGGCTTTTGTGGAAACTTCCAAAGCCTCCCCAGAAGTGCAACAGATGGTGAGTGAAGCCGCAAGCAAAGGCGATCGCATCACTAGGCGGGAAGTCCGCCAACTCACCGACGAATGGACGGCGATGAGTTCAGATTTATTACCAGAACCAGTCAAAGTAAAAGCCGCCGAAAATTCCCTTCCGCCACGCTACATTGCCCCTCTGGTGAAGGAAATGGAAAAACTGCCAGAATCACACCAAAAATTTATCCAGCGCGAAATAGCCGCTAATCCTGACGTGGATACTCTCAAGCAGGTGACTACAGAAGCGCGACAACTAGCCAAATATCTCAAATCAGCCGCCCAAGTCCAAGCTTTAACAGAGAATGATGTAGACATCGAAACAGCCCTAGAAGAAGCGCAAAGAGTCGGCTGTTTGAGTGTAGCGGCTGATTTAGTTAATCAAGCATCCCAGATAGAACAAACCATTGCCAAACTATACATGACTTGGAAACGCATTGGTAACTTAGCAGACAGATTATATGTAGATACTGGTGCCAGTACCCCAAATTTGCGATCGCTCCTTACTTGCATCGAACCATTGGGTGGCGAAGTCATGGAAGTACAACTCACTGGCGCAACTGAACACACAGTGCGCCTGCAAATTCAAGAAACGAATTAGTCATTAGCCATTAGTGATTTTCTCTCTCTGCCCCCTGCCCCACTCACCTAGAAGTTCTTTAATTTTGAATTGATTTCTCCCTACTCCCCAACACAGCACAAGCCGACGAATTAAGCATTGGGTTATGGGGAGTTACAGTCTGTGCTTGAGCAACTAGCACAACCTTACCATTGGGATCTACTATCCAGCCTTGAGCTTCGACAATTTCCGGGGAGCGATCACCTACGGTGGGACGTAGCCCATCGTTCCAATTAACTGGCTGTGTTTGTTGTTCCTGAATACTATCAGCAAGATTTTCTGTTTGTGACGGCAGTGCAGTCCAACCTACCAGCACAGCATCACTAGTCAGTGTATCAGTAGGACTGGGCGCAATTCCTCCCCGTCCTGTAGAAACAAATGAGCTTCTGGCATTGTTGCTGGCAAGACTGCAACTAGAAACAATTTGCTGAGAAGCTTCAACTGGATTTTTGGGCAGTTCAACTAAACTTTTACTAGGGTCAGCATCAGGTATAGCAGTATTTACAACACCATTTAATGAAGAACTTTGCTGAGAAAAAGCAGTAATATCGTTGGTTGACAAATTATTTGGATTTAGTATCTTCGGGTCTTCAGTATTTAATAGCCTTACTAAGTCTGAGCGATCGCGCTGTACAAACCCAAAAATTCTTTTAGCAAAGATGGTAATCTTACCCCCACTGCCTGAGAAGGCATTTGCAGTGATATCACTATTGCCTAAGGTAGAACCAATGACAAAGCCATTAGGTATATTAATGGTAATATTTCCTCCATTACCTGGAGCCATTGAAGTGCCTGCACTAGTAGATATAACACTATTACGGCGCATCAGTAGTAAGTCCTGCACCATTAAGTTTATATCTCCTCCTTGACCTAAATTAGTATTAGATAAAAGCTTTCCTTGGTTGTCCAGTAATATAGTCCTAGCAGTTATATTTAGTTGATCAGATGTTGCTAAGTTAACTGGAGGATTAAATACTCCAACACTGACATTTATTTGTCCTCCGTCTCGAACAATTAATTCTCCTGTAGTGATCTTAACTGTTCCTGTGTTTCTCGCATTTGTAGTCCTTGCAGATAAAGCACTGATAATATTTGCTTCTAAATTTCCCGCTATCTCCACTGATTCTAAAGCGTTCACTGTTACAGTTCCTCCTCTTGCTTCGGCTGCTATCACTTGTAAGTCATTATTGATTAAGGCACTAGACTCTGCTGTAATAGTTGCTCCGTTGAGGATACGTAACTTCCCGGTTGTAATTTTAATGTTAGCCGCAGAGCCTTGACTAGCAGTGATACCGATTAATCCAGTCCTACTAGTATTGGACAAATTATCGCTACCAATTATGTCCACAGATTCGGAAGCATTGACGATTAAATTTCCTGATGCTCCACGGTTTATGGTAGAAGTAGCTATTTGTGCGCCATCCTGAACAATTAATTTCCTGGCATTAATTGTTACATCTTTGCCATTTTCGTTACCCCTAGTCAGACTCCTTAAACGTACATTCTGACCACTGAGTGTAATTGAGTTACCCTGCAAATTAATGTTACCGCCATTGTTGCCACTAGTATCTATTTGGGAGGGCAAATTTTTCCCATCAACACTTCGCCGAATTCTTAGTTCAATATCCTGAAAATCCTGCACACCTTCATATCCCATAACCCAACCTTGGTTTATTGGGTTTAGCATGACTAGACTATTGGGAGCAACACTTCCTAGCTCAATTCGTCCCGACTGTGCTGTTAAGTTTCCACCTTCTAGAGTGATATTGCCACCCACAAGTGCCAAAGTTTTGCCAACAGGAACTTGTAGTCCAACGGACGCACCAGTTATACTCCGTGCTTGAGAGTAGTTCTTGATAGGATTGGCAGTTTCTCCAAATTGTAATCCAACAGGAATAGCCACGGTCAACAAAGGTTTATATTGGGAAGCTACGGCACTAAACTTACTACCATCGGCAAAATTCAGACTACTCGCCGTACTCGCCAAGAATGAACCACGAATATTTAAAGCAGCATTAGAACCAAAGATAATCCCATTAGGATTAATCAAAAACAAGTTGGCTATACTATCCGATTTGAGAATCCCATCAATGTGAGAAATAGAATTACTAGTTACTCGGCTAATAATATTGTGAACACTATTTATTGTTTTAAACTCAGCAGTATGCCTTTCTGGTATCGAAAACTCCTGAAAACTGTGGAATAAATTGCGTCCATCAGGAGATAAGGTTCCACCTTCAATAATTGTCAGATTTCCCTGGTTTGTAATTCGAGAATTTTCAGGTAGAGTACCATCCTGAGTAATTTGGGCAACGGCAGAGTTTACGAATAAACCTATTGCACAAGTTGTTGCCATTCCTATTCCTTTCAAGCATATCCAGAAAGCATTCATACTAAACATTACACCCCGACAGAATCAGCATTTTTCTGTTGACTCTAGTTTAGAGCATTGCTCACAGGTGTAACATCACAATAAATAATGGAGACATAAAATTTTTATGCCTCCACTTCCACTGGATAAATATTCAAAAATTATGGACAAGGACACTTAACAAAATCTTGAAGTGGCTCTGACCAACAAGTACAACAATTGCAATTCGTGGTTGTAATCTGTTGAGTTGTGAGGTCTCCTAAGAAATTCGGATCAAGTGCTTTAATTTTAGTAAGATCAATGCTGCACTGAATTCTAATAGCTGCTTCTGCTAGGATGTTATAGTTTCTAAAAATTTCTCCCAACCGAGAGTCCTTCAATATTACCAGCATCTCTTGCTGAATTTCTTCTTCTAACTGCTCTAATGTTTGGGAGGGCAGAACTGATAACTGTAATTTTTGAGCATCCATAAATTTTGATTTTTCCCTAACGCACTGGCAAATCTACTTAATTATTTACTCAGTTGGTTTGGGATGAATTACGCCATAAGTAACAAAACTTTGTGTTATCTGCGTAATTCCTCGAAGCTGTTATTGATAATTACCCCAATTTCTCATTTTTACGTATTTAATAAGATTACTTAATCAATTTTTAATACCAGTGGTAGCAATACCCCGAATAAACTGACGCTGACCGATAAGAAATAACACCATCACAGGTACAGTAGCAATTGTTACTGCTGCCATCATCAAAGGCCAATTATTGGTAAATTGCTCCTGAAACTCTGCCAATGCTAGCTGCACTGTTCTTAATTCTGGTCGGGTCGTGAATACCAAAGGTTTAAATAAATCATTCCATTCGGCAATAAAGGTGAATAAAAACAGTGTCACCAAGGCGGGACGTGCTAAAGGTAACATGACTCGCCACAAAATTTGCAGTCGGTTTGCTCCATCGATAATTGCAGCTTCTTCCAACTCTACGGGAATTGTCTGGAAATACTGACGTAACAGAAAAATGCCAAAACCGTTGACCGCCGTTGGTAAAATTAGCGCCCCATAGGTATTAATTAAATGTCCCCATCTCAACACCAAAAAGATAGGAATCACTAATAATTGAAAAGGGATGATCAAAGTTGCTAAAACAATCAAGAGCAGTGCTTGTCTACCCCGGAATTTCAACCTCGCCAAAGCGTAACCCGCCAAGGACGAAGTCACAATCTGAAATGCCGTCACTGCGATCGCTACCAAGGTAGAATTAGCAAATGCCAACAAAAACTTACCTCGTTGCCAAGCATCGCGGTAATTCGCTAACGACCAATTATTTTTGGGCAAAAGTTCTAAATTTGAACCTGGAGGTGCAAAGGAAGTGAGAAAAACCACAAACAGTGGCAATAGCACAATAAATGCCCCCAGCAGCAGTCCTGCTAGACTCCAAAAATCAGCAGATTTCCAATTCCAGTTTAGTTTGGACATGAGTTAAACAGCCAAGCACTTGTTTGGTAATAGAGCATCAACATCAGCAACCGCTAATCTATAACATAGGCACTTGTTAAGTAAAATTAAACCACAGTGAGTATTACCCTAAATTCATAGGGTAAATTAAAGTCTGGTATCAAATAATTCAGGTTTACAGGAGTAAACATATCATGCAGCAGGTTGCAGCCGATTTAGAACTTGATTTCAAGAGCGAAAAATATAAAGATGCTTATAGTCGCATAAATGCGATCGTGATTGAGGGTGAACAAGAAGCTTATGAGAATTACATCACACTAGCCCAACTGCTGCCAGAAGATAAAGAAGACTTAATTCGGCTCTCCAAAATGGAAAGTCGCCACAAAAAAGGATTTGAAGCTTGTGGACGGAACCTGCAAGTATCCCCAGATATGGAGTTTGCCAAAGAGTTTTTTGCTGGACTGCATAGTAACTTCCAGGAAGCGGCGGCTGAAGGTAAAGTTGTCACTTGCCTGTTGATTCAGTCTCTCATTATTGAATGTTTTGCGATCGCTGCATACAACATCTACATCCCTGTGGCTGACGACTTTGCTCGTAAAATCACTGAAGGTGTAGTCAAAGATGAATATAGTCACCTCAACTTTGGCGAAGTTTGGTTACAGAAAAATTTTGCTCAATCAAAAGCAGAATTAGAAGAAGCTAATCGTCGCAACCTCCCCATAGTATGGAAAATGCTCAACCAAGTCGAGCATGATGCCGCAACCTTGGCTATGGAAAAGGAAGCCTTAGTTGAAGATTTTATGATTCAGTACGGCGAAGCTTTGAGTAATATTGGCTTCACAACCAGAGATATTATGCGTATGTCAGCCTACGGACTCACGGCAGCTTAAATAGTTTCAGTGCTAAGAACCTTTGTTTGTAGTAAGGACTTTAGTCCTGATTTTCTAAGTGCTAAAGTCCTGACTACAAACTTAGATGCAGAGTTGAAAATATTTTCTACAAACTCTCAGCACTGCATGATATCGAACGCATCTTACGCTTTGTATAGTATTTTTAAGAGCTAAGTATTATCTCTTACCCACTGATTCCACGCATTCGCCAAGGCATACGCCTCAATATATCACTCCATGTTTGGTCTAATTGGACATCTAACAAGTTTAGAACACGCTCAAGCAGTAGCTAAAGAATTGGGATACCCAGAATACGCCGATCAAGGGCTAGATTTTTGGTGTAGCGCCCCACCGCAAATTGTCGATCACATTAAAGTTACCAGCATCACTGGAGAGACAATTGAAGGGAAGTATGTAGAATCTTGTTTCTTACCGGAGATGCTAGCAACTCGCCGGATTAAAGCCGCAACACGCAAAGTCCTCAATGCTATGGCTCATGCTCAAAAGCATGGCATTGATATCACGGCTTTGGGTGGTTTCTCCTCAATTATTTTTGAAAACTTTAAATTGGAGCAATTTAGCCAAGTTCGTAATATCAAGCTAGAGTTTGAACGCTTCACTACAGGTAACACTCACACAGCCTATATTATTTGTCGGCAGGTAGAACAAGCATCACAACAACTCGGCATTGAACTATCCCAAGCAACAGTCGCTATATGTGGGGCTACTGGGGACATTGGTAGCGCGGTTACTCGCTGGCTGGATGCCAAAACAGATGTGAAAGAACTGTTGTTAATAGCCCGCAACCAAGAACGTCTCCAAGAATTGCAAGGCGAACTAGGTCGAGGCAAAATCATGGCTTTGGATGAAGCGTTGCCCCAAGCTGATATTGTAGTTTGGGTAGCCAGTATGCCTAAAGGCGTGGAAATTAACCCCAAAGTCCTAAAGCAACCCTGTTTGCTAATTGATGGTGGCTATCCGAAAAACTTAGGTACTAAAATTCAGCATCCTGGTGTTTATGTGCTGAATGGTGGTATCGTCGAGCATTCCTTGGATATTGACTGGAAGATTATGCAAATCGTCAATATGGATGTGCCAGCACGCCAATTATTTGCTTGCTTTGCGGAATCAATGCTCTTGGAATTTGAGAAGTTGTACACGAACTTTTCTTGGGGGCGCAATCAGATTACCGTAGACAAAATGGAGCAGATTGGTCAAGCATCAGTGAAACATGGGTTTAGACCACTGCTGGTTTAGTCAATAGTCAATAGTCAATAGTCAATAGTCAATAGTTGATCAAGTCTGGACTTTTGACTATTGACTTATACTCAACCCTCAACCCACATAAATTTTACGATGGCTACAACTGAGCGTAAACCACTACTGTTGGATTTTGAAAAGCCACTAGCAGAACTGGCAAACCGAATTGATCAAATTCGGCAACTGGCAGAAGAAAATGGCGTAGATGTGTCTGGTGAAATTCGGAAACTAGAAACGCGGGCAATGGAACTGCGTGAGGAAATTTTTAGTACTCTATCCCCAGCCCAAAGACTACAAGTCGCGCGTCACCCCCGCCGCCCCAGTACTCTCGATTACATTCAGGCAATCAGTGATGAATGGATGGAGCTGCATGGCGATCGCTGTGGTGGTGATGATCCAGCCTTAATCGGTGGTGTGGCACGTTTGGGTGGTCAACCAGTGGTGATGTTGGGTCATCAAAAAGGACGGGATACCAAAGATAATATCGCCCGGAATTTTGGAATGGCAACCCCAGGCGGCTATCGCAAAGCCATGCGCCTGATGGAACACGCCAACAAATTTAGTATGCCAATTTTGACATTTATCGATACCCCAGGTGCTTTACCGACAGTGGTAGCTGAACGCCAAGGTGCAGGGGAAGCGATCGCCTATAATCTCCGCGAGATGTTCTGTCTGGATGTGCCAATTATCTGCACTGTTATCGGTGAAGGCGGCTCCGGTGGTGCTTTGGGTATTGGTGTAGGCGATCGCCTATTGATGTTTGAACACGCTGTCTATACTGTGGCTACTCCCGAAGCCTGTGCCGCTATTCTCTGGAAAGATGCTAGCAAATCTCCCCAAGCAGCAGTCGCTCTGAAAATCGTCTCCCACGACCTGAAAAATTTGGGCATTATTGACCAAATTTTGCCTGAACCCATCGGTGGCGCTCATTCTGACCCCTTAACAGCCGCTACAAACCTAAAACAAGCCCTGTTAGATAACTTAGATGAACTCAACCGTTTAACATCCCAAGAACGTCGCCAACTGCGTTATGATAAATTCCGCAAAATCGGTGTGTTTACAGAAGTTGCCCACTAACAAACCCTCTTAATTGATTTATTACCCAAAAGCAGTGTTATAATTACCTGTGGCTACTTAAAGATTTTTAACAATCTCATCAGCCATAGGTATTTATATCTAAAAAGCCACCAAATGTAGATGTGTGGCTTTGCCAGAGTATTCGCTAATTACTTTTAATGACACGAACTAGTTTTTAAACTAGCTTCTGTTATTTCTCGGCAAGAAAACAATTGAAGAGAAAACTAATTATAGCAAATCATCATAGCATTTGTTAGGGAATATCATCGAAACTTAAGATTAATTTAATCTATTTGATCCGAAAGATTTCGATAATTAGGTATCAAGGGCTTGCAAAAGTGCCAAAAAATTGGGAGAAAGCATGAGTTTGGAGCAGAAACGACGCGCTCTGATTACTGGGGCAAGTAGTGGAATTGGCAAAGCAACTGCATTAGCCTTTGCAAAAGCAGGAATAGATGTGGCTTTGGTGAGTCGTTCCTGGGATAGATTAACACCAGTAGTAGAAGCAACAAAACAGACTGGAGTAATAGCCAACGCGTATACTGTGGACTTAGCAGACGTATCGCAAGTAGAGGCTAGAATCCAAGCGATCGCTAATGACTTTGGAGATATAGATATTCTCGTAAATAATGCGGGTATAGGATATACAGCTACCTTGAGTGAGACCCCCTTAAAAGACTGGCAACAAGTAATTAACTTGAACCTGACCAGCGTATTTGAATGTATTAAAGGGATTTTACCCAGAATGCGCGATCGCCATACAGGCACAATCATCAATGTGTCCTCGATTGCTGCAAAACAAGCTTTTCCTAACTGGGGAGCCTACAGCGTCAGCAAAGCGGGACTAATGGCACTTTCTCAAACCTTGGCACAAGAAGAGCGTGTCCACGGCATTCGAGTCACAGCCATTTGTCCTGGTGCTGTCAATACTGAAATTTGGGACACAGAGACAGTCAATGCCGACTTTGACCGTTCCAAAATGCTCACCCCAGAAATTGTGGCTCAGTCTATTCTCTATACTGCATTGTTACCACCACAAGCAGTAATTGATGAATTGACACTCATGCCCAGCGCTGGTGCGCTTTAATTCTTAATTCGTAATTCGTAATAGCCTACGAGTAGGCTTATACCTGCTTAGCAAAGGCTAACTCCTACGTAGTTTGTAGGATGATTTTGAATTTTGAATTTTGAAGTTTGATTTCCCCTTACGGGGTTAAACATTGAACAAACCATAACCAAGACTGACATCATGACTATTGCTAGTTCCAACGGTTCCAATCGCTCTCAATCACCTCTAATTACCGACTTGGCAGAAGCCATCAACACCAGACCCGACCGCAATACCCATGATGGAAAGCAACCACAATTGCACCCACCTTCAGAAGAAGATATGGAGCAAATGCAAGATGCTGTCAGGTCGATATTATTAGGCGTGGGAGAAGACCCAGAACGAGAAGGTCTACTGAAAACACCAAAACGCGTAGCAGAAGCAATGCGGTTTCTGACCAGTGGCTACAACCAATCCTTAGAAGAATTACTCAATGGTGCCGTTTTTGATGAAGGTCATAACGAAATGGTACTGGTTCGGGATATCAACTTCTTTAGCCTATGCGAACACCATATGTTACCTTTCATGGGCAGAGCGCACGTTGCTTATATACCTAACCAAAAAGTAGTAGGGCTAAGTAAATTAGCCCGTATTGTCGAAATGTATTCCCGTCGCTTGCAAGTACAAGAAAGGCTAACCCGCCAAATTGCCGAAGCAGTGCAGACAATCTTGGAACCCCAGGGAGTAGCCGTTGTCATGGAAGCTAGTCATATGTGCATGGTGATGCGTGGTGTGCAGAAACCAGGTTCTTGGACTGTGACTAGTGCAATGCTAGGCGTATTCCAAGAAGAACACAAAACCAGAGAAGAATTCTTTAACTTGATTCGTCATCAAGCAGCATTCTTTTAGGGAGTAGGGAATAGGGAATAGGAAACAGGGATTATAAACTGGGTAATGGTTAACTATTATCCCCCTCATCTCTCTTACCTCTTCCCACTCCCCCACTCCCCAATTTTTGAAATAACAGCGCCACTTTATCTAAATCCTTATTACCTGGCTGGAGTTCGACACCACTAGATAAATCAATACCATCAGGATTAAGTTGACTCAAAGCTTCTAAAACATTATCGGGTGTGAGTCCTCCGGCTAGCAACCAAGGGCAAATTGGTTGAAATTGTTGCAACATCTGCCAATCTAAAGTTTGACCTGTACCACCCAATTGCTGGGGATGATAGGCATCAAGTAGTAAAGTATCTATGTATTTAGTATAAATAACTGCTTGCTCTAGGTGTTCAAAACTACGAACTCTCAAAGCCTTAAGTATTTCTACTTGGGGTAGAGATTGGCGTAGTTGGTCACAAAATTCTGGAGTTTCGTCACCGTGTAACTGCACACCTGTTAACCCAGAATCAAGCACTGTTTGACTAATTTCCGAAATACTACCGTTGGCGAAAACACCGATTTTATCAATATTTTCTGGTAAAGGTGTCACAGATGCCCTAATTTGTGCGGCGGTAACGTAACGAGGAGAGGAAGGTACACAGATAAATCCTAGCGCTGTTGCGCCCAAAGAGGCGATCGCTACTGACTGTTGTGGTTGAGTGATGCCGCAAATTTTTACACGCATAAAAATTTTTGATATTAGTCGAATATTGCTTGAGGAAGTTCGGTTGTGTCCTAACTAACTCTATAATTTTCTAGGTCTAGATGAACTTTGTTCTACATATTTAGGAGACAAAAGCTTGATTACATCAACTTTATTAGCAACTGCTGCAACAGTACCTGCAACACCTGAGTGGAACCCCACCGTAGCAATTATCATCAGTGTTAGCTGTGTAGTAGCTCTTTTGTTTACTCTCAGAATTGAACAGCCCCAAGTAGGCCCCAGATTACCTGGGCTACCTGTAAGCATTCCCGCCTTTATTGGTGCAATGGCTTTTGGTCATATTCTTGGTATTGGTATCGTCTTGGGCTTAACTAATATTGGTCGTCTGTAGAATTGTTTATCGGTAAGACTTCATTTATCAGTAAACACTTCTGAAGGCGTATGGTAGACGATTTAAACCCGCTAAATTGAGCCTGATTCGTCAGAAAGTTAAGCCGAGGGATTTAACTGATGACGGATAACTGATAACGACCATTAATAAAACTCCACCCGCAATCAGGTGGAGTTTTTATTTATCGTAAAGATAAGAGTCTAATACCAATTCAAAATTCGTCTGGGAAAGTTTTGTTCATAGGACACCTCCCCTCAGACTTTCCGCAAAATTCAACATAAATTTACGATAAATATAAATTGGAATTGCATAAAAAATAAGTAAAAATACGGGTTTTAATCTTTAGTTAACCCAAACTTATTTATTAGTTAATATTTGCCTAATAACTTTGCGAATGTACCTGTAATTGATAGCTAATTACAAATTACCTGAAGACTTCCCACTAACTTAGTCTGCTCGGTAACGAGTCATCACACTCCACTATGCTTTATCCAAGCTTGTGGAGAACTTCTCATGCTATCAATTGGCGGCGATACGTACAGCATTTTGTTGACATCAGCTATTCTATTCAAACCATGACTATCCAGAAGCTTATCAGCATCGTAGCACCATCTTTCATTATGTTGGGAGCCATGTTAGCCCCAGCAGAAGCGCTGACACTTAAACCTATCGGTACTTACAACACGGGTTTCTTTGATCGGGGTGGCGCAGAAATTCCCGCTTATGATCCTCTTACACAAAGGCTATTTGTGACTAATAGCGCAGCCAGTCGTATTGATGTCATCAGTATTACTGATCCAAGTAATCCATCGTTCCTGTTTGATATCGATATTCAAGCCTACGGTGGAGGAGTGAATAGCGTCGCCTTTAAGAATGGCTTACTTGCAGCAGCAGTTGAAGATTTTATTCCCCAAAACCCTGGTAAGGCTGTATTTTTTGATGCTGATGGCAAATTAATCCAATCTGTGGCTGTTGGTGCATTGCCAGATATGCTCACTTTTACACCAGATGGGCAACGCGTGCTAGTAGCCAATGAGGGCGAACCCAACGCAGATTATACAGTTGATCCAGAAGGCTCAGTTAGCATTATTACTTTGGCTGACTTCAGTGTAATCAATGCAGGCTTTTCTCAATTTAATAGCCAAATCGACCAGTTGCGGGCGGCTGGGATAAGAATTTTTGGTCCTAATGCTACCGTTGCTCAGGATTTGGAACCAGAATACATTACTGTTTCCGAAGATTCTACCAAGGCTTGGATAGCATTGCAGGAAAATAATGCGATCGCTACCTTAGACTTGATTACAAATGAAATTACTAATATCAGCCCCTTAGGCTTTAAGGATCATAGCCTGCCAGGAAATGGTTTTGATGCCAGCGATCGCGACATGGCCATCAATATCGCTAATTGGCCTGTTTTGGGTATGTATCAACCCGATGGTATAGCTTCCTATACTGTTGATGGAACAACTTATATTGTCACTGCTAACGAAGGCGACGCACGGGATTACGATGGTTTTAGCGAACAAGAGCGCCTGGGTAGTCTTCGGAATCTCCTTGACCCTACAGTATTTCCCAATGCTAGTAGTTTAACAGCCACTGCTAATTTAGGTCGTCTCAATGTCACCACAGCTTCAGGTGATGAAAACGGAGATGAGTTGTTTGAAAAGATTTACTCCTATGGTGCGCGCTCTTTCTCCATTTGGAAATCTGATGAGGCTACTGGTACACTAGAACTAGTGTTCGACAGTGGCGACCAATTTGAACGGATTATTGCCCAACGTCTACCTGCATTCTTCAACTCTAATCATACTGAAAATAGTTTTGATACCCGCAGCGATGACAAGGGACCAGAACCAGAAGACGTAAAAATTGCTGAAATTAACGGTCGCTTTTACGCCTTTGTTGGTCTGGAACGTGTAGGGGGAGTAATGGTATATGATATTACAAATCCAATCAGTCCCGTATTTTTGGACTACGTGAACAATCGTGATTTTACAGTTCCTACCCAGAATGCAGATGGAACGACAAACCCAGCAGCCGGAGACTTGGGTGCAGAAGGTTTATTATTTATCCCAGCTTCAGGTAGTCCCACCAGGAGGCCTTTGTTAGTTACAGCCAATGAGGTGAGTGGAACAACTACCATTTGGTCTATTGATGTAGAATCGGCATCGGTTCCTGAGCCTGGAACCATGCTTGCTTTAGGTGCAGTTGCTTCAGTTACCATCCTCAAATTCAAGCGCAGACGCTAAATATTACTCACTTAAAAATAAGCAATTTTAAGGACGTACAGATTTGTACGTCCTTATTTATTGCGCTGTGCGTGTCAGTTGTCAGTTGTCAGTTGTTATTTGTCATCTGCTGTGCGTGTCAGTCGTCAGTAGTCAATAGTCCACAGCAAAAACAAAGACTAATCACCAATAGCTGTTCTCTTTTCTAAATACTGACCTATCATTAACTGTTCACCAGCACGAGAAATGATAGTCTGTCTGGTGCGGTATTTGCTACCTATTAACTTTAATTCTTCCTCAAACACCGAACAATTGTACTCGGTTCGCAAATATAAAGTTTTGGGGTTAGGAAAATTATACTGGGCTGTAACTGGTTTAGATGTGGCAAAACCGCGATCGCGGTACAAGGTGTTTCCTAAAGCGCCAAACAGTGTAGAACCTTGCGACTCACTCCGATTTTTTAGAACATCTGTACTGCACCAATGAACTTCTGCACCACAGACCAAAATAACTGACTCGGCTAACTCATGTATCTGAGCTAGTTTTTGTAGTTCATCGCAGCCTTGTTCTAAAAATCGGATAGTGATGATACTCTCCATCTCTTTGGTTTCGCCATCAGGAAGAGTATAGTAACGCCTTTTTGAACGCCACTGACCAACAGATTCTTGAAAAAACTCGATGATTTGTGCTTCATCAGATGTGTATGCAAGTCTTAGCAGTGATGTCACTCGTGATTGTCCTCACCTAAAAGTAATAAATAATTTAGTTTGCCAATATAATACATCGTAACAAAAAGCAATGTATGTTTAAATTTTTTAATATATTTGCAAAATACCACTAATTACTAATGACATTTTTAGTATTTTTGCTAATATTTATGTATATTTAGCCTTTCTAAATATTTGTTTCTGATACTAATTGAATAAAAACTATAAGGACTAATTTTGATTGCCACAAGTTCCCTAATTTGGATATTTCCCCAGGAATTAGCAAAATTTATGCCAAATTTATAGCCCAATCAAATATCAAGCAAAATAATTCACTTGCGTTGAACGGAGTAGTAGCCAAATTCATTTGGACTTTAATTTCGTAGAATAAGTAAGGTTTTATACAAAAAATCTTTTCAAGAATTTGCCTTTCTTCAATATTATTTTTTTTAGCCAGCAATATGTTTACAAAACCGCTACGTAATAAGGGCTGTTATTTAAAACTTCCTTAAAGAAGCAAACTATAGATGATTTTGAACGAAAACACAGAGCAGAAATCATGAAACAGCAAACTTACCAAGCTAAACACCAGTTAATGAACCCAAAGTTAAAATTTAGTCAAGAAATATCTACTTATAGACAGAGGTTTCCTGACTGGAAATCTGCGAATTCTATCTTATTTGTTGCTTGTCTGTTGAGTATGGGAGTACTAACAGCCAGTTGCGGTTCCTTACCCAAAGAAACAGCCGAAGCCCAAACACAGCAACGCGGTGGCGGAGAGAGAGGAGGAACCGCACCTGTAGATGTAGCGATCGCCCGGACAGATAGAATAGAGAGACAACCGGAATATACAGGTACAACCACACCATTCCGGACTGTATCATTGCGATCGCAGGTAGAAGGCAGGCTGTTAGCTTTAAACTTAGATGTAGGCGACAGAGTTACAAGAGGGCAAAACATCGGGCAACTAGATGACATATTACTAGCTACTAACTTAAAGCAAACAGAAGCAGAACTCGCAGCCCTCCAATCAGAAGTAGCAAGAGCTGCAACCCAGGTAAGTAATGCCCGCGCCCAAGTGGAACGAGCCAGGCTAGAGGTAGTACAAGCCGAAGCAGATGCCCAACGCCAAGAGAGATTATTTAAAGAAGGGGCTATTTCCGAACAAGCCGCCGAACAAGCCCGGACTGAAGCCAGAACAGCCGTCCAAGCATTACGAGCAGCCACCGAACAAGTACGCACAGAAGAACAAGCCGTGGCTGCTGCCAAAGGTAGAGTATTTGCCCAACAAGCCGTAGTTTCCCAGACAAAAGAGCGCCGTTCTTATACTCGACTCACATCACCCATTACTGGTGTCATTAGCGAGAGAGTCACTGAGCCAGGTAATCTCTTACAAGCAGGTAGCGAAGTCTTAAAAATTGCCGACTTGAGCCAAATTAAAGTTGTAGTTCAAGTTTCCGAATTAGAACTATCGCAAATTAAAGTCGGACAATCTGTACAAGTGCGCTTAGATGCCTTCCCTGAACAAGAAATCATCGGCAGAGTTGCACGCATTTCCCCAACCGCCGATGCGACAGCTCGTTTAATACCAGTGGAAGTAGTAATTCCTAACAGACAAAACAACATTGGTAGCGGACTATTAGCACGAGTTAATTTTGCCAGCCAAACCCCAGAACGAGTAGTGGTATCACAAACTGCTATTCAAAGGGAAGGTAGAAACCAAGCATCTTCCACAACACCTCAAACACAGTCACAAAATCAAAGTGGCACGATATTTGTAGTCACAGATACTCCCGATAAGCCAACAGTCACAGCCCGTCCCGTCACTTTAGGCAAAAGCGCTGATGGCAAAGTAGAAATTTTATCAGGCTTACAACCAGGAGAGCGTTATGTTGCTCGCAGTGGTAGACCTTTAAAAGATGGGGAAACTGTACGCCTTTCCATTCTTTCAGAAACAGACCCCACAAGGAATTAAAAATTCACAGTAATTAAGCCTTTTCTTTGGCTATTACAGATTACGTTAGCGCAGCGTTAGCGAGTCTTCGTTCGCGCAGCGTCTCGTAGAGAGCGTCACTATGAATTACAAATTACCTTGAATTGGAGCGAAGCTACCTCATGCAGGAAGTTAATAAAAGCGGCGGATTTAGTATTAGTACTGTATCAATTCGCCAACATATCGGCACACTCATGCTTACCCTGGCAGTGATTGTCATGGGTGTATTTTTCATTATCAATTTGCCCGTAGATTTACTACCCTCAATTACCTATCCCCGTATCGGTGTCCGCATACAAGCACCGGGAATTTCTCCAGAGGTAGGAGTTGATGAAGTAACTAGACCCTTGGAAGAAGCATTTTCTGCGACTGAGGGTGTAGTGCAGATATTTTCTCAAACTCGTGAAGGACAAGTCAGTTTGGATTTGTATTTTCAACCGGGAGGGAATATTGACCAAGCCTTAAATGATGCGACAGCAGCTTTTAACAGGTCTAGAGGTCGTTTACCAGACACCATTGAAGAACCGCGTCTATTTAAAATTGACCCTTCTCAGTTGCCAGTATACGAATTTGCCTTAACTTCCCCCTCTTTGGAAGGCTTGGATTTGCGGGTTTTTGCAGAAGAAGAACTAGCCCGCGAACTGGGCGTTGTATCGGGAGTAGCCGGGGTAGACGTATCCGGTGGAGTGCAAGAAGAAGTTAGAGTCAATATTGATTTAGACCGCTTACAAGCCTTGGGTGTAGGTTTAACCGATGTTCTCAATGAATTAAGAAACCGCAACGTCGATATTTCTGGCGGTCGGATTTTGGGAACTGGTTCCGAACCTTTAACCAGAACAGTAGGACGTTTCCGCAGTGCTGATGAAATCCGAGACTTATCTTTTGAAGTCAACGGTCAACAGTCAACAGTCAACAATGAACCATCAACAATCCCCAGTCGCCGCGTCTATCTGCGAGACTTTGCCCAAATTATAGATGGCTCAGAACAACAACGCATCTATGTTTCACTGAATGGTGAACCAGCTGTCAAAGTCAGTATTCAAAAACAACCAGATGCCAACACAATTAATGTAGTTGATGCTGTCAAAAGACGTTTAGAGCAACTAAGAGAATCTGGTGTAGTTCCTGAAGGCACAGTAATTACAACTACCCTAGATGAATCAAAATTTATCCGTAATTCTATCTCTAACGTTACCACTTCTGGATTGATAGGTACAGGACTAGCAGCGATCGCTGTTTTATTATTCCTTGGTTCCTTAAGACAGACCTTTATCATCGTTGTGGCTATTCCCCTAGCCACCTTAGCAGCCATAATCTTGATGGGGTTATTTGGCTTATCCATCAACGTTTTTAGTTTGGGTGGTTTAGCCTTGGGTGTGGGTATTGTAGTCGATAACTCCATCGTCATGTTAGAGAACATCGCTGAAGGTGTGGGGGTGACTCCTGGTAAAACTGCCAGAAGCCGCTTAAATCAACAGCAAATCATCTCCCAATCAGAACAAAGTAGCCGAGAAGTAGAATCAGCGTTAATTGCTTCTACGAGTACTAACTTAGTAGCAGTGTTACCATTCTTACTTATTGGTGGCTTTATCGCCTTACTATTCAACGAACTAATTCTCACCATCACCTTCTCCGTTGCTGCTTCCATCGTCATTGCTATCACCGTTGTACCAATGCTCACTTCTCGTTTACTCGGCTGGAAAGTCTCCAGTCGCTTGAGCGATTTTTGGCCATTGCGGAAATTCAACGATCGCTTTGCCGCAGCTACTAGGGGATATGGTAGATTTTTAGCCGGGGTATTACGCTGGCGATTAGTAGTAGTAGCGATCGCTATTCTCCTCTTTGGTGGTGGTAGTTTATGGATGGCTCCCCAAATTCCTCAACAAATCCTTCCTCGGATCAGTACAGGACAAGCCAGTTTATTTGCTCAGTTTCCCCCAGGTACACCAGTGGAAACTAACCGCAAAGTCATGAACGCAGTAGATGAAATTATCCGCCAACAACCAGAAACAGAATATACTTTCACCACAGCCGGCGGTGCTTTATTCGGTACTAATACCAATGCTAACCCCCTAAGAGGTACTAGTACCATCACCCTCAAACCAGGAACCAACGTAGATACTTACGTTGAACGAGTTACCCAAGAATTAAATAAATTAAATTTAGCAGGTATTCGTTTACGCTTGGCTCCTGGTCAAGTACGAGGTCTAATTACCAATAATTCTCCTGTACGTAATGCTGACGTTGACGTTATCCTCCAAGGGAATGACGCAGACATATTACAACAAGCTAGTCGTCAGGTATTAGCAGCCTTAGAAGAACAAGCCACCCAAGTCAGATTTCGCCCTGATGCTGATGAAAGACAACCAGAAATTCAAATTCTCCCCAATTGGGAACGAGTCTCTGCATTAGGATTAACTACCAGAGATATCGGAGAAACCATTCAGACAGCCTTAGAAGGTAGTGTACCCACCCAACTGCAACGTGGCAACCGCTTAGTAGATGTACGAGTGCAGTTAAATGAGACAGCAATACAAACAGGCTCTCAATTACAGAGATTACCTTTATTTGTCGGCAACAATCGTCAAGTCCGCCTAAGTGATGTTGCTACAATCGCTGAAGGTCAAGCACCCGGAGAAATTCAGCGTATTAACCAACGCCAAGTAGTCATATTTGCCGGAAATTTAGTCGAGGGAGCCAGCCTTAGCCTAGCCATAGAACAAGTCAATAACGTAGTAAATAACCTACAGTTACCAGAAGGTGTCAGCGTTTTACCCAGCGCCGCCGCAGAATCCAATCAACAACTACAAAGTTCACTGCAACTATTGGGCGGATTAGCTAGTTTTCTTGTATTTGTGGTAATGGCGGTGCAGTACAATTCCCTCATTGACCCGCTAGTAATTATGTTTACAATTCCCCTAGCGTTAGCTGGTGGTATTTTTGGGCTATTCATCACCAATACAGCCATCGGTGCAACCGTTATCGTCGGTGCAGTATTACTAGTGGGTATTGTCGTCAATAACGCCATCATCATGGTAGAGTTGGCGAATCAAATCCGCGATCGCGACAAAGTTGATCGTCGTACCGCCATTTTACAAGCTGCTCCCCAACGCTTACGCCCCATATTGATGACTACCATTACTACTGTATTGGGGATGTTTCCCTTAGCATTGGGAGTCGGTGAAGGCTCAGAATTTCTGCAACCATTGGGTGTAGTAGTGTTTTCCGGTTTATCCTTAGCAACACTCCTCACACTATTCATCATCCCCTGCTTTTACACCATCCTCCACGATTTAGTTAGTGGCTCTTGGCTCAAACCGATGTTCATTTGGTGGCGGATGTGGAGTAAAAACTTCACCAAAGTCTAATCCATGATTGTTTGTACCCAGAATTTCAGTCATTGATCAACCACCCAGACCTTAGCGAAGTAGGCCTGGGTTTCTGCATTCAAACCAGTAGATGTTTCCAATCCAAAGTGGTATCACCTTATCCAGTGTTCATAAAATACTGTTACCTTGCAGTGGCTTTAAAAACGACATTACAACTCTTTCGATGGTTTCACTCAGGGGGGCTGCTACTAATCCAATGCGGACGATTACCCAGCCTCAAGTAGAATCTCGAATCGATTGATGGAGGAACTGGCGAATGGCGATCGCCATTCTTTCAGCCGGGTCATCGATCCCCACAGACTTTTTTCTTAGTAAGGACTTCAGTCTTTTGCCAACTTAACCATAAAGTCCGTAGCTTTTACTACAAACAATATAAAAACCAAAATTAAGATTCAATCAACACCAATTTATGAATACGTTTGTTATCCATTTGAGATTGGCGTGAAGATACAGTATTTAACAACAATTTCCAAGCAGAAACAGAAAAGATAGATTTATCTAACATTGCTAAAAAGCTTGGGAGCTTTTTTTGTTTCAGTGCCACTATAAACCAATGTAGTTTTAAATAATTTTTAATATCTTCCAGAGATGGAACATCCACAAGATGTGTCTCATCTACCAAAGCGTAGATTTTTTCCTTCATCAAGATATTGGTATTTAAACGCTGCATCAAGGAAAACTTTTGATTGTAAGCACCAGGCCAAATTGTCCGGTAAGCAAGACATTGATTTAAGAAAATAGCATGACCAAACTGGGCAATTTTAATCCAAGAATCAATATCGTCACAGTTAGTATTCAGTTGAGCATCCCAACCACCAGTTTTCAAGAAAGCATCACGACGACAAGCCACTTGTACAGGTGTACCAAATGGCACAAGTTCCAACAGCATCCCGTAATGAATATCAGCTTGAGGAATATAAAAAGCTAAACCAGGGCCAGTCTTAGGAGTGCGACTGAGTTCCACACCATTACTATCTACCTGAGCCGCGATACAAGAGCAAATCACCGCATCAGGACAAAGAGCGATCGCCCCAGATATCTGTTCTATACAATTAATATCTAAATAATCATCATCGTCTAAAAACTTAATCCAATCACCACTGGCTTTTTCAACTCCAGTATTCACTGCTGCTGCATGACCTTGATTTACCTGATTGCGATGATACACAACCGAGTCACCCAAGCTTCTCACATAGCTTTCCGTCTCATCCGATGAGCAATCATCAACAACAACAACCTCACACGGTAAAGTCTGTCGCCGAGCAGAATCAATCGCCCGACGCAGCAACTCTAAACGATTATAAGTAGTGATGACAACGCTAAATTTCATAAGTATCACACCTGTAACAAAGTTTTCTGCAATATAACTTTCATGTCTAGTCTGTGGTATCTGTAAAATTATCCATCATCAAAGCAGTGGACTGAAACATGATTCTCGATTTATGATGGATGATTGTGAGTTTTTGAAGCAAACAGACCATGAGCGCTCAAGAGATCATCCGCTCCATAGAAGCGGAACAACTAAAGTCTAACCTGCCCGAAATTTATATCGGCGACACCGTAAGAGTCGGCGTGAAAATCAAAGAAGGCGAAAAATACCGCGTCCAACCCTACGAAGGCGTTGTTATTGCTAGACGTAACGGTGGTATCAACGAAACCATTACAGTCCGCCGTGTATTCCAAGGTGTTGGTGTAGAACGGGTCTTCCTGCTGCACTCTCCTCGGATAGACAACATCAAGGTATTGCGTCGTGGTAAAGTAAGACGTGCTAAACTTTATTATCTACGCGGTCGTGTAGGTAAAGCTACTCGAATCAAGCAAAGGTTCGACCGTTCTTTATAACTTTTGTTCAGGGTATGAGAGAAATCTCAGCTGATCGGCGGCATCTGCCGCTAGTTCCCTCGACAAAAGTATGATAGAATGATAATCTAGTTGCGTTGAACTTTTTTAGTTCAACATAGTAAACAAAACCAAGCCAGCTTGTGCGCTCTTAGTTCAGTTGGTAGAACGCAGGTCTCCAAAACCTGATGTCGGGGGTTCAAGTCCTCCAGGGCGCGCTCGAAAGTAAAAAACACAGCCCGAACCAATAGTACATCTGCTAAAATAGCAGAAAGTGCTATTGCTTTCGGGTGTAGTTGTTTTATACTTACAGCTTTTTTGCTTCCAGTTAATTTGATGGAGTTAAAGCTGTCAACCTGGACGAAAATTAGCAGAATATAGCTGTATTGACTAAAGACGGGGGATAAACGACCGTGGCCAAGAAAAATGAAGCAGAAATCGCAGAGACTTCTGGAGGGTTTAACTTCCCTAACTTCTTCCAAGGAACTAGAGAAGAGTTAGAAAAAGTAGTTTGGCCCAGTCGTAAGCAACTGATAAGCGAATCAGCAGCCGTGTTGCTCATGGTGACACTCTCAGCTTCCTTGATCTATTTAGTCGATGGATTGTTTGGTTGGGTAGCAAAGCAGGTATTCTGATGACTTCTGCAACAGATGAACCAACAAACTCGGCGTTGCAGTCAGAGGAAACAGCAGAAACAGCGCTTACAGAAGCACGCTGGTATGCAGTACAGGTAGCCTCAGGCTGCGAAAAACGGGTAAAAACAAATTTAGAGCAGCGCATTCAAACTTTTGATGTGGCTGAAAAAATAGTCCAAGTAGAAATTCCCCAGACACCAGCAGTCAAAATCCGTAAGGATGGTAGCCGCCAGCACACAGAAGAAAAAGTATTTCCTGGCTATGTGTTAGTGCGGATGGTGATGGATGATGATACTTGGCAGGTGGTACGCAATACCTCCCATGTGATCAACTTTGTGGGAGCAGAACAAAAACGTGGCACAGGCAAAGGTCGGGGTCACGTCAAGCCACTACCCCTGAGTCACTCAGAAGTAGAACGCATCTTTAAACAAACCACCGAACAAGAGCCAATCGTCAAAATTGACATGGCTAGTGGTGATAAGATAATTGTGCTTTCTGGCCCATTTAAGGACTTTGAAGGCGAGGTAATTGAAGTTAGTCCAGAACGGAGTAAACTAAAAGCCTTGCTATCGATTTTCGGGCGAGACACACCAGTAGAACTGGAATTTAATCAGGTAGAAAAACAGAGCTAAATACAAATGGCGAAGAAAGTAGTAGCGGTCATTAAACTGGCCCTGAATGCTGGAAAAGCCAACCCAGCACCACCAGTAGGCCCTGCCTTGGGTCAACATGGTGTTAACATCATGATGTTTTGTAAAGAGTACAACGCCAAAACAGCAGACCAAGCTGGTATGGTAATTCCCGTAGAAATTTCGGTTTACGAAGACCGGAGTTTTACATTTGTACTCAAAACCCCACCAGCATCAGTACTGATTCGCAAGGCGGCGAAGATTGAAAGAGGTTCCAACGAACCCAACAAAAAGAAAGTTGGCTCAATTACCACAGCACAACTGCGGGAAATAGCTCAAACCAAACTCCCTGACCTCAACGCCAACGACATAGACGCGGCGATGAATATTGTGGCAGGAACAGCCAGAAATATGGGTGTAACCATCACAGATTAATCAAGTGATGAGTTTGTCGAAAATCTAAAAATCTAAAATCCCAACTTGAATTGGGGGAGAAGCCAAGCTTCGTAACTGACCCCAGGAGATAAAAATGACAAAAAAAGTATCACGTCGCTTGCAAGGCTTGCAGGCCAAAGTGGAAGATAGAGAATATGCGCCTCTAGATGCTCTAAGTTTGTTGAAAGAGACAGCTACAGCAAAATTTGCCGAAGCGGCAGAAGCGCATATTCGTTTAGGTATTGATCCAAAATATACAGACCAGCAATTGCGGACTACAGTTGCACTGCCCAAAGGTACAGGGCAAATTGTGCGAGTAGCGGTAATTGCTCGTGGTGAAAAAGTTACAGAAGCCTCCAACGCTGGTGCTGACGTAGTTGGTTCGGAAGAACTAATTGACGAAATCCAGAAAGGCAGAATGGACTTTGATAAGCTAATTGCCACTCCAGATGTGATGCCACAGGTAGCAAAACTTGGTAAGCTATTAGGCCCTCGTGGTTTAATGCCTTCACCAAAAGGTGGTACAGTCACATTTGACATAGGAAGTGCGATCGCTGAATTCAAAGCTGGTAAACTAGAATTCCGGGCTGACCGTACAGGTATTGTCCATGTTATGTTTGGTAAGGCATCCTTCTCGCCGGAAGATTTGTTGGTGAACCTGAAGGCGTTACAAGAGACGATTGACCGTAACCGTCCTTCAGGAGCCAAAGGACGCTACTGGCGGACATTTTATGTATCTGCCACAATGGGGCCATCTATTAGACTCGATATAAACGCTCTGAGAGATTATAAACTGACTGAAGCTGCATAAGTTAGGTAATAGGTAATGAATACAATGCCATTACCTCATGACCAATAACTAAAACTAAATATGCAAAGCCGGAGACAGCAGGTGCTATTCGCTTAAATATCCTGCCGAGGTAAAAGCTCTATTGCCGAAAGTGCCACAAAAACACTGTGTCACTATGACAGCGAGAGTCTTGATACTAAACCCCGGCTGAGATAGCTGGGGTTTATTGTTGTACCCTGGTCAGATAAAAATCATCACGAGAGAAATCGAAGATTATTTTGAGGAGGTGAAACCAACATGGGTAGAACGCTAGAAAATAAACAAGAAATCGTAGCTGACCTCAAAGAAACTTTGAGCGAGTCAACTTTGGCACTGGTAATTGAATACCAGGGGCTAACAGTTGCCGAAATTTCCGACTTAAGGCGGCGGCTGCGACCAACTGGCACTGTCTGCAAAGTAACTAAAAATACTTTGATGGGTATTGCCATTCGAGACGATGAAAAATGGCAAGCTTTGTCAGATTTGCTCAAAGGTTCTTCAGCCTTTTTGTTAGTTAAAGAAGATTTCTCTGGAGCAATTAAAGCTTACCAGGATTTCCAAAAAGTTACCAAGAAGACCGAACTTCGCGGTGGAGTTCTGGAAGGACGCTTACTCAAAGAACCAGATGTCAAGGCTCTAGGAGACTTGCCATCTAAGGAACAACTCATGGGTCAAATCGCTGGAGCTATCAACGCTTTGGCGACCAAGATTGCTGTGGGTATCAACGAAGTTCCTGGGGGCTTGGCGCGTGCATTGCAAGCTGTCGCTGACAAAGAAAATGGTGGCTCTGACAGCGCTTCCTAATTAGTATTAGTAGTTAGTTCTGATAACTAATTACTGACAACTGACACCGAACAAATAACTAAATCAACTTTACAGGAGTTATATCAATGTCTGCTGCAACCGATCAAATTTTGGATCAATTGAAATCCTTGTCTTTGTTAGAAGCTGCTGAATTAGTTAAGCAAATCGAAGAGGCTTTCGGCGTTAGTGCTGCTGCTCCAGCTGGTGGAATGATGATGATGGCTGCTCCCGGTGCTGCTGCTGCTGCTGAAGTAGTAGAAGAAAAAACCGAGTTTGATGTAGTTCTCGAATCTGTTCCTGCTGATAAGAAGATTGCCGTATTGAAGATTGTCCGCGAAATCACTGGTCTAGGCTTGAAAGAAGCTAAAGATTTAGTAGAAGCTGCGCCTAAGGCTATCAAGGAAGCTATTGCTAAGGATGCTGCTGAAGATGCTAAGAAGCGGATTGAAGAAGCTGGTGGTAAGGTAACAGTTAAGTAATTAAGGCAGAAGGAGGGAAGCAGAAAGTATTCTTAAAATAGTTTTCTGCTTTCTAGGGATTTTATCCCCTTTGTAATTTTTGAAAAAAGGAGTCTAATTAGACTCCTTTTTTGTGTTTATTTATGACTGCTTGCTATTGTTTGCATCTGATTTAATGTGAGTTGGACAAATATAAAAAACCCTCTCCATAGAGCGTTTACATAGTAATTTCTAGGTGGGATATAGGTTCAGCACGAAAATTTTCAACTTGTGTATTTATGAAACACAAAAGTGATCGCCTAAGATCATATTCATTATGCGATCGCTTTTGTGTGAAGGTGCGTTAGAGGTGATTCGTAAAGAAAATCTAAAGAGCTTTTGAGTAATCTGGACTAGATTTTAATCTAGATCAGGTTGAGTAGTTGTAGAAAATATGAGTAGTCTACCTAAGA